>CAZLEO010000547.1:0-2510 GCA_964558555.1 uncultured Rickettsiales bacterium | reverse complement strand
TCCTCAAGGCGAGTAGCTGGGTTGCTGTACAGCCAGTCCCGCCACGCCGGATGATCTACATCGAAGCCGTGGTCCAGGACGGCGACGTAGATGTCACCGACCTCGTTCCGGCCACTGCCTATTGCGCCGTTGAAACCGGCATCGAGGTACTGGTTGACCTGCTGAGCCTCGCGGATCTCGTCTCCCTGGTTCAGTGCTGGCTCGGCGTCGCCCCGCTCGGAGACACTGGAGATCCCGGGATACTCCATAAGCAGCGACAGGGCAGGCGGAGTGACCTCTGCCTTGAACTCGTTGACGATCCAATACTGATCGATGAGGTGTCCTCCGGCCTGTTCAAGGTACTGGATGTAGGGTTCCTGAATGACCTCGATTTCGGTTTTGCGCGATTCGATCGCAACGAGGCGCTCCTCCATTTGATCCAGCCAGAAGACCACGTCTTCTTCCAGGAGGTTGTTGTGGAGTCGAGGAAGCGCTATCGGCGGCTGCTCCTCCAAGGTGACAATGACGTCGAGGACATCCTCCTCATCGGCCGTCTCCAGCCAATCCAAAACGGATTCGTTCACGCGTAGGAAAGGCTCCGGCACGTCGAACCGCGCCTCTCGCCGGTCCTGGAACGCGGCGAGTTCCTCTGGAGAGGTGTCCGGCTTGCCTTCAAGGTAGGCATCCACGATCTCGTCTTCCGAGAGGGCCTCGACCTCACCTCGGACGAGCTGCACCTGGTACACGACCGGAGAATCTTCGGATTCTTGGTAGGCATCTCCGACGATGTAGTAGGAGCCTCCGTCAGGGTCTTCGAGGTGATTGACCCCCACAGCGAAGGTACTCCCATCCCGCAACGTCACGACGTTTGAGCCCGTCAGTTCCTCGGTTTCGGTTCCGTCGGGATAGACCGTACGGGTGTAGACTGAGAGTACCTCGTCGGCTTCTTCGGCTTCGGCGACTTCTAGCTGCGCTACAGCCGTATCTGGTATCCAGAGCAATAGCAGGAGAAACGCGAACCACGCGAGCGAATCACCTGTGCGGAGCTTTCGGTGGATTGAGGTCTGGTGCATCCTGAGGATGAGCGAATGATGCCGTGTCACGATCCCCCCTATTGAGTTTGGCTTGGCTGTGGTTCCTTCTCCCAGTGTCAAAGGAGAATGATACCCATCGACAGGCCAGCCACGGAAGCGAAATCGCGCCAGTAGCGGAACCCCACAACGTTTACCCCGCGATGGACGAGGACGCCGGGCGCCACGTTCGCCTCGGATGTGCGCGGGCCGCAAACGATCTCCAAGCGGACCAGCAGTGCGTCGCGGGCGGGTATCCGATGGCCGTGTGCAATGGCGACGAGCGCCTCGCAGTCGAGGAGGTCGAGGAGCCTGGCCGTCTCGTCCGGCGTCAGATACTTGTGGCGGCCCAAGGTCCTCATCGCAGCTCGGACCTCCCTTTCTCAGCTCGAAGGTGCCTCAAAACAGCCATCCTCTGGTCCCGGCGCCGCTGGCACCAGCCGAGGTGGACCAGCATCCACAGCGCTTCCATGGGCGGCAGGCCGGTCAGCTCCGACACAGCCTCCTGGCGCTGGAAGACCACTTCCGGGATCCGTACCTCTCGCCGAGGGAGGCGAACCTGACCCGTGAACGTGTCAAGGCCGGCGTAGACGCTGCACGAGCACGCGGGGTGACGCTGGGCCGGCCGCGTGCGTCTCTGACCGCAGAGCAAGCCCGTGGCGCCCACGCCGAGTACGGCAGCATTCGCAAGGCAGCTCGCGCTCTTGGCGTTTCCCCCTCCCTGGTCGCGAGGCGCATCTCGGAGAGTCGCAGCCGCGGCGATCATCTATCCTGATCCGAGCCGTCGCATCGACAACCGGAAGATAGGTGTGTTCCGCATGGCCGAGATCACAAACTTCATCACCACAGCGCTGGAGGCCAGCATCTACGCGGATCCCGCGGCGCCAGGGCTGACACTCGGCGAGCTGGCGGAGGTCGGCCGGACATACGGCTACCTGACGGGGGAACTCCGCGAGGCGCTCAAGCATGTTCCACTCGACCGCGCGTACGGCCATGGCGCGAGACGCGTGCCGGATTGCACCGACGTCGCTTCGTTCACACAGCGCCGCGACCCCGATTTCCGCGATCCCGGTGCTTTCGAGCTCGTTCAGTCGGGCTTTCAGGGGCGTGCGAGAGAGGTCGGCTTGGAGGCGGCACAGATCGGCCGCGACACACTGCTCGCCGACGCCCGAGACCAGGGAATTGATCTTCACGAGGTCGAGGTGGCGATCGCAGTGTTCGAGCTCGGGGGACACCTCCAGGAGAAGGACGGACTCCTACACCCCACCCGACGTGGCGTGGACTGGTGCCCAGTGAGGAAAGCGCTCGAACATGCACAAGCCATGGACATCCTTCTTCGACCACTTCTGGGCGAGCTGATGCCAATCGTTGGGGACGTCGTCGCAAGGCGAACCGATGGTCGCCCAAAGGCGCCGGAGCCGCTGGATGCCTTCCAGCACGAACTAATGGCGTTGGGGCACG
>CAZLEO010000546.1:0-2518 GCA_964558555.1 uncultured Rickettsiales bacterium | reverse complement strand
GACCCGCTACTTTTTACCGTCCTTCGCCTGATACCGGGCTAACTGGACACGGATGCTATCGTGAGAAGGAGAATACGTGGCTGCAAGGAATGCTGAACTCATCGATGATGGCGAACTCACCATCGTAGTACGTGATGTGAACGCCAGGCTCGGTCGGTCGAACACTAGAAAATCCGTGACTGTGGCACACCTGAAGGCTCGACTGGACGAGGAAGGGCTTACCATCCAGTTCAATGCTTTCGTACCCGATTTCCGTCCCGGAACCGACCGCGCGTACGGCTGCTCCTGGTCCCGAGAGGGAGAGACTCTCCAAGTTCAGGTGCATGATCGAAACGCGGACTACGGGCCGTCGTCGTCAGGAAAGAGCACCTTGGTCGCTCATATGAAGGAGTACGCAGGAAGTGTGCTCCTGGAGCTCACGGTGTATCGTCAGAAAGCCAATGCGGCGCGGAGTTATGGGCGGAGAATCGGTCGTCCAGGCCACGCCACTCTGTCCACTTCAGCTCGCTCGCTCGAAATCACAGAACAAGAGTTGTTCAGAGAGCGGATGGCGGTCAGGACTGCTGGCATAGTCCCGACTCCCGCTGGCCCCACCCCCTCCAAGCGCAGTACCGGTATGACCTTCATTCCGTGTTTCTGGTTCAGTAGGGCTGGGTATTTTCATAGGGACTTCCTCGTCGCCCTCCCCAACTCGTTCGGTGAGATGGCACTTGTCGTGACACAGGCCGGCAACCACGGTGTTCGGCCCGTCAGGGTCTTGAACAACACCCACACTGTGGAGAAGAACGTGATGCGGGAGGTCGGCAAGCGCTCTTCACTGTCCGGCTTCCGCGTCTACAACAAAGATGAGGAAGCCCCTGGCGGATACGTCAACATCGGACACTACATGATCGACGAGTCGATGAGGGAAAAGGTCATCGAGTACCTAAAGGGGGCCAGAGTGGCTTTTGAGAGGTTGGCTACAACTAACGAGATGGACGCCTATTTGGCCCGAAGCAATGGCGGAAACTCCACCAGTCCCGCCCTCGGTGTGGGCCCCGACAATGCCGCCGCTGCCACCACCATCGCCGCTGCGGTCGACGCTCCTATCCAACCAGACCGGGGAACTAGGCCAGTGGGCCTGCCGAATGTGGTGGAACCGCCAAAATGGTGGTTCCACCATCCGCAGTTGGAGGAAGGGCGGGGAAAGCCGCGAACAGCGGAAGAAATCCGGAGTCTGCTGGATGGAGTGCTGGACCCGACGACCGCCATGTTTTGCAAGGAAGGGGACAGCGAGTGGAAAGATGCCTTCATGATTGAGGGCGCGCTGTTCGATGCTGTGCACGATCATTGGGCGCTTTGGCCGAACATGAGTTGGGACTGGCTGCCTGCCGACGAGAGAAAGCTCAAGTCCTTCCTCCAACGGTACAAGTTGACAGCAAGGGAAGCCGTCGCGCGGTTGTGGCGGGATGCTTGGTGGAATGGGGAAGCCTTCGAACCACCTACTGGCAGGAGTCCTTCGTCCAGAGAAGTCCTGACGCGCCTGCGTGCTCTGGAACCCATCGCGATGTCGGAGGACTCTCAATGGGCGGACACAACTCGACTGATTGCAACCATCGTCCGCTTCCTCGATGCCGATGAGCACGGTGGGTTGTCGGTGAGCACCACCTCACCACGCGACTGGGTGCCCACTGAGTGCGATGATGTGCCGCTCACAGAGTCCTACGTAAGGCCTTTGCTCGAGCGCGATGCTGAACTGGCAGATCGCTATCTCCTCTTCTGGTCTGGCCTCATTCTGTCGATACTCAACAGTGTCCCGGTGAACTGGAATCCTGTCGAGCTCCTGTCAGGAGGAGACCGACATGAAGTCATGGATCTCATCGCCGAGTGCCTCATCATGGTCGCAATGTTGCCGCAGGACAGCCTGTACGACTGGCTCTCCGCCCACGAGGATTTGATGATGCAGCACCGGCGGTTGATCGTGGCAAGCCTGACGGAAGATGTAGAGGAGTGGTACAGCGGCTTCCCCAGCGACATGATGACGATGCTCGCTATGGTGCTTGAGGAGTTTGAGAGCCGAACCCACGGTTAGGGTTGAACGGGAATCTACGGACAGCACGGGTCTTCTGGACGCAGATTCCTTGAGCCTTCTTCATGGAAGAGCGCGGCATAGGCCGGAACCCAACCGGTCTGATGAGGCATCAAGGGTTCAGTCGATGCGAGCTTCCCCCTCGCCGCATCGCGGCGGGCAGGCTCGAACCTCAGCCCCGGTCCCGCCGGAAGGACAGAAACAGCACTACCCCAGGGTATCGGTTCCCCTCAGCCCCCAGAGGAACAGACTCCTTGTCCTGCTGGTGCCCCTCGGCTGCGGTCTGCCCGCCACCGAGAGCCCCTCATGCCTTCGGATCCCCACCGCCTGCACCCCAGCCAGTCCTCTCGAACCCGAAGCACACCGTGCAACTGCACGTTGTTTCTCCTATTCGCAGGCACTTCAGCCAATGGGACAGCGGAGAGTCCCACGTCAGACCGAGCCGAACAG
>CAZLEO010000545.1:0-2613 GCA_964558555.1 uncultured Rickettsiales bacterium | reverse complement strand
GTGGTACCTTGGTCCCATGGCCCCCAAGCGCCCCGTCCGCCTCGGCCGGTACGAGCTGACCCGCCGCATCGGTACGGGTGGCATGAGCGAGCTGTACCTGGCGCGCTACCAGCAGGCCGCCGAGGTGGAGCGGACCTGTGTGGTCAAGCGGCTGCTGCCGGACCTGGCGCAGCAGCCGCAGATGGTGGCCATGTTCCTCGACGAGGCGCGCATCAACCTGCTGCTGGACCACCCCAACGTGGTCTCCGTGTTCGACGTGGGCCACACCGACGGCGAGTACTTCATGGCCATGGAGTACGTGGGGGGGAGAGACCTGCGGTGGGTTCTGGCGGCGGGCTCGCGCAGCGGCGGACGGCTGTTCGCGCGCCTGGCGCTGTACGTGGCCGTGGAGCTGCTCAGGGCGCTGGATCACGCGCACAACGCGCGCAGCAGCGACGGGCTGCACCTGCAGCTGGTCCACCGGGACATCAGCCCCGAGAACGTGCTCGTGGACCGCCACGGCGCGGTCAAGCTCAGCGACTTCGGCGCGGCGCGGTCGGTGCTGTCGAGCTTTCCCGCGCGCGAGGGGGTGGCGCTGGGCAAGGTGCCGTACATGGCCCCCGAGACGCTGGGCCAGGGGCAGTCGGGCCCGGCGTCGGATCTGTTCTCGCTCAACCTGGTGATCTTCGAGGCGCTGGCCGGGCGACCCCTGGTGCGGGCCGAGACCGCGGACGAGGCGCTGCGGTTCTGGCGCGACTTCGATCCGACCCGGGTGGTCCCGCAATACCTGTCGCTGGCCGACGGGGGCGCGATCCTGGTGCGGGGGCTCGACCGCGATCCGCGGCGACGATGGCCCGACTGCGAGGCCCAGCTACGGGAGGTCCAGGAGCTGCTGCTGCGGCGCTGGGGCGGCGTCTCCCCCCACGACCTGGGCGACTTCGTGCGCCAGCTGGAGGGGGCCTCCACCGAGAGCGGCCGCATCGTCACCGCGCCGGTGGACCTGCCGTCCATGCCCGGCATGGCCGCGGGGCTGGCCAGCAGCTGGTTCAGCTTCTCCGGCGGCCGGCTGTACGGACCCGAGGAGGCCGACGCGGTCGAGCAACGCGCCGCGCAGACCCGTGACGCGGCCGTCCTGGTGTGCGCACCGGGACAGTACTGGCGGCCGGCCGCGGAGCTGTGGTCGACGGCCTCGCGGGCCGAGGCGCGCGGCGCCGCCGTTCTCCAGCTGGGGCCCTCCCTGCGAAGCCTCGGCGACGGCGCGTGGCGCGTGACGTTGTGGCTCAAGCAGCAGGTGGTCTCCCTCGACCTGTGCGGCGGCCGCATCACCCGGGCCGTCCGCTTCCACCCCCTCGCCGGCGATCCCGTCGAGCTCGTGCCCGGCGTGGACGGCGACGCCGAGCTCCGCGTGGGCCCCTGGCGCGGCCTCATCGAGGCGGGTTTGATCGACGCCCGCGGCGTCCTGGCGCTGCAACGCCGCGAGCTGCGGCGCTTCCTGGCCATCCCCATGGAGTGGGACGAGATGTGGGTCCTGGCCGAACCGCTGACCCAGGGGCGGGGGCGCGGTGTGGAGCTGGCCACGGCCCTGGTGGACGCGGCCCACGACGTGCGCGGCGACCGGCAGATCGGCCGGCTGCTGCTCACATCGGGCGGGCGTTCCATGCGCGTGGCCATCCCCGATCTGCCCCCCGAGCTCGACGCGGCCCTGTACAAGGTCGAGCACGAGGTCCTCTCCCGCGTTCGCGACGGCACCTCCCTGTCCGGCCTCCTGCGCCGCTACCAGGTGGACCGACGCACCCTCTTCAGGGCCCTGTTCACGTTGCACCAGTCCGGCATCGTCGAGATCGGCTGAGGGCTGCCCCCTCGCGCGCGAATAAATTGAACTGCAGGGCTGCACGAAACGCCGCAGGGGAGTATTATTCACGACCTTCTCAAAAGAGGAACAAACGGCCACGCGCGCCTTATTCAGCGCGGGCCGGAGGAAAGGAGACGCGGATGAAGGTCCACGAATATCAGGGCAAGCAGATCCTGGCCAAGTTCGGGGTCGCGGTTGCCCAGGGCAAGGTCGCGTTCTCGGTCGAGGAGGCCGTGGCGAACGCGAAGGAGCTCGGCGGCGAGGTCTGGGCGGTCAAATGCCAGATCCACGCCGGCGGACGCGGCAAGGGCAAGCTGTACGCCCCGGGCACGGTCCCCAGCAGCGCCGAGGACGCGGACAACCCGCTGGGTCACGGCGTCGTGATCTGCAAGGGCGTCGGCGAGGTCGAGGCCGCAGCCAAGACCATGCTCGGCAACATCCTGGTCACCCACCAGAACAAGGCCGTGGGTGGCGGTGAGGTCGGACGTATCCTCGTGGAGAAGGGCTGCGCCATCGACCGTGAGCTGTACGTGGGCCTGGTCCTCGATCGCGCGGCCGAGCGTGTCTGCGTGATGGCCTCCACCGAGGGCGGCATGGAGATCGAGAAGGTCGCCGCCGAGACCCCGGAGCTCATCTTCAAGGAGTGGATCGACCCGGTCACCGGCTTCTGCCCCTTCCAGGCGCAGAACCTGTGCTACAAGCTCGGCCTCGCGCCCAGCCAGGTCCGCTCCGGCGTGAAGTTCCTCACCGGCCTGGTCAACGCCTTCATGGCCTACGACTGC
>CAZLEO010000544.1:0-2623 GCA_964558555.1 uncultured Rickettsiales bacterium | reverse complement strand
GTTGTCCTCGCCGTCGAGCTCTTCCTCGTTTCCCGGGCAGTCGTTGTCGTCCGCGTCGTCGCAGTCGCCGCCGTTCTCGGACACCCCGTCGCCGTCGTCGTCGTAACACTCGGTGCCCTCGTCGATGTCGGTCAGCGGATCGCAGTCGTTGTCCAGGCCGTCGCACTGCTCGGGCGCGCCGGGGTAGATCTCGGGGTTGGTGTCGTCGCAGTCGTCGCCATCTTCGGTGTAGCCGTCGCCGTCGTCGTCGGTGGCGTGCACGCCGTCGTCCACCACACCGTCGCAGTCGTTGTCGACGCCGTCCTCCACCTCGGGGTTGCCCGGGAAGACGTCGGCGTCCGCGTCGTTGCAGTCGCCCTCGAGCTCGGTCCAGCCGTCGCCGTCGTCGTCGAAGCACTCGGTGCCCTCGTCGATCGCGGTGGCCTCGTCGCAGTCGTTGTCCAGGCCGTCGCAGACCTCGGGCGCGCCCGGGTAGGCGTCGGGGTTGGCGTCGTCGCAGTCGCCGCCGCCCTCGGCGTAGCCGTCACCGTCGTCGTCGAAGCAGTCCGTGCCCGCGTCCACGTCCGTGGCCGGGTTGCAGTCGTTGTCCACGCCGTCGCAGATCTCCAGCGCGCCGGGGAAGACCGCCGCGTCGGCGTCGTTGCAGTCGCCGTCCTGCTCGGTCCAGCCGTCGCCGTCGTCGTCGTAACACTCGGTCTCCTCGTCCACCACGCCGTCGCAGTCCTGGTCCGCGTAGTCGCAGACCTCCACCGCGCCGGGGTGCATGGCCGGGTCGGCGTCGTCACAGTCGCCGCCCTGCTCGGTGAAGCCGTCACCGTCGTCGTCGGCGCACTCGGTGCCCTCGTCCACCACCGCGTCGCAGTCGTCGTCCACGCCGTTGCAGATCTCGATGCCCGCGGGGTTCACCGCAGCGTCCATGTCGTTGCAGTCGTCGCCGCCCATGAACCAGGCGTCGAAGCCGTCGCCGTCCACGTCCATGAGGTCGTCGCCGGTGCAGTCCTCGTCGATGCCGTTGTAGGGGATCTCCTCGGCGTCGGGGTTGATCAGCGGGTCGGTGTCGTCGCAGTCGTCGCCGCCGCAGTCGCCGGAGAAGAAGCCGTCGAGGTCGAGGTCCACGTCATCGACGATGCCGTTGCAGTCGTTGTCCGCGCCGTCGCAGACCTCGAGGCCGCCGGGGTAGGCGGTGGGATCGTAGTCGTCGCAGTCGTCCTCGCACTCGGTGTACCCGTCGATGTCGTTGTCCACCTCGAAGGGATCGGCCACGCCGTCGCAGTCGTTGTCCTGGATGCCGTCGCAGATCTCCGGAGCCCCCGGGTACACGTCCACGTTGGTGTCGTCGCAGTCGTCGCACTCGGAGAACCCGTCGCCGTCGTTGTCGGGCAGCTCGTCGATGGCACCGTCGCAGTCGTTGTCGATGCCGTCGCACAGCTCGGTGGCGCCGGGGTACACCAGCGGGTTGGCGTCGTCGCAGTCGTCGCCCCCGCAGCTGATGTCGGAGTGGCCGTCGCCGTCGTCGTCCGCGCACAGGCCGGTGAGGCAGTAGTTGATCATGTTGGGGCCGATGGAGGCCATGGGGTACGAGTTGGCCCACTCGATGGTCAGCTGGCTGACGTAGTGGCCGCTGGCGCCGCTGACCGAGACGTAGGAGCAGGTCTCGTTGTAGTCGTCGATGGTCAGCTCGGTGGCGCTGCCGTAGTTGTCCATGTGGCCGTGGGACGCGTAGTTGGAGTAGATGTTCGCCGCCACCCCGGCCATGACCGGGTGACTGGGGTTCACGTTGTACGCGTAATAGCTGTAGTACCCGTACCCGTGGTAGCCCTGCGCGCCGTAGGGCAACGTCGAGATGGGGGTGTACGCGAAGTACGTGGCCAGCATCAGGATCAGACAGCCCTGCCCGTTGAGGTAGTCCTCGAAACGGTACATGTACGAGTTCATCGTGCTGTTGAAGTTCGTGGGCTGCTGGCTGGGCACGATGACGATGTCGTACGAGCTCAGGTCCACCGTGGCGATGGAGCTGGAGCCCACCTGGTCGTAGCCGTAGCCCAGGTTCGCCAGGTGGTCGTACCAGTAGCTGTAGCCCCAGGGGTTGTTGTCCTGGATGATCAGGATGTCCTGGGCCGATGCCGGCGCCTGGGCCAGCAGCAGCACGGCCGCGGCCCATCCCAGCAGGAGGCGTTTGTTGGTGGTCATGTCGTCACCCCGTACCCGTGATTTTGATCCTAGGCTCCCAGGGACACGCTAGCATCGCGCGTGGGGGGCGGTAAAGAAGTAGTAAGGGGAGGGTCGACGGTCGACAGTCGACGGTCGACGGTTTGGGTCGACGGTTGGGGAGGTCGACGGTTGGGGGAGGGAGGGGAGGGGGGCTATCGGGCTTTACGGGAGGCCGTCGATACCGTCGCAGTTCTCGTCGACGCCGTTGACGGTGAGGTCGGGGGCGCCGGGGTTGATGGCGGTGGCGCCGTCGTCGCAGTCGCCGCCGTTCTCGGAGTAGCCGTCGCCGTCGTCGTCGAAGCTGTCGGTGCCTTCGTCGACCCAGCCGTCGCAGTCCTTGTCCATGCCGTCCTCGATCTCCGTGTTGAGGGGGTAGACGGCGGCGTCGCCGTCGTTGCAGTCCCCCAGGACC
>CAZLEO010000543.1:0-2630 GCA_964558555.1 uncultured Rickettsiales bacterium | reverse complement strand
GACCTTGAGCGGCCGCTCCATCTTCACGGTCAAGGTGCGGCTGGCCGCGTCCCAGGCCATGCTCTTGAGCCTCCCCGCCAGCCGCGCCGGGAAGGGGCGCGCCATGATCTTCACCAGGTCCTTGCGCAGCTTGCCGCGGGTGTGGCCGGCCCCGGTGTCGAAGAAGCCCCAGCTCCCCTGGGAGTGCTCCTCGTAGAGCCAGAAGGCCCAGGACGCCCGCGCCTCGTCGAACAGGGAGAGCGCCGCGGTGATCCATTCCCGGCCCAGGGCCTTGCCCGGGTCGTTTCCGAACTCGCCGATCCAGAGGGGCGCCTTGTGGGCCGCGGCCTCTTTCTGGGCCTTCTGCACGCTGGACCGGATCCGCGCCACATCGCCGCTCTTCCAGTTCCCGGTGAAGACCCCGGTATAGATGTGGGGGGCGTAGACGCTGTTCTTCAGGGGGTAGGGGGTTCTCACCGGCGCGTCGTCAGTCATGTTGCGCAGGCTGTTGGGCTCGAAGTAGATGCTCAGCCCTGGCAGCGCCTCGCGCAGGGCCTCGCCCACCTTGCGGTGGAACGCGTCGAGCTTGTGGTCACCGCCGAAGAGCACCGGCTCGTTCATCAACTCCAGCCCCACGAACCCGGGCAGGTGCGCCAGGGCGCGGGCCAGGGTCACCGCCATGGCGGAATAGGCGTCCTGGAGCCCTTGCTTGTTGTCGAAGAATGAGGCGAAGGCAGCCAGCACCTGGCTGCTGAGGCGGCGCTGGTCCAGGTCCTTGAGCGGCCCCTGCAGCAGCTTGGTGGGCGGCGGGACGATGGCCCACAGGGGCGCGCCGTCCTCGCCGATCTCCTTGGACCAGGCGTCCTGGTGCAGGTCCACGATGGTGAAGATCCCGTGGGGGTGGCACGCGGTGATCAGCTGCTCGGCCTTCTTCAGGTACGCCTGATTGTACTGGCCCTTCCTGGGCTCGACGCCGCTCCAGTTCACCGGCAGGCGCAGCAGGTTGAAGCCCAGCTCCGCTGCCATGAACTTGCAGTCCTCACCGGTGAAGGTGGGGATCTCCTCCAGGGCCACCCGGCCGTCGTCGAAGGTGACGTCGAAGAGCCCGTTGACTCTGGCGTTGAGCCCGCGCAACAGGACCTGCCTGCCCTGTCGGTCAAGCAACACGCCATCCTCGGCGCGGATCACAGGATCATGATTGCTCTGGGCCTCCTCCTCCTCCGGCTGGCAGGCCAGGGGGACCATGAGGGACAGGAGCAGCGCGAGGGGCGCAACGCGGATGTGGATCACCTCCTCTTCCGGAACTCTATCCCGTTGCAGTCGCCGCTGTTGTTTGGGTTTGGGTGGTAGCCGTAACATATCCGGCCCAGCATGGTGGGCGGCTTCAGCGTGGGGCTCAGGGTCAGGTGGAAGGTGTAGTGCACCTCGCCCCGAAGCACGCCTACAAGGCGCACCGACTTGCCGCTCACCGCTCCCATGAGCTCGTGGTCGGGCATCTGCCCAATGAGCCTGTTGCCGTCCTGGGCCAGGGTGATGGAGCCGAACGGCTGCTGCCCCAAGATGCCGTACCCCTTGTTCGGACCAATCCACCGCCCCTCGACGTTATGGGTGGAGGCGCCGGCCACGGTCTGGAGCCAGGCGTCGGCCGTGGCCCGATCCTTCGGCGCGCAGCCTGTGAAGCTCAGCGCGGCGATGAATAGAATGGCGGTGGCGGCGCGAGCCGGTGGGAGGCAATTTCTGGTTTGGTGGCGCACTGTCCCCTCCATATTCTGGGCCATCAGCGTATCATCCAGGGATACCATTTGGACAAGAGTACCAGGGAGGAACGATGAGGTTGACCGGGATCGTTGGCGTCGTGTTCGCCGTCGGGGCGCTGCTCCTTTTGCCAGGGGCGGCCAGGTCAGAGCGGATCATCGTGCACCGGGGTATTGACCGCCCCGATGTGCCCAACCTGACCCTGCATCGGCTCAAGCTGCCGGGGCTCAAGGAGCTGGGGCGGCACAAGCTCCCCCTGGATGCTGCCGTGGGCCTGGAGCGCCTGGGGGAGTGCGACTATTTGAAGGTCCACGCCAGCAACACAAAGCCCGCCTATATCAAGCTGGTGAGGGGGCGGAAGATCAAGCGGGTCAAGCGCGGATCCGTGCCGCGCCGGTGCCTGAGAAAGAAGCAGAAGCAGAAGCTCTCCTCCAAACAGGATGGCTGGATCAAGGCGGCCACCACCGCCCATGTGGCCAAGGTCGCGCCCGACTTCACCAACATGAAGGCGTTCGTGGTCAACTGGCAACGGCCCCGCAAGAGAGGAATGAGCCGCCTGTCAGTGGTGGACCTGGGCACTGGCAAGGTGGCGCGCGATATCCTGGAGCTGGGTGAGCGCGCGCCGCACCTGCTGGCCGTGGATGACGTCACCAACACCTTGCTCTTCTGGAATGGGCTCAAGAAGGACCCCTTGATCCTCATCGACGGGAAGAGTGCCAGGGTGACCAGGCAGATCAAGCTCCCCGCAGCTGTGAAGAACTTTGCGCCGTTGAAGCTGATCAAGAGCTGCGGCCAGGACCGGCTGGCCGTGATCGGCTCCTCGGTGATCAACCTCAACGAGGGAAAAGAGGTGGAGATGGTCAAGGACCTGGTGGCCATCAGCGCGGCGACCTTCG
>CAZLEO010000542.1:0-2632 GCA_964558555.1 uncultured Rickettsiales bacterium | reverse complement strand
TGCAACGACACCGACCCGATGATCCACCCGGACGCGGCCGAGGACTGCGCCAACGGCGTCGACGACGACTGCGACGGGACGGCGGATCAGTACGACGACGAGTGCGGGGCCGACGCGGGGGACGACGACGACTCGGCGGACGGTGGGGGTGGGGTGGATTGTTCGTGCGAGGTGGGGGGCGACGGCGCCCCGGTGGGGTGGTTGGGGCTGCTGGCGGCGGCCGCGGCGCTCAGAGCACGCCGACGAGGATAGGGATCCGCTCCGCCCTGTACGTCCCCGCGCACTCGCCCTTGTCCGAGGAGTCCAGCCACATCTCCCAGACCTTGGTGCCGTCGGGCATGACCTCGAAGATGCGGGCGGGATCGTCGTCGGGATCGCACGATCCCGCCGTGATCAGCGTGTTGCCGTTGGTGAGGCGGTCGGCCTCGCCCCAGATGCGGTTGTACCAGACGTCGTCGTTCCCCTCGTCGGGGTACTGCCAGACCCGGCGGGTGGTGTGGGTCTCGTGGTCGACCTCGTACTCGACGGCGCGGGAGTAGCCGCGCCCCGACGTGCCGTTGTCGTAGAACAACAGGTGGCCGTCGTCGAGGACGTGGGGGGCGTGGGCGCGCAGGAACCAGTCCCCCTCGGCGAAGTCCACCATCTTGAAGTCCTTGTCCTTGCCGAACTGCCAGATGACGTGGCCGTCTGCGCGGTCGATCTTGTACAGGCACCCCTCCACGTGGGCGTTGTAGTAGACGGCGTCGTCGTCGAGGTCCACCTGCACGTCGTTGCCCTGGGGGTAGGGGGTCTCGGGGTCCGGCAGGTAGTCGTAGGTGTTCCAGGTCCACACCTCTTCGAGGTCGGGATCGAACTCCTCGATGACGTCGACGAGGCCGCTGGAGAAGTCGAAGAACATGGTGACGTAGTTGCCGTTGGGCAGCTTCTTGAAGGTGTGGTGCATGCCGCCGATGGCGAGCTCGGAGTCGGTCTGCTCGGGCCCGGCCCACTGGATGGTGCCGGTCATGTCCACCTCGACCGGGCGCAGGTTGGCCGCGACCGCGCCGCCGATGACCACGTTGCCGTTGTCCGCCAGGGAGGCCTCGATGTCGGCGCGGGCCTCCTCGCCGGGGATGGTGTAGTACCAGACCACCTCCCCCTCGTCGTCGTAGATGACGACCGCGACGTTGTCGATCTCGGTGCCCAGCGAGAGGTTGGCCAGGGTCCAGCCCGGGGAGATGAACTTGGTCTGTCGGTGGGTCACCTCGGTGCGCAGGGTGTCGAAGGGCACGGTGCCGGTCTGGTAGGTGAGGTCGCCCGACAGCAGCTCCTCGCCGTCCTCGGTCTCGGAGATCACCTGCATGTGGTAGGTGCGGTCGGGGCGCATGCCGAACACCAGCACCTCGTGCTCCTGGTCCAGCTCGTCCTCGTCCACGAAGTACTCGTACTGATCGGTCTCGCCGAACTCCACGCGGGAGGTGGCGGGCTCGTCGGTGTCCCAGCGCACCCAGGTGGCCAGCTCGTTGTGCCACGGCGCCCAGAACTCCACATCGACGATGGCGGGGTCGCCGGGGAGGGGGCCGTCGCCGTCGTCGCTGCAGCCGAGCGCGCACGCGAGAACCAGCGCGAGGGCGACGGCGATCCGGGGCTGCAGGCGGAGCATGGGGGGCATTGTAGCGTGCAACCCGGGAAAGCCTACCGACCGCCTGGAGATGACCTGCGGCGAGCCAGCGCGAGCAGCGCGAGCACGGCCAGAACAGGGTGCGCAGCAGATCCCTGCGACACGTGGCAGTCGCAGCCCCCGGCGTCGTCCGGCGCGCCCGTGTCGTCGTCGTCGGTGTCGTCGTCGTCGTCCGCGGCGGTGGTGTCGTCGTCGTCGCCGGAGCTGTCGTCGTCGTCATCATCCCCGGGGAGGGATTCCAGGACGGTCAGCGTCCCGGCAATCCAGCCCTGGACGTCGGGCTGCGGCAGCTGTACGTCCTCGGGCCAGCCGGGCAGCGACAGCTCCACGTTGGCGGCCACCGCCACGGCCAGCAGGTCCCACTGGCTGTCCACGTCCGCGTCCACCAGCCACGCCAGGGTCTCCCCCTCTTCCTCGGCGACGAGGACCCCGTCCGCGTACAGGCGCATGGAGGCGATGCCGTCGGGGTGCTCGGCGACGACCTCGAGTTCCCCCCCCTGGGGCACCGCGTCCGAGGTGAGGGTGACCACGGGACGCTCGGCGTACGGTGTGGTCAGGGGATCGCCCAGCAGCAGGTTCTGCCAGTACACGTACCGCTGGTTGAACAGGAAGCTCTCGGCGAGGTTGTAGCCGAAGGCGTAGTGCAGCAGCAGCCCGGCGTTGGGGAACACGTTGTTCAGCGGCTCGGCCACGGTGCCATGGGCCGCGGTGGCGCCGGCCCGGACGAAGCGGGCGATGGAGGTCTGGCTCTCGCTCGCGGGGCACACGGTGCCGGTCTCGTCGCAGAAGAAGTTGGATGGCGCCGCGCCGGTGGAGGTGAGGTTGCACGCCACGGCGCCGGGCACGTAGCTGTTGCCGTCGATGGCGCCGGTGAGCCCGGCCGCGCCGGGGGGGGGGGCGGGGGCGCGGGGGCCCCCCCCCCCCCCGGCGGGGGGGGGGGGGGGGCCCGCCCCCCCCCCCCCCCCCCCCCCC
>CAZLEO010000541.1:0-2691 GCA_964558555.1 uncultured Rickettsiales bacterium | reverse complement strand
GGTGGTGGTCTAAGAGGAGCTGGCGGGGGGGGGGGCGGGGGGGGGGGGGGGTCTCGCCGTAGGCCAGGTCGGCGGGGATCCAGAAGCGGGTCTTCTCGCCGACGGTCATCAGCGCGACGCCCTCGGTCCAGCCGGCGATGACGCCGTTGAGCGGGAACGTGGCGGGCTCGCCGCGGCTGACCGAGCTGTCGAACATCTTGCCGTCGGTGGTCCAGCCCGAGTAGTGGACCGTGACGCGGTCAGTGGGAACGGGCTTCTTCGAGCCGGTCCCGGGGCTGAGCACGCGGTAGGCGAGCCCGGACTCGGTCTTGGTGGCGCTGGCCGGGGCCGCGGCCACGTCCTCGGGGGCCTTGGGCGCGGCCTGGATGGCCAGCAGCTCGATGTCGAAGGTCAGGTCGCCGGCCGGGGCGCCGGGCCGGCGGGGGGTCGCACCGTAGGCCTGGTCCGCGGGGATCCAGAAGCGGGCCTTCTCACCCACCACCATCAGCTGCACGCCCTCGGTCCAGCCGGGGATGACCATGTTGAGGGGGAACTTGGCGGTCTGACCGCGCTGCACCGAGCTGTCGAACATCTTGCCGTCGATCATCCAGCCCGTGTAGTGCACCTCGACCGTGTCCGAGGCTGCGGGGTGCTCGGTGCCGCCGCCGGCCTGCAGCACCTTGTAGGCGAGCCCGGACGCGGTGCGCTGGGCGTCGGCGGGGGCCGCGGCCACGTCGTCCGGAGCGGGGATGTCCGTGTTCTCGGAGTCGGCGACCTTCTGCACCGTGGCGGTGACCTTGGGATCGGCGGCGGGGGGTTCCGCGTCGCCCGCGGCGGGGATGTCCTCGCCGGTGGAGGTTGAGTCCTCGACGCCGTTGCCGCAGGCCGCGAGGAGGAGGGACAGGACGATCACCAGTAGAGATGTACGCATCATGGACGGCGGAATAGCACGCTTCGCCGGCCGAGGGAAGCCACGCCTCTACTCCTGGTGTTCCTCCAGCGCGTCCAGCCGCTCGTCCACCTCGCGCAGCAGCCTGTCGAGCGCATCGTCGCTGATGACGCCGGAGAGGTTGGCGTGGAGCAGGGCGTCGCGCTCGGTCATGAGCAGGTTGCGGCGGGCGTGCAGGAACTCCTGCTGGAGCTGGTCGGCGTGGTGGCTGGCCAGCGCCTCGATCCCCTGTTCGGCCTCCTCGATTCCCTGATTCAACTCGTCGCGCAACGACTCGGTGAGCTGGGCGTCGAGGCGTCCCTCCTCGTGCTGCCGCTCCAGCTCCACCAGCGCGGCGCGGCCGGCGAGCAGTCGACCGCGCAACAGCTCGCCCTCGACCCGGACCGGGTCGGCGCCGCCGATGCCTAGCCGGCGCAGCAGCGGCTTGATGGTGAGGCCCTGAACGAGGATGCACAGCAGCACCGTGCCGAAGGTGAGGTCGATGATGAGCTCGCGGTGCACGTAGTCCGGCGGCAGGGAGATGGCCAGCACCATGGACAGCGCTCCGTGCAGGCCGCCCCACCACAGCACGGGCCTCCACGCCGTCGGGAGCTTCTCTCGCGTATGGGACAGCAGCGGGGCGAGCCCCCAGATGGCCACGGCGCGCGCGGCCAGGACCACGATCCAGGCGCCCAGCACGAGGTGGGCGCGGGAGGCGAGGCGGACCAGGTCCACCTCGAGCCCGATGAGCAAGAAGACCATGGAGTTGGCCACGAAGGTGACGAACTCCCACAGGGAGATCACGGCGACGCGGGTGGTGGGCGACATGCCGTGGCGGCCGCCGTAGTTGCCGCTGCACAGGCCCGCCGCCACCACCGCCAGCACCCCCGAGGCGTGCAGGTGATCCGCGGCGAGGTAGGACCCGAAGGCCACCAGCACCGTCATGGTGATCTCGACGAGGTGGTCGTCCACGCGGGAGGTGACGAAGGACTGGATGGCGCCCAGGCCCACGCCCACGGCGATGCCCACCCCCACCTCCCACAGCAGCAGCCGCGCCACCCACGCGGCGTCCACGTCCTCGTGTCCGCCGTGGCCCAGCCCGATCAGGCCGAGGATGGCCGCGAACACCACCACGGCCAGCCCGTCGTTGAGCAGGCTCTCCCCCTCCATGGCGATGCGCAGCCGCCGGCTCACGCCGAGCTCCTTGAGCATGGCCAGCACGCTGATGGGGTCGGTGGCGCTGATCAACGCGCCGAACAGCAGGGCCACCAGGAACGGCGTCGCCATGCCCACCGCGCCCAGCCCGGCCCACACCCCCAGCCCGGTCACCGCCGTGGACAGCAGCACCCCGGGCACCGCCAGCAGGGCGATGGTTCGCCAGTTGCGCAGCAGGTCCGACAGGGAGATGTGGAAGGCGGCCTCGTACAGCAGGCCGGGCAGCAGCACCGCGAACAGCAGGTCCGGGCCGAGGTGGATGCCGAACAGCACGTCCAGCCCGGGCACCAGCGGCCGGACCGCGCCCAGGGCCACGCCGGTGGCCACGAGCGCCACGGTGTAGGGCAGCTTCACGCGTCGAACGACGATGGCCACCGTCACGGCGACGACGAGCAAGGCGAGGATGGCGGTTCCTGCGGCCATGGTTCGTTTAGACCAGGGTCTGTGGGGAGGGGTCAAGGGGACGGTCGACAGTCGACAGTCGACAGTCGACGGTTTGGGTCGACGGTTGGGAGGTCGACGGTTGGGAGGTCGACGGTTGGGAGGTCGACGGTTGGGAGGTCGACGGT
>CAZLEO010000540.1:0-2722 GCA_964558555.1 uncultured Rickettsiales bacterium | reverse complement strand
CGCGACGGCGACGGTCAGATCGACTGCCCGGCCAAGGGCAGCTACACCGCGGTCAGCTGCGGCAAGATGCACTGCTGCGCCGTGCGCACCGACGGCAGCGTGGCCTGCTGGGGTGCGGACGACGAGGGGCAGGCCAGTCCACCACCCGGGGCCGACTTCGTCGCGCTCGCCGCAGGCTGGATGCACACGTGCGGCCTGACCTTCTACGACGAGGTGATCTGCTGGGGTGGCAACGACTACGGCGAGCTCGACGTGCCGCCCGGCGTGGACTTCGCCACGGTGGAGGCGGGCCACCACTTCAACTGCGGGCTCACCACGGCCGGGCAGGTGCGCTGCTGGGGTGATGATCCGTACGGGCAGTGCCAGGCCCCGGGCGGCACCTTCGCGCAGGTCACCGCCGGCATCTACTTCGCCTGCGGCGTGCGCACCGACGGCTCCCCCGAGTGCTGGGGCAACAACGGCAATGGCGAGGCCTCACCCCCCGCCGAGACGTTCCGCTTCATCCAGGGGGGCACGTCACACGCGTGCGGGGTGACCACGGCCGGTGACGCCGTCTGCTGGGGTGAGAACGACTACGGTCAGGCCTCTCCTCCGGGCCTGGACTTCGCCCACGTCTCGCTGGGCAACTCCCACACCTGCGGGCTCGAGACCGACGGAACGCTGATCTGCTGGGGGAATCCCAACCAGGGTCAGCTCAACTGCCCCTAGCCGGCTTCAGCACCCCGAACCCGGGTACAGCAGCGCGTCGAGGTCGTGGCAGTCCGTACCCGGGGACGTGACCGCGTCGTACGGCCCGGGAAGCCACCACTCGGGGTAGCCGTCCCGATCGAGGTCCCACGAGTCGGCGTCCGGGCCGGCGTAGGCGCCCATGTCGGAGCGCGAGCCGTCGGGGTCCAGGGACACCGGATCCCCGGCGTCCACCAGCGGCGAGTAGGGCGACAGGTGCAGGTTCCACTCGAGGGGATCGGTGGACGTGAGGTCCATGAAGAGGGGATCGAGGTCCAGGTTGCCGTCCACGCCCGTGGGATCGGTCATGCCGCTGAAGTCGTCCGGCCAGTTGTCGTACACGTCGCAGTAGCGCACGACGTGGGTATTCCCACCCCAGTCGTGCATGCCGCCACCGGTGGTGGCCGTGTTGCCCACGACGACCAGGCCGACCATCGTGACGTCGGCGTTGGACAGCCCGATGCCACCGCCCCGATCCGCCTGATTGCCGGCGATCACGGCGCTGGCCAGCAGCGGTGAGGCGTCCTCGATGTAGATCCCACCGCCGGACGACGACGCCTCGTTGCCCACGACCACGAGGTTCTCGAGGACCGGATCGTGGTTGTCGATGAAGATGCCACCCCCGGTGACCGCGTGGTTGTCGGCCACCAGGACGTTGGCCAGCGTCGCGCTCGAGGTGTTGATGAAGATTCCGCCTCCGCTGCTCGCGCCGCTGTTGCCGGTCACGACCAGATCCTCGACGAACGCCACGCCGCTGAGTCGCAGGCCCGCGCCGTAGCCGGACGACGCGATGTTGTCGGCGACCACCACCCCCTCCAGGGAGGCGTAGCTGCCCTCCATGTACAGGCCGCCGCAGTCCGTGGCCGACTCGTTGCCCTGTACGAGCACGTCCTCGAGGTAGGCCGAGCCGGTGCTGCGGTGGTACATGGCGGCGCCCTGCTCGCCGGTGAAGTTGTCCAGCAGCTGCACGCGGGTCATGTAGATGTCGGAGCCGTAGGGGTAGATGCCACCGCCGTCGTCGCCCGCGGAGTTGCCGCTGACCACCACGTCGATCAGGGTGATGGCCGCGCCGTTGACCTCGATGCCGCCGCCGTCGTCGTACACGTCGTTGTCGGCGATGGTCACGCGGGTGAGGATGGGGTGGGAGTTGCCGTAGACGCCGAGCCCCCCCCCGTGCAGGTCGGTGATGTTGTCGCGGATCTCCACATCGGTGATGGTCGGCGCGGACGCGTTGTCCATGTAGATGCCGCCACCGTCGTCCGTGCAGTAGTTGTTGGAGATCACCATGTTGCTGATGACGGCCTGCGAGTTGGACAGGAAGATCCCCCCGCCGTCGTCACTGGCGCTGTTCTGCGTGACGATGAGGTCGGTGAGCGTGGGGCTCGAATTGGTGCAGCTGATGCCGGCGCCGGTGAGCGCGACGCCGCCGGTGAGGGTGAGCCCCTGCAGGATCGTGTCCGGCGTCTCGCCGCTGGTGAACCGGACCACCTCGGCGACCCCGCCGGCGAGCAACGTCGTGACGTGCTTGCCCCCCGTACCCAGCACGTGCACCTGGGCACCCCCGAAGACCACGGTTCCGAGGTAGTCTCCGGGCTCCACGCAGATGATGTCGTCGGTCACCGAGTTGAAGATGGCCTCCTGGACCGTGGGGTGATCGGTCGGCACCGTCCGGTCGCAGGTGACGCAGTCCACGTCGGTCAGCCCGTTGCAGTCGTTGTCCACGCCGTCGCCGCACACGTCCGCGGCCTCGGGGCTGATCCACGGATCCGCGTCGTCGCAGTCGTCGCACGTCACGTAGTTGTCGCCGTCGAGGTCGGTCGTCTCCTCGGTCATCAACAGCCCGTCGCAGTCGTTGTCGAGCCCGTCGCAGAGCTCCGGTGCGCCCGGGAAGACCGTCGCGTCGTCGTCGTCGCAGTCCCCGTCGAGGCCGTCGCCGAATCCCTCGCCGTCCCGGTCTCGCTCCTCGGCAGAGCGGAACCCGACGCAGGTGTTGGCC
>CAZLEO010000539.1:368-2732 GCA_964558555.1 uncultured Rickettsiales bacterium | reverse complement strand
CCTTCGCCCGTGTCCAGGCCCGGCGCACCTTGCGCGACCGCAACCGCAAGGCAGGAAAAGGCAACGGTGCGAATCCGATCCGTCTCGGCGATCGCGGCCTGCTGACTCCCTGGTTGCGGTGCGGGACCTGCGGCGGTCGGATCTGCGTCGCCACGGGCGGAAGACCGAAGAAGCGGACGTACCTCTACTACTGTGCCAAGCGCCAGGACAATCCTGCCGCCTGCGCCGGGATCTCGATCCGGGTGGAGAAGCTGGACCAACTCGTGCTCGACGCCGTCGAGCAGCAGGTACTCGCCCCGGACAACGTGAGGATGCTGATCCGGGACGCCATCGACCAACTCGCTGCCGCGCCCATCGACCACGCCGCTGTCGAGCGCGAGCGGCTCACCACGCTCGTGGCCGACCTGGACGTCAAGATCCGCCGGACCTCGGCCCAGGTGAGCAGCGGCCTGATCGAGGAGGACGACGCCCGGGCGATCAACGCTCCTCTCATCGAGCAGCGGGAGCACGCCCGGCTGCGGCTCGCCGCGCTACCCTCCGCCCAGCCGCCGCCCGCATTCGACGACGTCGATCCGGACGCCTTCCGCGCAGCCATCCTCGAAGCCTGGCACGACCGCCCGCTGCCGGAGCGCCGCGAGGCCCTCGATCGCGTATTGGACGAGGTCCGCCTCTCACCCGGCGGCGTTCACATCACCTACGGGCTGGCCGGTTATCACGGCCATGACCCATACGGCCCGCCGTAGGCCCCCATGTCGCTACGCGTGCCGTCCGCGTCCTGGACCGCCAGATCGCCGGTGTCGATGCACGGCGATCCGGCGTCGAGGTGGAGGTCGTCGTCGTCGTACACGGCGTTGCCGTTCCACGAGGTGAACAGGGGATCGTCTCTGATGTTGCCGTCGGTGAAGGTCAGATCGACCAGGGCGGTGCCGTAGTCAAACGGGGTGTTGCCGTGGACGTCGCAGTAGGTCTGGTCGGCCTGGAAGGAGGCGTCGTAGGCGTCGATCCCGGCGGTGCCCTCGTTGAAGGCCACGATGGAGTTGCGTAGGACGATGGTGCCGTTGTCCCCGGTATGGACGCCGCCGCCGCCGAGGGAGGAGACGTTGTAGGCGAGGGTGCAGTTGTCCACCGTGACCTGGCCGGTCGTGTCGAAGGTGTAGATGCCGGCGCCGCGGTCGGTGGTGGTGTTGGCCACGATCACGTTGTTGTTGAAGTCCACGGTGCCGAGATGGACGGCGATGCCGCCGCCGCCGCGGTAGGCGTTGAGGCCCGCCTGGGTGTCCGTGGCGCCGTTGCCGGCGATGAGGTTGCGTTGCACGGTGCCGGTGGACCCCTCCAGGGCCATTCCGCCGCCGTCACCGGCGAGGTTGGCGAGGAACTCGTTGTCCTCGACGAGCATGTCCACGGACTCGGTGAACAGGCCGCCGCCGTTGGAGCCGTTGTCGTTGTCGCCGGAGTTGCAGTCGTTGTCCTGCAGCACGCAGTGGTGCATCCAGAAGTCGGGCAGGTTCTTGACGTACACGGCGGCGCCGTAGCCGTCGTTGGTGCACGCGTTGGCCTCGAAGAGGCAGTTGGCGACCTCCGCGGAAGTCGTGGTGCCCTCGAGGCGCAGCCCGGCGCCCTTGTCGGCCTCGCCGTTGCGCAGGGTGAAGCCGTCGAGGATCAGGTCGCCGTTCTTGAACTTCATGCAGCGGCTGGAGCCGCCGCCGTCGATGATGGTGTGCTCCGCCCCGTCGATGGACCTCAGGATCAGATCCTCGTGATCCAGATCGGGGCCGGGCGCGTAGGTACCGGCGGCCACGTGGATCTCGGTGCACGCGCCGCCGAGGTTGGCAAAGCCGGCCGAGAGGGTCAGATAGGGATCGTCCCAGCTCCCGGTCTCCAGGGAGCCGCCGACCGAACCGTCCACGTACAGCGGGCAGGTGCAGTTCTCGTCCACGTCGCCGTCGCAGTTCTCGTCCACGCCGTAGCCGCAGTCCTCGCTCGCGCCGGGGTTCGCCGTGGCGTCGGCGTCATCGCAGTCCCCATCGCAGATCCGGTAGCCGTCGCCGTCGGCGTCCGCCTCGTCCGCGGGTGTGGCCCCGTCGCAATCGTTGTCGAGACCGTCGCAGATCTCCGTGGCGAAGGGATGGCTGCTGTCGTCGGCGTCGTCGCAGTCCCCGTCGCAGGTGGAGTAGCCGTCCACGTCGGCGTCGGCAGGATCCAGGTTGGGATCCGTGTCGTCGCAGTCCTCGTCACAGGTGGAGTAGCCGTCTCCATCCGCGTCGGCGGATTCGAGGGCCGGGTCGCCGTCGTCGCAGTCGCCGTCGCACTCGCTGTAGCCGTCGCCGTCGTCGTCCGTCACGGTGAGCTTGGCCAGGGAGTCGA
>CAZLEO010000539.1:0-358 GCA_964558555.1 uncultured Rickettsiales bacterium | reverse complement strand
GGGGCCGTCGGCGCAGGCGCCGTCGCAGGGGGGGTAGCCGGCCCCGTCGAGGTCCAGGACGTTCAGATAGACGACGGTGTCGTCGCAATCGCCGTCGCAACTGCTGGCGCCGTCGCCGTCACCATCCTCGGGATCGAGGGTGTCGTCGAAGTCGTCGCAGTCCCCGTCGCAGGTGGTCCAGCCGTCGGCGTCGAGGTCGAGGATGTTCAGCGCCGTGGTCGTGTCGTCGCAGTCGCCCTGGCACTCGCTGTCGCCGTCGCCGTCGTCGTCGGTCTCGATGGCGTCGACCAGGCCGTCGCAGTCGTTGTCCGCGCCGTCGCACTGGGGCGTGGCGCCGGGGTACGTGTTGGGATCCGCG
>CAZLEO010000538.1:0-2768 GCA_964558555.1 uncultured Rickettsiales bacterium | reverse complement strand
CGATCGCCCCTGTGTTTCAACTAATACTATTAGCTTAACCGATCACGGATGGTTCGTGCTTCGGTACGAGCGGGAGGTCTACGAGGTAGAAGTTCTCCAGGTTCAGATCCTGGCCATCCCGGATGAAGTTGGAAGACGCCCGCAACGCCTGGATGTAGGCGGTCGATTTGAAGAGGTGGGCGAAGTAGCCAACATGCACTCCCGCTGTCGGCTTCAGGATCACATACGAGGACCTGATGCACCCTGTCGACCATGCCCGTTCGAGACCGCCCTGGAAGCTCCTCATGCTGATCACGAAGTCGTCACGTTCGACGTGTTTACGCTTGTCCAGGTGACGCATCACATGCACGACCTGGCGACCGACCTTCTCCTCGAATTCCTTCTGCGGGATGACGCCGTAGGCTTGCGTAGCTGCCAGCTGTTCGTCGCCTTCGAGAGCTCGTTGGTTTCGGACAGCGAACAACCGCTTGCTCGGGACCACACCCCAGCGTTCAGGAATCGAGTCCAGCCACCGTATGTTCCGGTCGTTGGTGGTCCGTCGCTGAGCAGCCGAGGCACTCACAGCTTTCCTCCCATTCGCTGGTGCTCCGCGACTTGGTCCCGACTTGGTCCCAACTTGGTCCCGACATGGTCCCGCGACTTGGTGCCGTAACTTAGTGCCGACTTGGTGCCGCGACTTGGTGCCCGCACGGACGCCAGCCCACGCTCGCTCGACTTGACACGCACTTGGCGCGCACTTGGCGCATGCGCTGCGCCAAGTTGAACGGCAGCCCGCTGATCGTTCCTGCTGTCGAGGCGATCCAGATGCCTGGTCCTCGCCTCAACACCCATTCGGGTGCCAGGCCGGGACGACTGCAGAGCCTCGTTCCCCAGCGGTCTCACGCCAGCACCTCCCCCAGCATCCCCGCCAGCTCCTCCTCGCTCGGCAGGGCCACGCGGTACTTGGAGACGAACAGCTGGTTGCTCATGCCGGCGAGGGCATATTTGACCACCGTCTGGTCCTTCTCGGTGCAGAGCAGCAGGCCGATGGGCGGGTTGTCACCCTCGGTCATCTCGTTATCGGCGTACCAGCTGACGTAGGTGTTGAGCTGGCCGATGTGCTCATGGGTGAACAATCCGACCTTCAGCTCGATCAGGACGTGGCACTTGAGCACGCGGTGGTAGAAGACCAGGTCTACGAAGTTGTAGGTCTCGCCGATCAGCACCCGCTTCTGCCGAGCCTCGAAGCAGAAGCCGTGACCCAGCTCCAGCAGGAAGGCCTGCAGCTTGTCGAGCAGAGCGTCCTCCAACTCGGACTCGCCCATCACCTCGGCGGGTTTCAGGCCCAGGAATTCGAAGACGTAGGGATCGCGGATCGGGAGCGCTGCCGGCTCCTTTTCCGCGGCAGCCTCGGTGCGTTCCTCCAGGGTGGTCTTGTCCTTGGAGAGTGCGGTCCGTTCGTAGTAGAGGCTGGCGATCTGCCGTCCGAGTTCACGGACCGACCAGGTGGCCTCGATGCAGCGGTCCTCGTAGAACAGCCGCTTCTGCGGGTTGTCGAGGCGGACGAGCTGCTCGAACTGGCTGTACGCGAGGCGGCTGAGCAGGAGCTGAGCGCGCTCGGGAGATTGTGGCAACGGCGTTGCCACGATTCCGTCGTCGGCCGACTCGGCCGCCGAACGTGCTTTCTCGACCAGAGCGCGGGCCTCTCCGGTGGTGCCGAGCAATTGTGGCGACAGTGTTGCCACAATCTCGGGATACGCCAGGTAGAAGGCCCGATAGCGGTAGAGGGCGCCTCGGTCGCATCGGGAGAGGTTCTTCGCCAGGAGCGCCTCGGCGACGGCGTCCATCAGCGCTTCACCGTACTGCGCACGGTCCACCCCGCCGCGTTCGTACTCCTCGATGTAGCAGCCGATCAGCCAGTTGCGCAGAGTCAGGCTGGTGTTCACCGCCAGCTTGGCCCGCCGGTTGAGCTGTTGGTTGACCTCGTCGATGGAGGCAATGAGCTGGTCGAACGTCTCGGGAGGACTCATCCCAGCACCTCCCCCAGCATCCCCTGGATTTCCGCCTCCAGCGACCGTATCTCGGCCTCGATCTCCTCCAGCGGCCGCGGCGGCGTGTACTCGTAGAAGTGGCGGGTGAACGGGATCTCGAAGCCGACCTTGGTCTTGTCCACGTCGACCCAGGCGTCGGGGACGTGGGGGAGGACCTCGCGCTCCATGTACTCGTCGATGTCCTCGGTCAGTGGGACGTTCTCGAAGTCGCGTAGGTCGGTGTCGGGTTCGGGATCGCCGTGGCGGCCGCGGCAGGGTTCGGCGGAATCGTCGCGCTCGGACAGGGCCGCCAGGACAGCCTTCTTGACGGCGGCGGGGACCTTGACGCCGGCTTGCTTGACCGCCCGGTTGAGCACGGACAGGAACTCGGCGCGGTCCAGGTACAGCGTGTCGGCGTCCATGCCCTCGAGCACGGCCCGCACGTCCTGCTGCAGCTCGCGACCCGCGGCGATCTCGGTCTCGCCGGCGGTGCCCTTCTTGCGGGAGGTCAGCAGGTTGCTCCAGCCCTTCTGTTCGTCGAGTCGGCCGATGCGCTCGGGGCTGACCTGGAAGTTGAGCTTGAGCGGGCGCTCGACGGTGATGCGGTGGTAGCCGAAGGCGGCGTTGTCGAAGATGCGGACATGATCGCCCTCGCAGAACTCGCCGTACAGGCGGGTGATCTCGTCGATGTGCTCGGGGCCCAACTCCTTGCGCTTGTCGCCCAGCGAGCGGCGCATCTTCTGGAAGAACGACACGCCG
>CAZLEO010000537.1:0-2784 GCA_964558555.1 uncultured Rickettsiales bacterium | reverse complement strand
ACAAGGCCAAGGTGGAGGGCGGCGTACTGATCGCCCAGCGCTGGATCCTCGCGGCCCTGCGCAACCACACCTTCTTCAGCTTGCAGCAGGCCAACCAGGCCATCTTCGAGAAGCTCGAGGAGCTCAACAACAAGCGTTTCCAGAAGCTGCCTACGACCCGCCGTGAGCTCTTCGAAACCCTGGACCGTCCGGCGCTGAAGGCACTGCCTGCGACGCGCTACGAGATGTCCGAGTGGTCCCGGCCCAAGGTCAGCATCGACTATCACGTGGAGATCGAGCGGCACTACTACAGCGTCCCGCATTCGCTGATCCACAAGCGGATGGACGCCCGCCGGACCACCACCATCATCGAGATCTGCTTCAAGGGCAGGCGGGTCGCCGCACATCGGCGCAGCTACGTCGTGGGGGGCTACACCACCATCAAGGAGCACATGCCCAAGGCCCACCAGCAGCACCTGGAATGGACCCCCTCGCGGATCATCCGGTGGGCCGAGAAGACGGGGCCTCGGACGGGCCTGCTGATCCAGACGCTCATCGAGTCCAAGCCCCATCCCGAGCAGGGGTATCGGGCAAGCCTGGGGATTCTGCGCCTGGAAAAGAGGTACACCACCGAACGCCTGGAGGCGGCCTGCGATCGGGCCCTGGCCATCGACTCGATCTCCTACAGGGCCGTCAACTCGATCCTCAAGACCGGCATGGATCGTCTGCCGGATCCATCAGACTCCGAGCCCCAACTCGATCTACCCGTGGACCACGCCAACGTGCGCGGGCCGGACTACTACCACTGACCCGGAGGAACGCATGCTTCACGAACAGACCTACCGCCAGCTCATCGAGATGAAGATGTACGGCCTCGCCGCCACCTTCCAGGAGTACCTGGACGGCGACCATGATGGTGACCAGCTGTCCTTTGCCGACCGCTTCGGCCTGATGGTCGATCGGGAGTGGACCGAGCGCCAGGATCGCCGCCTGAAGCGGCGCCTGAGCCTCGCCAAGCTCCGCGAGCCGGCCTGCGTGGAGGACATCGACTACCGCCACCCCCGGGGCCTGGAACGCTCGATGGTCGACCGCCTCGTGACCGGCCGCTGGATCGAGCACCACGAGAATCTCGTCCTCACGGGACCCACGGGGATCGGCAAGACCTGGCTCGCCTGCGCTTTCGCGCATCAGGCGTGCCGGCAGGGGTACTCCGTGCTGTACAAGCGACTCCCCCGCCTGATGCACGATCTCCACATGGCCCGAGGCGAGGGTGTCTACGGCAAGGAGCTCGCCAAGCTCGCCCGGACTCAGCTGCTCATCATTGACGACTGGGGGCTCGCGCCCCTCGCCGACCGCGAGCGGCGGGACATGCTGGAGATCCTGGAGGACCGCCACGGCCGGCACTCCACCGTCCTGGCCAGCCAGCTGCAGGTCAAGCTGTGGCACGACACCATCGGCGATCCGACGATCGCTGATGCCCTGATGGATCGCCTGGTCCACAACGCGCACAAGCTGGAACTGGACGGAGAGTCCATACGAAAGACGCTCGGAACGCGCCGCAAGGACGAGGACTGAGGCACAAGAGGCTATGGATCGTGAAGCCCATGTGGATCTGTGGACGGGCGAGACGTCGCGGGGCCCGGAGGCATGCCCGCTACTCTGGGAGCCTGCGAAGCACCGGGGTGATCTCGTGAGGCCCGCCCACGAGCTCCACAAGGGCATGGACAACTCGCCCCGAGTTGTCCACACGCTCCACAGCCCGACGACGATGAACGATAGATGGGAGATTGATAAAGAGAGGAAGAACTGGCATCAAGAAAAGACCAGCGTCGCTTCGCTCCGACGGGTGGCCACCATCAATCGGAATGGGCGGCCACGTTACTTCGGAATAGGCGGCCACTTTCGATCGGAACAAGTGGCCACTTTCGCCGGAATACGCAGCCTGCCTTCTGGCCCGACTCCTTGAGCTGGCGCTGCACCTGACGGACGCCGATACCCCGTCCAGTGCGGCCGATGAACAGGCAATCCGTTGCAACCTCTCGCCGGCCTCGCACAGGTAGCCACAGGTTCAGCTCCTGCAGGACCTCCCGGTTGAGCGGCAGCATCTGCCGATGCCCGCCTTTGCGACGTAAATCACGGAGTACGGCCTCTTCGAGGTCCACCTGGTCCACGACCAATCCAACCAACTCCGACACTCGCAGACCTGTGTGGAAAAGTAGCTGAACTGCGCATCGCTGCCGCCTTCGCAACCAAGGAGGCCGCAGCTCTCCCACAGCTCCGAGCAGCGCTCGATACTCGGCCATGGATAGGCTGGGTTTTTCCTTTCGGGGAACGCGAACCCAGGGGATGTCCAGGGTTGGGTCCTTACGCGCGCACGCGTGTTCTACTTGGTATCTACCAAGCCCACGCAACACGGTTAGCTTGTGGTTGCGGCTGGAGGGATTGAGGGACTCGCCATTGGCGTGGGGATGGTTGAGGAACGCCAGGACTTGAGCACGGTCCAATTTCCGGACGCGCGTCTCGCCACCAACGAAGCCAGCGAACAAGCGCAGTTCCTGTTTGTAGCCGTCCAGCGTGCGAGCCGAGAGCTGACGCGTCTCGCGCAAGTGCTGCAAGTAGCAGTCGATGAGGTCGTCTAGGGTCATTCGGTTGGCCTGTCTCCGCTATCCGTCGTCTTCCACCGCTTCCAAGAGCTGAACGTCGCCAACTGTACGATAGGGCGAACTCCAGGGCTGGTAGAGGTGCGTACGCATCCGTGATCGGATTAGCCTCCAAAAGCAGTCGCATCTAACGTTTTACACCGTC
>CAZLEO010000536.1:0-2788 GCA_964558555.1 uncultured Rickettsiales bacterium | reverse complement strand
CGATCAGTTCGTCGTCTAGATTCAGGTTCGTGGCCATCACGTCACCTCCTACACATCACCTTACACAACGCGCCACACACGTCAAGAACTACCACGGCGCAGTGGGGGTACCAGACGTGCTGCCCGCGGAACATCGTTGTCGTGGTTGTCGTGAAGTCGGGTTGCCGTCATCTGGCTGGTGTACGGCGTGTCCCCTTGTAGTCCTAACACCTGTGCGTCTGCTGCAGCGGCCGCTGTGGAAGGGAGCTTCTGCCCGGCGTCAAGATCACTTCCCCAACGGGGAGGACTAATTGTCGCCGAGCGAGCTTCCCCTCGCTTCGCACACCGCAGAGCTCACCCAAGCTGAGCCTACCACGAGCCCGGCCGCTGACAGCAGCACGCGATGTTAGATTGTGGCCCTCACGGGTGCTCGGACTCTGCCGATCTCTGGCCCGCTTCATTGCAGTTCGTGTATCGCATTTCAGGCGCCTGGAATCCCTCCCCAGCGGGCGGATTGGCCAGACGACACGGGCTAGGACTGAACCTCGGTAGCACCGCCTCGCATGTTTCTCTTGGCGATCGGCATGGTATCACCTATGATACCAACAAGATGAGGAAGATCGTCATCGACACCAACGTCCTCGTAGCCGCGCTTCGGTCCAAGCGAGGAGCGTCTTCACTGCTGATGCGGTTGGTCGGGACAGGGAAGTTCGAAACCCAGGTCTCTGTGCCCATCGTGTTCGAGTACGAGGAGGTCGGTAAGCGCACCGCGAAGGAGATTGGTCTGCCTGTCGAGGCCGTCGACGCAATCGTCGACTACCTCTGCAAAGCCTCTGCTCACAGGGAGATCCACTTCCTTTGGAGGCCGTACCTGCGGGATATGGATGACGATTTTGTTCTCGAGCTGGCGGTGGAATCGCAGTGCGACGCCATCGTGACCTACAACAAGCGGGACTTCGAGGGCATAGATCGTTTCGGACTGCGAGCGATCACACCCAAGGAGTTCTTGGAGGAGATAGGAGAGTTGCCATGAGCGCCATCAGCCTCAGGCTTCCAGAGTCCCTGCACAAGAAGGTGCGCGAGGTGGCCAAGAAAGAGGGCATCTCGATCAACCAGTTCATCTCTACTGCGCTGGCAGAGAAGCTCTCGGCGTTGTTGACCGAAGAGTACCTGAGCACGCGGGCCAGTCGAGGGGATCGTGATGAGTTCCTCAGTGCTCTGGATTCGGCTCCTGACGTCGATCCGGATGAGCACGATCGCCGCTGATTGCCTCGTCTCCCTCCAACAATCTAACACCTGTGCGTCTGCTGCAGCGTCCGGCAGTGGAAGGGAGCTTCCCCTCGCTTCGCCCGCCGCGGAGCGCACCCAAGCTGAGCCTACCACGAGCCCGGCCGCTGACAGCAGCACGCGTTGTTGGGAATCACTCCGGACTTGCCTCGGAGTGCCGACTCTCCTGTCCGGCTGCTACGCGCTATCTCGGCTTCGCAGCAGTTCTCCGAGCGCAGCTTCAGCTTCCTCCGCGGGAACCCGAGAACGAAGGGCCTCGAATTGGGCTCGCTGCTCGCGGATCAGGTCAATCGAGGCTGTCTGGGTGAGCGCGTAGACGATGAATTGGTTCATGGACACACCTTCGGCCTCCGCTCTCCGAGCGATGGCTTCGTGAAGGCTGTCGGGGAGCCTGACTGTCAACCTGGCCATGGCGTCTCCTACAAATGGGCCAAGAAGTCTGTGGGTTCCAGAACGGGAATCCGGAGCATGCTCTCCGCCACCCTGAGGTCCCTCAAGTTCTTGGTCACGATGCTAGCGTTGGCGTTGAAGGCGCACTCGATCACGAAGTCGTCGTCGGGGTCCGGCGACATCGGTCTGACCCGAAACGCGACAGCTGTGAACTCCGCTCGGTTCAACAGCGCAGGGAGCGCACCCACCGCCAATCGCCTCTTCTTGTCTCCCAGCTTGTTCTTCAGTGTCGCTTCGTACTCGAGTGCGAGCGCAGTCGAAACGCACGGGATGAACCGCCTCTCCACCCAGGCATCGACAACCGAAGCACACGGGCCCTGCTTGGTGAGCCCCTCGAACAGCACATTCGTATCGACTACGGCACGAATCATGACACCACTATAGCACCGCATGCGATGTCGTCAACGGGCGGCAGCCGGCGCGGTCGTGAAGAACTACCTCCTCGCACACACGACTTACCCTCCGGTCTCTTCACGCCCTCATCGCCGAGGTCGGCACCTGCTGCACCTGCAGCGACACCACTCGACTCATCGGCCGTCAACTGGTCCGCCTGGCCAGTCGGCGTCACCTCGATTCTGCATCTGCCAATGACAACCCCCAACGCGAGAACTGCCACGTGGGTTGCTACCAGGGTAATGATCGCTGTCGTCGTGCTCCACCGCTGTGAGCTCGGGCTCATTCGTTCTTCCCCTTGTATTCCCAACACCTGTGCGTCTGCTGCAGCGGCCGGGGTTGGCCCGGACGGTGCCCAACCTATCCCCGTCGCTCAGCGCACCCAAGCTCCAACCTACCACGAGCCCGGCCGCTGACAGCAGCACGCGTTTGTTAGACGACGCTTTCGATGGTGGCGCCTCAGCGGATCTGTGAACGCGCAGATCACGGCGGACAGATCTGCGCCGTCCCGTTGTAGGTGACGTACCTTGAACCGCCCACAGTGAGCTCTGCCACAAACAGTTCTGCGAAGGCTTGCTCAAGACATTCGTTGTCAGTGACGGCTACGTCACCCGCTACCGTCGAAAGGCTCGCCATCCCGTACAAGCTGGCAAGGTCGGGATTTCCGTGGATGTCCAAG
>CAZLEO010000535.1:0-2795 GCA_964558555.1 uncultured Rickettsiales bacterium | reverse complement strand
CCGGGGTCACCTCGATCTGGGCGTCGATCTTGGTCGGGTCGCCGGTGCCCCCTTCAGGGGTGAACACGTAGTCCTGACAGGCGGTGGCCAGGAGCAGGTTCACGGCAACAGCAAGAAACGTCAGCGTCCTCTTCATGTCGTGTACTCCATGGGTACTCTTCGACCCGGCGTGCAGCATACCACCAGGTCCTGGCCAGGTCGAAGTGCAATTGTGGGGGCGGAGCGCCCCTTCGAGGGCGTCTCTCCGCGCGCGCACGCGAAGCGCGGGACGCTCGCGCGGGCGCCGGATCCGTTGACACTCGCCGCACGCGACTGCTATGGTGCAGGCGCTCCGCGGACCACGGTGAATTGCTTGGAATTTCGCGGAGTTGACAACGGGAGAGGCCGTCGCCTCACCACGGAGTACGATTCCATGCATCGATTCTCCTTGATCCTCCTCTCGCTCGCCTTCTTCATCTCCGCGTGCCCGGACAGCGAGGTCCGCGAGGAGTTCGCCCAGGACATCCACGTGTCCGCCGAGCACGTGGACTTCGGCATGGTGCCCACGGGCAGCGCCGCCACCACGGTGGTCCGGGTGCACAACGCCGGCGACTTCGCCCTGGAGTTCTCGCAGGTGCCCTACGTGATCCACGAAGGCAACCACGAGGTCTTCGCCATGGAGGCGACCTGGACGCCGGAGGAGGGCGACGAAGAGGGCCAGACCGTGGTCCGCATCCCGCCGCGGTCCTACGAGGAGATGACCATCACCTTCTCGCCCGTGGCCGAGGAGGACTCCTACGCCTACATCGGGCTGTACACCGACGACGTGGACGAGGCGAACCGCATCGTCGTGCTGCAGGGCAGCTCCTACACGGGCACGCCCATGGCCTACGTGACGCCCAGCCTGGTGGAGTACGGCTTCGTGGCCAACGACAACGTCGCCGAGGAGGTCGTCGAGATCTGGAACGTGGGCGACGTGGACGTGGAGGTGGTCTCGGTCACCGTGGGCGGCAGCGAGAGCCCGTTCGAGGTGATGTCCATCCCCGAGTACCCGATCCCGCCCGGCGGCAAGGCCCTGGTGCCGGTCCAGTTCACCTCCGAGGGTGGCGACCACGAGATCGCCTCGCTCACCGTGGAGATCGCCGGCGAGCTGGCCAACAGCTACGTGGTCAACCTCAGCGCCAACTCGCCGGGGTCCACCAACAACTCACCGCCGCAGCTGAACTGGCTCGATCCCATCGAGCCGACCCTGTTCTACCTGTACCAGGACCTGTACCTGTTCGCCCGCGCCTTCGACGCGCAGCAGCCCAACATCGGCCTGTACTGCAACCTCGAGTCGAACGTGATCGGCACCATCGAGCAGGAGACGTCCGACCCGACGACCTCCGAGGTGGACTTCACCATCGACATCGACGACTCGGACTTCGAGGACACCCCGGGCGTGCACACCATGGAGATGTGCTGCACCGACGTGTTCAACGAGACGTCGTGCATCACCACGGTGATCAGCATCGACGAGCCCTTCTCCGAGGCCGACATGGACGGCGACGGATACGACCCCGACCAGGGCGACTGCAACGACGGTGATCCCACGATCTACCCCGCGGCCATCGAGCTGGCCGACGGCGTGGACAACGACTGCGACAACACCATCGACGAGGAGACGGACAACTACGACGACGATGGCGACGGGTACGCCGAGATCAACGGCGACTGCGAGGACGACGATCCCACCATCAACCCCGACGCCACCGAGGAGCCGGACTTCTTCGACAACGACTGCGACGGCACCATCGACGAGGGCACCGACTACTACGACGACGACGGCGACGGCTTCTCCGAGGCCCTGGGCGACTGCAACGACGCCGACGACACCATCTATCGCGACGCGCTGGAGTGGTGCGACCAGAAGGACAACGACTGCGACGGCGACACCGACGAGGACTGCATCGACGACACCCCGCCCCTGTTCGTGGTCGGCGGCGTGCAGGCGGACGTGGTCGTGGCCACCTTCGGCGCCGAGGTCGGGCTGTGCCTGACGGTCATCTCCGGCGAGGACGCCGTGCTGGAGTTCGACTGGCAGGCCTCCGGCGGCGAGTACGCCGAGGTCGACGGCCCCTGCGCCACCTGGGTCGCACCGGAAGAGGCCGACGCCTACACCGTGTTCTGCCAGGTCGTGGACACCGCCCACGACCTCAGCGCCTGGGCCTTCCTCGAGATCACCGTCCAGCGCACCACCAACAACTCCCAGTCGGTGAACCAGAACCAGACCACCTGCGCCGTGGACCACGCGCAGTACGCCGCCCCCGGGGTGGCTGCAGTGCTGGGTGGGATGGTGGCCGTGCTCGGCCTGCGGCGACGCCGCTAGCTACTCCTCGGAACCGAACTCCTCGAGAAGACCGTACAGCTCCTCGCAGTCTTCCGTGCTGCGCAGGTCCGAGTTGCGATCCGCGCACTCGGAGTTCGCCGCGCTCTTCTCCTCGTCGCTGCGCCGCCCCTGATCCAGCTCCGCGTCGGTCTTGCAGACCTCCTCGTACTCCTCCACACCGGCATAGCCGACGTGGGTCCACGTCATGCCCCAGTCGCCCAGGCACATGGAGTAGACCTCAGCCTCTGCTTCGCACAGGCGCTCGCAGGGGGGGCAACCGAGGAGACACAGGGCCGCGCCCATGGAGGCGGTGGCGACTGCAGCTTTGAGCGTCGATTGGATCATGGCGGGGGATTGTAGCGGGGCTTTGCCCCGCGGTCGACGGTCGACGGCCGATGGGGGCGGATTGGGTCGACGGTCGATGGGGGCGGATTGGGTCGACGGTCGA
>CAZLEO010000534.1:0-2815 GCA_964558555.1 uncultured Rickettsiales bacterium | reverse complement strand
CTCCTGTTTTATATGAGCTGTCGTGTCGCTTTCCATCCAATCCTAGAACAGGTAATCTGACAATCCTTACATTATCTTCATGGGGCCACGAACGTATTGAGTTGAGACAAATCCCAAGATGGATCTCTGGAGGGGAAAGATGACCGTCGGCGTTTCCGCAACCCTGATCGTCCGGGACGAGGAAGACGGCATCGCCCGGGCCATCGGCTCGCTCGAACGGCTGGGCGCCATCGACGAGATCGTGGTCCTGGACACGGGTTCCACGGACAGGACCGCCGAGATCGCGGCGGACCTCGGCGCGCGGGTACTTACCGAGTCGTGGACGGGAGACTTCGCGCACCACCGCAACCACTGCCTCGAGCGGTGCCGCCACGACTGGGTGTTCGCCCTGGATGGTGACGAGGAACTGGTCGATCCTGGAAACTTGGTGGACTTCTTTGCCGAGCCGCGCGACGCAGCGCTGGCCGTCCACATCGATAGCGTCGGCCTGGATGGTTCGCGGGAGTCGGGCATGGCCGTGCGGGCCTTCGACCGGACGAGGGGCCGGTGGAAGTACCCGATCCACGAGCAGGTGGTCGGGCCCGAACACCTGTTGCTGACCTCGGCGCGCATCGTCACTGGGTACGACGAGACCCTTGAGGCGACCACGAGGCAGCGCCTGGAGGTCCTGCTGGAGTTCGCCCAGGCCGAGCCTGAAGAGCCGCACTACGGCTACCACGTGGCCAAGCTGTACCGGGTGCTGGGAGACCTGGAATCGGCAAGACACTGGGCGCTGCGATACATCGGGCTGAACACCGGCGAGTCCCGGGAGGCCGAGCTCTGGGTGTTCCTGGTGGAGGCGGCCCTGGCCCGAAAGAACCGGGAGCGCGGCCACGAGCTGCTGCAAGAGGCCCTCGCGCGGCATCCTGGGTATCCCGACCTGCACCACCAGCGGATGTCCCTGGTCGCACTGGACTGGTACGAGTCGGTAACCCGGCCCGCACCCCGTTACATGCCCGTACCGGGTCGGAGCCGGGGGCACGCACGCAAGCTGCCCGAGGCGGCGGATCGGCTGGGAATGCCATTGCGGTTCTCGAGATGAGCCGCACACCACAGGATCGAATCGAGGGAGGGGAACGTGGCCGAACACCAGCAAGACATGGATCTGTTCGTGGCCAGGGCTTTGTGTGCGATGGACCGATCCCTGCAGGAGATCCCGTCCATACACGCGCTGTGCCTGCGCCTGGGCATCAGCAGGAGCGGATTCCACGCCCGGTTCGTCCAGGAGGTGGGAGAGCCTCCTGGGCGCTATCTGAGCCGCCTGAGAGCCCTGCGAGCGCGTGAACTGCTGTCCGCCCACCCTGAGCTCACCATCGATGCGGTGGCCCGCAGGGTCGGGTACAGCTGCGGCGAGGCCGCGAACCGTGCGTTCTGGCGGGAGTTCGGAGCAGCGCCAGGAGTCGTCTGTCAGCGGAAGTCGAATGGACGGCGACCGAGTGCCACGACCTCGAACCGGGGAGGACAATCATGACTCGAACCATCTCGGCAGCCATGATCGTACGCGACGAGGAGGACGGCCTGGAGAGGGCGATCCGCTCGGTGCAGCAGCTCGAGTCGGTCGACGAGATCGTCGTGGTGGACACGGGCTCGACCGACCGTACCGTGGAGATCGCCAGGAACCTGGGCGCGCGGGTGTTCGAGGAGAGCTGGACCGGCGACTTCGCGTACCACCGCAACCGATGTCAGGACCGCTGCTCGAACGACTGGGTGTTCTTCATCGACGGAGACGAGGATCTCCAGGACGTGGGGGATATCGAGGAACGGCTGCAGACGGGCGGCTGCGACGGGCTCGCGATGACGATCCGCTGCGTGGTCAACGGTCGCGTCGAGGAGGAGCTCGTGGCGATCCGCCTGTACGACCGGACCCGCGCTCGTTGGAAGTACGCGGTCCACGAGCAGCTGCTGGGCCTGGAGGAGGTCGTCTCGACGAGGGCTCTGCTGATGGCGGAGTACGACCGGTCGTTCGAGGCATCGACACGGACGCGGCTGGATCGGCTCCTCCGGCACGCGGCCGAAGTGCCGGACGACTCGCACTACGCCTTCTTCGTCGCCAGGAGCTATCGCTCCCTGCACGACTTCGAGTCGGTGGTGAAGTGGGCCGGGAAGTACCTGAGACTCGACAGCGGCGAACCACGGGAGGCCGAGGTCCTCGTCTGGCTCGTCGAAGCCGCACTTCACGAGGGGGACTTCGACCGCGCACGCACCGTCCTCGATGCCGCGCTGAAGCGCCACCCGAACTACCCGGACCTGCTCCATCTCCAGGTGACGCTGGCCGTCTATCGCTGGTGGGAGGCCTCCTCTCTCGGCGATCCAAGGTACGTCGCGGTCTCTCGCAGGACGTCTCAGTACGTGGACAACCTCGAGCAGGCCATCGAGTTACTGGGGTTGCCGCTCGGGATCGTGGACGACGGGGCTCCGTGACCGAGGATGCTCAGCCTCCGGCCTTCCTGACCATGATCCGGTCGAAGGGGAAGCCCTCGGCGTCCAGTCCCAGCCAGTCCAGGGCTCGGCTCACGGTTCGACGCGGGTCGCTCGCGAGGTCCTCATAGCGGACCTCCAGGTAGCTACCCGGATTCACCGTCCCCCAGCGTCTTCCTGCTTCGACGTTCGTGGCGTGGTCCGTCCGTGCGGTCTCGATGTCGTCGGGTCCCCAGGGCCGGCCGAGGATGGACCGCGCCGTGGCCTCTCGCTCCCTCACGACGTGGATGAACCGCATGTCCACGAAGACCTGCTGCAGCAGGTCCAGATCGAGGACGTAGCTCGGCGTCTTGTTGAT
>CAZLEO010000533.1:0-2831 GCA_964558555.1 uncultured Rickettsiales bacterium | reverse complement strand
GGCCGGCTTCTCTTCCTCTTCGGCGGGCGGCGGCTCTTCCTCGACCGGGGGCTCCTCGGCCGGGGGCTCCTCGGCCGGCGGCTCCTCTGCGGGCGGCTGCTCTTCAGGCGTGTTCCACGTCGGCGCGGCCTCCTCCTCGGGCTGCTCCTCGCCGTCCTCGGTGCCCCACTCGGCCTGGACCGAGTCGTCCTGCTGGCGCTGGCGCTTGCGCTCGGCGCGGCGGATCAGCCGCTCCTGCTTCTTGCGCTCGTCCTCGGACAGCTCCTGGGACTGGGTGCCGTCCTCCTCCTCGACGGGCTCCTCCTCCTCGGGCTCTGCGTTGAGGCCGACCACCGGCTGCGGGGTCTCGGTCATGGACAGGATGTGGAACTCCACGCGGCGGTTGATGCTGCGGGCCGCCTCGGAGGTGTCGGGCAGGATGGGGGAGGACTCGCCCAGACCCTTGGGCTCGAGGCGGGCCATGTCCACGCCGGCGTCGATGAGCATGGCGGCGATGGCGTCGGCGCGCTTCTGGCTGATGGCGAGGTTGGACTTCTCCGAGCCCTTGTCGTCCGTGTGCGCCTGGATCTCCATCGACGTGATCTGCGGGTACTCCACGAGGATGCGCGCCACCGCGGCCACCACGGCCTTGCCCTCGTCCTCGGGGGCGGACTTGCCCGACGCGAACGTGATGGGCTTGTTCACGGAGATGCGGGACCACTCGCCCGTGACCATGGCCAGGGACTCCTCGGGGCAGCCGTCGAAGTCGTCGACGCCGTTGAGGGTCTCGGCGTCGGCGGGGCAGGGGTCGTCGCGGTCGGTGAGGCCGTCGCCGTCCTTGTCCGGGTCCTCGTCGGGGCAGCCGTCGTCGTCCTGGTTGGCGTTGAAGTTCTCGGCCTCGTTGGGGCACTTGTCCTCGGCGTCGAGGAAGGTGTCGCCGTCGTTGTCCTTGTCCGGGCAGCCGTCGGTGTCCTCCCAGCCGTCCATGTCCTCCACGTCGTGCTTGCAGGCGTCGACGTTGTCGGCGAGGCCGTCGCCGTCGGTGTCCTTGACCTTGAGCGGCTCGTACTCTTGCGGCTTGACGAAGCTGACGCCGGCCATGATGCGCAGGTCGGGGGTGCCGTAGCCGGTGGACATGCCGCGGCCGCCGCCGATGTCGATCTGCAGGCCCTTGCCCGGGTAGATGCGGGCGCCGGCGAACATCTCGGCCGGGCCGGTGCCCACGCCGTCGCCGCCGGTGGCGAAGAGGATCTGCGCGCCGATCTGCACCTGCTCGAGCGGCCGGAACGCCAGGCCCCAGCGGAGCTGGAACTCGTGCTGCACGTTCAGGTCGATGAGGTTCATGGCCATGGCCTCGGACCGCAGCTTGGGGCCGATGTTGAGCATGGTCTGCAGGGGGCCGAGGCGGAACTCGCCGATGACGGTGGGCTCGATGCGCACCGACGGGTCGCCCACGCCGGACGAGGCGTTCGACATGGGGAAGGTCAGGGGCACGGCCACGGCGAGGCCGTAGGCGAGGCCGTAGCTGTACAGGGGGCCGGCCGAGAGCGGGGTCACGCGCCGGCCCGGGTTGAAGATGGTCACCTTGGGGGCCACCCGCAGGTCGCCGATGCCGCCGCCGCTGAGCGACGCCCAGTCGTACGCGCCCTCGCCGGTGCGGGAGAAGTGGATGGGCAGCGAGATGGCCACGTCGGCCACGCCAAAGCCGATGGCGCCGTTGAGATCCGCGGTGACCACGCCGCCGACGAGGTTGTAGACCAGCTGGTCCTGCGGGTAGAGGGGGTTGTCCTCCAGCTCCAGGATCAGCGGGTTGCGCGAGTAGCCGAACTGGATGCCGAAGCTCGGGTTCCACAGCCCCAGCACCTCGGCGCTTTCGACGCTGTACAGACCCAGCCCGTCACCGTTGGCGCGCACCCCGTGCAGCTCGATGGCCGGGGACTCCTGCGCCTGGGCGGGTAGGGGCGTACGCACGCCCACGCCGAACATCACGATCACGAGAAAAAAACTGGCGGCCCTCCGCAGCCGCTTGATCCCCATGCCCATCAGCGCGAGCAGGGCCAGCAGCGCCGGCCAGGCCGGGCCGCGGGTGTCGTCGCCGCCGAGCTGGCAACCGCCGCCGCCGGTGACCGAGTACTCCGGCTGGTAGCAGTCGGGGTTCTCGTCGGTGATGCCGTCGCAGTTGTCGTCGATCTCGTTGCACAGCTCGTCCGCGCCGGGGTTGATGGCCGGATCGAGGTCGTCGCAGTCCCCCTCGAAGGTGGTGTAGCCGTCGGTGCACTCGGTGTAGCCGTCGCCGTCGTCGTCGGCCTCCTCGGCGCCGAGCTCGTCGTCACAGTCGTTGTCCACGCCGTCGCAGATCTCCACGTTGCCGGGGAAGCGGCTGGCGTTGAGGTCGTCGCAGTCGTTGTCGCAGACCATGAACCCGTCGAGGTCCATGTCCACCTCGACCTCCTCGCCGTCCTCGATCAACAGCTCGTCGTCGCAGTTGTCGTCCCAGCCGTTGCAGACCTCCTCGGCGCCGGGGTTGATCGACGTGATGCCGTCCTCGCAGTCCCCCATGCAGGTGTCCCAGTCGTCGTTGTCCTGGTCCTGGAGGTTGAGGTAGGGGTCGTCGTCGTCGCAGTCGCCCTCGCAGATGGAGGCGCCGTCGAAGTCCGCGTCCTCCTCGTCGGCGGGCAGCACGTCGTCGCAATCGTTGTCCTTGCCGTCGCACACCTCGGGGTTGCCGGGGAAGCGCGCGGGGTCGTCGTCGTCGCAGTCCGCGCAGGTGGGGGAGCCGTCGCCGTCGAGGTCCTCGTCCTCCCCCCCGCGCACCAAGGCGTCGCAGTCGTTGTCGATGCCGGCGCAGACCG
>CAZLEO010000532.1:0-2922 GCA_964558555.1 uncultured Rickettsiales bacterium | reverse complement strand
CCTGGCCCTGATAATCCGAGCCCTCGCCCATCCAGGCGTACTCGATCACAGCCGAGCGGCTGTCGATGTCGAGGCGGATCTCATGGATGAAGTTCTTGAGCGATGCGCGCTTCTCCTGAGCTGATTTCGCCTCGAAGGCATCGAGAATGGACCGCCGGAAGCCCTCCAGATCGATGTCCTCGACCGTGAGCGCAGCCATCGGCTCTGGAAGCTCGGAGAGATCCTGCTGCACCCCAGTTCGCTGAACCCGGAGGAGGGTCAGGCGGTCTCGAAGCTCCTCAAGCTCCGAAAGAGAAGAATCTGGCCCTCCTGCCAGCAGGATGAGATTGTTGATCTCAGCGGTCAACTCACGCTTCTCGACCGTCAATCGCTCGCGACGGGCCGCCACAGAGCCATCTGGCTTGTTCCCAAGACGTTCAAGCGAGGCTTCCACGAGCCTCCGGAGATTCTCGCGCGACAGGAGCTGTTCGGTGATGACCTGGGTGATGAGCGGATCGATCTCGTCGCAGCGCACGGAGAAGCCGTGGCATGCTTCGGGGTTCTGCGCGTATGCTCCGCAGGAGTAGTAGTAGAGCCTCTTCGTTGGCTGTCCACCGGGGGTGATGGTGACACCTGCTCCACAGAGAGGGCACACCAGCCATGTGGTGTAGATGCCTTGGAGACCGACGCGGGCAGGATTACGCCTTGCGCCGGTCTTTTTTCGCTCTGACCTCGTCTGCTGGATAGCGTGCCAGTCTGCATCGGAGATCAGAGGTTCGTGTGCTTGCTCGCAGGCTACGACTTTGTCGTAGACGATTTGCCCTCGGTAGACAGGCCTCGTGAGAATCCGCTTGACGTGCTTCTTGGTCCAGATGGGGGCCCTGCCATCCCGGCGCTTCCGACGTGCTGGCGCGGGATCACGCTCAAGGGTGAGGCGCTGAGCGATCTTGCGGTCTCCGTCGCCATCCACAAGGTACATGCGCACGATCTTCTTGATCGTTTCGGCCTCATGGGGAACCTTCACGAGCCGTGGAGCACGCCCCTTTTCCACGACCTCGGCGGTGTAGCCGTAGGGATAGGGCTTGCCAGCCACCCAGCGTCCCCTTTGGGCCTGGAACGCCATGCCCCTCTTGACGTCCTCACTCAGGTTCTCGCTATAGAACTCGTCCATGAGCGCGATCAACGACTGGAGGAGCCGCCGCAGCTTGCGCTCCTCGGGCCACACCTCGGTGGTGGACAGAACCTCAATGTCAGCGTTCTCGAACTCCATCAAGGAACTCAGCACCGAGACCTGGTTTCTTCCCACCCGGTTGAGCTTCCAGACCAGCAGCCTAGTGACCCCCGCCTCTTCGAGTCGCTTCAAACGAAGAGCCCTCATCAGCCGCTCGTAACCACGACGCCGAGCCTTCTTGCGCCACCCGCTGACGCCGTCGTCCTCGTACCACTCGATAACGCGCAGTTTGTGCTTTGCCGCGTAGTCCAGGACGACAGCCCGCTGTTGCTCGATGGAGAGGTCCTGGCTGGGATCACTGCACCTCAGGTACGCCACCGCCAGTTTCGTTTCCGCCATCACTCACCCCCTCTCTCACCGCAGGACACCGCGAGATCACGGTCGCTCAGGGCGTCGAGAAGCGCGATGGAGTCGATGGAGCCCACGGAATGGACGGCGATGTCCGCGCAGGAGAACCTCATCCGCCTCCGCTGCGCCTTCTTCGGACGTGCAGGAAGGTGATCGACTGCCAGGCCGCCAGAGGCCGCTTGCAGACGAGCCCATCCGAGCAGCACTGGCAGGCTACATACGGGTTCCTGGCAGAATTCCCCCACCGCGCGAGCAGCGACCAGAATTCGGACCAGCCGCTCCGGCCCCCGGCCGTAGCGCTCTTGCAGGCGGAGAGCCACGGCGTCAATATGCTTGACGGCCTTCTCGTGGAAAGCGGGAAGCAGCGGAGCGCACGGGGCACCGGCCTCATCGGGCGCACTCTCTGGTTCTTCTTCGACCGGCTCCATGAGGTGGAACGAACGAGACTTAGGGAGGTTCAAGGGCGCAAAACGCACCTTGCCATCCCCAACATCTTGGGATATCGTCATGTTGATCTCCGACCCCGCTCCGAATGGGTTGCACCCCAGGAGCGGGGCTCATTTCTTAGAGCGCCGCTCCGCATCGAAGCAGGTGAAGCTATGGGGGAATGCGCCAGATGGCGCTGGTCAGAAAGTACCCTGCCATCAGGTCCGGAGTCAACCCGGTACTGACGATAAGGATATTTCACGGCCTGTTATCTAACACATCGCAGCGTTTCCCACCAGAATGCAGCGTTTTCCATTGGAACACAGCGTCACTCATTGTTTTCACAGCAGTGTCCAATACAGAGAGAAGCAAGCAGCAAACGGCAGCCTTCGATTGACACGAACAACGGCGTTGAATCAAGCTCTGAAGTTTTCCGAGATCCGAGCGCACCCTCCCCTCCTCAACCACGGTAGAGGCAGCGACCATCACCGCCAGCTTGCTGGCTACTTCGCCACCCTCACCTGTAAGCCCTCCGGCATCTCATCCCAGGTACGCCCCTCCAGCAGGCGCCCCGCCTTCTTCTTGTTCCTGCCACCCCACTGCTTGAAGAAGAAGGGGATCTCGGCCGAGCGGCACTGGTCACGAACGTCCTTGACCCATGCCTCATCGAGTGGACGAGGCCGGTGTCCCGACTCGCCGCCGACGATCACCCAGTGGATCCCACCGAGGGGAAGCTCGGGCACCTGCTCCAGCAGGGGCTCCAGGGAGAGAAATCGCACCGCTGCGGGGACGGATCGCAGCCCCGTGATGCGGCCATAGCAGCTCTGGTCTTCCACGGAGACACCCATCCAGATGTTCCTCGGCCAGGGCAACCTGGGTGCCAGCTCCAGTAGCCGGGCGGATCTCTTGGTCAAGACCTGGAAGGTGTGCTGCGAGGC
>CAZLEO010000531.1:0-2930 GCA_964558555.1 uncultured Rickettsiales bacterium | reverse complement strand
GGCCCCCACGTCCACGTCGGCGATGTCGATGGAGACGATCTCGAACGCCGTGCCCGCGTCCAGCTGCTTGTCCAGCACCGTGTGGGAGATGCGGTCCGGGTTCTCGAGCACCTCCTTGTGGTTGCCCGCCGAGCCGATGGTCGTGACGATGCCCTCACCCACGCGGGCGAGGATGGTCTCCTCGCCGGCGCCGCCCACCAGGCGGTCCAGGTTGGCCCGCACGGTGACGCGGCTGATGGCGATGAGCTGGATGCCGTCCTTGGCCACGGCCGCCACCTTGGGGGTGGTGATGACCTTGGGGTTGACCGACATCTTCACCGCCTCGAGCACGTTGCGGCCGGCCAGATCGATGGCCGTGGCGCGCTCCCACTTGAGGTCCATCTTGGCCTTGTCGGCGGAGATGAGCGCCTTGATGACCAGGTCGACGTTGCCGCCGGCGAGGAAGTGGGCCTCCATCTCCGACACGTCGATGTCGATGCCCGCCTTGACCGCCATGATGCGCGGGTTGACCACCTGGGCCGGCGGCACGCGCCGCAGCCGCATGGCCACCATCTGCACGATGCCCACGCGGGCGCCGGCCGCCCACGCGGCGATCCACAGGCCCACGGGCACGAAGTAGATGACGACCGCGAATAAGATCAGCCCCACGATCCCGCCGAAGACGACGAGGACCATCAGGCCCATACCAGCTGCTCCTGCTCCCACGATTCCCTCCAGATCTCCGCGGACCGCGCCGCAGAGGTGTGTGTCTCGAACGGGGTGTCCTACCCCCCCGGTTGCGGGTCTATTCCCCCTCGGTGCGGCGCACGACCACGCGGTTGCCCCGCACCTCGATCACCTTGATCGTCGAACCCTTGATCACGTAGTCCCCTTCGGTGACCACGTCCACCCGCTGGTCGCCGAACATCGCCGTCCCCGACGGCCGCAGATCGCCCACGGCCGTGCCCTCGCGGCCCATCAGGTCCTCGCTGGACGTGCGCTCCGGGGCGGCCGTCCCCCCCTCGGCGGTGCCCCCCGCCACCTTCTCCTTGAGCACGAGGCGGCTGGCGAATCGACTCTGCGGGGCCACGTAGAGGAAGCCGAGGAACGCCAGCACGGCCACGCTGAACGACGCGGCCACGCGCAGCAGGCTCACCCACAGCGTCCCGGTCTCGATGGACACGCCGAGGTCCAGCCCCACCAGGGCCAGCACGAGGCCGCAGCACAGGGTCAGCAGTCCCGCGATGCCGGCCACGCCGAAGCCCGGGATGACGAAGACCTCCACCGCCAGCAGGACGAGGCCGATGGCGATGAGCACCACCTCCTCGATCCCGGCCAGGTGGGTCATGAAGTGGCCGAAGAAGAACAGCGCCAGGCAGGTCACCCCCACCCCGCCGGGCAAGCCGACACCGGGCGAGTACAGCTCGATGGCGATGCCGAGCATGCCGATGGACATGAGCAGCCCGCCGACGATGGGGTCGGTGAGGAACCGCACCAGGCGCTCCGCCCAGGCGATCTCGGGGTCGGTGCGGTTCGCGGCGTCCAGGCGCAGCACCTTGAGCAGTCCGGGCAGGTCGTCCGCCTGCAGATCGGCGATGCCGAACTCCAGGGCCTGCCCGCCGTCGAGGGTGAGCAGCTCCTCGGCCCCCACGAGCCCCTCCACCTCCACGTCCGCGTCCACCATGGCCTCGGCCACCTTGCCGTCGCGGCCCTGGCTCTCCGCGGTGGAGCGGAACTCGCCGCGCAGATACGACACGAACTTCTTCTCCACCGGCGCGGCGTCGCCCCCCTCCACCTGGATCGGCGTGGCCGCGCCCATGGAGGCGCCCGGGGCCACGACGATCACGTCGCAGGACAGGGCGATGAGGGCGCCGGCGGAGATGGCCCTGGGGTGGACGTACGCCACCGTGGGGATCTCGGTCTCCATGATGCGGTCGCGCATCTGCACCGCCGCGTCCACGCGGCCGCCGAAGGTGTTGATGTCGATCACCAGCACGCGCGCGCCCTCGGCGTCCGCCAGGACGCGCTCGAGGAACGCGCTGAGCCCCAGGTCGATGTTGCCCTGGGCCGGGAAGATCACCACCGAGTCGCCTCGTCCCGCCGCGTCCGCCGCGGGCAGCGCGCCCAGGCGGCGCTCCAGCTCGGCGAGGAGCTCGGCGTCCGCTGCGGCGGTGGCCTCGTCGCTCGGGGTGTCCTCGGCAGGCTCCGCCCAGGCCATGGGGAGGGGACCGAACACGGCCCGCAGGAACGATCCCAGCACCATGGCCAACCCCACGGCCCACACCATCAGGAACAGGCGAACGAGGGGGCGGCGACCGGCACGGAACAGATTCATGGAAGCCATCTTAGTGCCTCGGCCACCGGGGTAGAACCGCCTTGTACGCGTGTAGCGAACGCGCGCGTCCGTTCGGCGCGATCGCGAAGGGTCATTTGTTGTAAGATTCCGGTTCTCTGTTCAGTCCTGTCGAGGTGAACCATGAAGATCCGCTGCCCGAAGTGCAATGTGCTCTACCGGATCTCCTCCAAGAAGATCCCCCCTCAGGGGGCACGGGCCACGTGCAAGAACTGCGGCAGTCGTTTCGAGATCCCGGGGGGGATGGTCACCGCACCGGTGGCGCGCAACGCCGCCAGCGGCGAGCTGGAGATGCAGGGGCAGGCCGTGGCCTCCCAGTCCATGTCGCCGGCGCAGTCCGTGGGCCTCGAGCCGGCCTCGACCCAGGGGATGACCCCGGTCAACCCGCCACCGGCCGCGCCTCCGGTCGCGCCTCCGGTCGCGCCGCAGGCCCCCCAGGCCCCGCCGCCGCCGCCGGCCGCGCCGCAAGCCGCACCACCACCACCGCCGCCGGCTCCGCCAGCCGCGCCGCGGGCCGCTTCTCCGCCGCCTCCGGCCCCGCAGGCGCCACCGCCGCCCCCGGCGGCCCCCCAGGCCCCGCCGCCACCCCCGGCGGCTC
>CAZLEO010000530.1:0-2955 GCA_964558555.1 uncultured Rickettsiales bacterium | reverse complement strand
AGCGATCGCCCCTGTGTTTCAACTAATACTATTAGCTTAACCGATCACGGATGCAGGTCTCACCGAACTCCAGATAATCATACGCCGAGCTCCCCCCCTCGCCTTCGGCCTTCGCAGGTTTCCCATCGCAGCGGCAGCCGGAAAACGTGTTTCCGGTAGAGGCCTGGCCCTCGAGAACGAAGGCCGCCTCCTCGAAGTTGCGGACATGGACGTTTTCGAAGAAATGCTGGTCATTGTTGCAGTCAGCACGCTCCTCCTGGCCGCAATCATCCGATCGCCTGAGCACGAACTTGGGATTCAGTCTGACGCGGATGCCGTTGTTCAACATGGCCGGACCAACGATTTCGTGGGCCTGGTCTACGGTGTCGCATACACCTACCGAGATGTCTTCGAAAGAGATTCGGTGCGTTCCAGGTGGTGCACCGGGGTAGTATCCGGCGCAACTGTTGAGGGTAATGTTGCCTCCTGGATTGACGGGGAAATCATGTCCGTCGAAGCAAGCGTTGAACAGATCAAACGCCGAATCGAGTTCGTTGGCCGCGACGCACGCGCCGAGCTGGGCAAAAGAGACGTTCGAGGAGTTCTGAACGGAGAACATCGTTTCAGCTGGATCACCCAACCAGACGAAGCTGGTTGCGTCCATGCCGGAGCCCTCTACGCGGAGCCCCTCGCGGTTGGTGATCTTGATGGTTTCCTTGATCACGCACCTTCCGGGGGGGAAAAGGATATACGAGCTGTCTCCGAGCACGGCATCCTGGATCCTCTGGGTATCGTCTATTCCGCTGCATTCGATCAGGTAGGGGGTGTCTGCGTGGGCTGGCGCGCACAGAAGCAGAAAAACGGCAAGGAACAGCCTAGTGAGTGACAAGCGGATCGTGGGTGACAGGAACGCATGCATGACGTCTCCTCTGGGTCGGTGGGTGAACGCCCTCGCGGATCGTGGGCTGTAGTTGCCACGTGGCAATTCTTCTCCTGTGTGGCCTTGGGGTTGCTCTGGCATCAGGTCTCAGGGGTATCCGTCGCTGGCGGACGGGTGTTGGCCGCAGGGACATCGAGGCCGGACCGCATGTTCCCGACTCCGGCGATGTCCTGGAACAGCTTGATCGACGCTTTGCTCCCGCCGGCGATCACGGCCGCGGTGAGCACCTGGCCGAGGAAAGAAGGCTCCATCTTCGCCACGACCATGCTCACGGCGTCGAAGTCCCACTGCCAGGTGACGAGCAGGGAGACAGCGAAGGCGAGAGGTTCCTTGAGGCCGGTGGTGGAGAAGCGGCCGTCGAAGTGGCGCCACTCGAAGAGCAGGGAGAGGGCGCGCTCGACGAAGAAGGCGAGGACGATGATGGCGACGAGGGCCTCGAGGAGGAGGTTCCAGTCGACGAGGACGTTGGGGTCTTCCATGGGAGGTGCCTCCTGGGGGTGGTTGGGGATCGGGAGAAGGGATTGTGATGACACTGCCTGAGCTCCCCGTGTTTAGGGAGCGGAAATGGGGCGCTGCGCGCCCAATCAGTTTTGCCGAGCCAGGGACGGCCCCCTCGAGCGTCGGCGGAGTTGATCCGTTCCCACGCAAAGCATGGGAACGAGGAACCAAGACCGTTCACTTGCGGAACGGGAATCAATAGGCAGTGTGTACTCGGACTGTATCAGGAGCGCGGGGGAGTGTGGGACAAAGTGTGGTGTGGATATTGGAGCGGGTATTGTTATTTTGTGTCGAAATGGGCCCCGTTCAGCTGGATTCGCCGTTCTTGCACCGCGCACGGTCCGAACGCTCGATTTTCCTCGCCCCCACGAACGTCGCCAGATCCTCGATCGCCCCATCGATCCCCCGTATCAACTCCTCGCTCCGCTCCACGCCAGGCTCCAGATGCACGCTCTTGCTCTCCAGCACGCCCCGGTTCCGATGCAGCTTCGGATCGAGCCGGCCGACGAGCCGGCCGTGGTGGAGGATGGGCATGGCGTAGTAGCCATAGATTCGCCTGTCCCTGGGCACGTAGATCTCGACGCGGTAGGTGAAGTCGAGCAACTCCTCGGCCCGTCGGCGCTGCCACAGCAGCGAGTCGAAGGGGCTGAGCAGGGTGGTGCCGCGGGGGGAGGGGAGGTCGTCTAGCCCCTCGAGGTCCTCGGGCCGGGCGTAGTAAGTGTCGGACTGCCCCTCGACCTGGACCTCGACGACGTCGCGGCGTTTCAGCGCCCGTTTGATCACCTGCTGGCGCTTCGCGCCGGTGAGGTGGGGGGTGCGGAAGTAGCCGTCGAGGTGGCGGACGCTGGCGATGCCGTGGGCGCGCAGGCCGGTGGTCAGCCAGCTGTCGTCGTACTGGGTCGGCGTGGCGACGGGGCCCTCGGGGTAGACGCGCTCGGCGAGGTCGTACACGCGGCGGAAGCTGCGGCGATCGGCGATGGCGACGACCCCCTTGCGCCAGTATCGCTCCAGCACCTCCTTGTCCTCCTTCCAGCCCCACCAGGGCTGGCCGGCGCCGGGGGCCGCCTTGAAGTCGGCGCTCTCCAGGGGGCCCTCGTCGCGCAGGCGCTGCAGGACGCGGCGACAGGCGGCGGACGAGGGGGTGCGATCCTTCCACCACGTGCCCTTGGGATCGAAGCGGCGCATGGTGCGGCGGCTCAGCGGCAGCCGGCTGGCTGGAAGGACGCACGCTGCGTGGCCCCAGTGCTCGTAGGCCACGCGGTCGCGGTAGGTCCAGTCGTCGGGGAGGGTGGGGTCGTACGCGCCGAAGCGGCTCCACAGGGTCAGGTAGTGCGCGCGGGCGAGGACGTTGATGCTGTCGAGCTGCAGCCCGCCGGTGCCCTCGAGGTGGTCCACGAAGGTGTCTCGGGTCAGGGGGCGGGATCGAGGACTCGTCAGGCCCTGGCGCTGGAACCACAGGCGCAGGACGTGGTCGAGGGAGACGCGGTGTCTGTGCGCACACTCTCCTGCAGTGATCTCCCCCCTGCGCGCAAGATCCT
>CAZLEO010000529.1:0-2964 GCA_964558555.1 uncultured Rickettsiales bacterium | reverse complement strand
TGCCGTCGGGCTTCATGTCGCCCTTGTACTTGTTGTAGGCCTCCTGGGACATGACGACCAGGATGTCCGCCTTGACCAGGTAGGGGTAGAGCACCTCGTCGTCGGAGACGATGACCTGGCAGCTCACGGCGGAGCCGCGGGCTTCCGGCCCGAAGGCCTGGGTCATGGTGGCGCTCTTGTCCGAGAAGATGGAGGCAGCCTTGCCGACGATCATGCCGGACATGATCACGCCCTGACCGCCGAGTCCTCCGATTTTGACTTCAGTTACGGCCATCGTTTCATCCCTCGTACGGCGTGTAGGCGTCGCCCAGCCGCTGGCTGTAGTAGTCGTTCATCAGCTCGAGATAGTGGGGCTTGTCCAGATCCACGAACTTGCCCACGGCGATGGACTCACGCATCTTCAGCTCGAGGGCCGGGTCCGACGGATCGGCGCCGTTCATCTTGACGCTCTTCTCCTTGTAGTACTTCATCTCCGCCAGGCCGTCCCCGAGGCGGTTGCGCCGCATGTACAGGGTCGGGCAGGGAGCGATGACCTCGACGAAGGAGAAGCCGGGCTTCTCCATCGCTTCCTTCATGGCCTTGGTGACCTGGCGCACGTGGAAGGCGGTCCAGCGAGCCACGTACACCGCACCCGCGCTGGCGACCAGCTTGGGCAGGTTGAAGGTGGGGTCGTAGTTGCCGAACGGCATCGTCGAGGCGACGGTGCCGGCGGGCGTGGTGGGAGCCACCTGGCCGCCGGTCATGCCGTAGATGAAGTTGTTGACGCAGATCACGGTGATGTCGAGGTTGCGCCGCGCCGCGTGGATCAGGTGGTTGCCGCCGATGGCAGAGAGGTCGCCGTCACCGGAGTAGACCACGACCTTGAGCTTCGGGTTGGCCATCTTGAGGCCCGTGGCGAAGGCGATGCCCCGGCCGTGGGTCGTGTGGTACGAGTCCACCTTGGCGTACCCGGCGACACGGCCGGTGCAGCCGATGCCGGACACGATGGCCATGTCGTCGAGGTCGTAGCCGGTCTTCTCGATGGCACGGGCGAAGCAGTTCACCGTGGTGCCGATGCCGCAGCCCGAGCACCAGATGGAGGGCATGCGGTCCATGCGCAGCAGGCCGTCGACCGGGTTGGCCGGGCGGTCCTTGGCGTAGGGGTCGTGCTTGAATTCCGTCATCGTCCTGCCTCCTCGATCGCGGCCAGGATGACCTGGGGCTCGTGGACCGTGCCGCCGGGGTGCGAGACCCGGACGACCTTGTCGATGCCCACGAGGCGCTCGGCCTCGAGGGTCACCTGGCCCAGGTTCAGCTCGGGGAACACGAACTTCTTGATGTTCGGCGCGATCTCCTGGAGCCGGCGCTCGGGGAAGGGCCACACGACCTTGAGCCGCATGTGCCCGACCTTCTGGCCGTTGGCGCGCGCCTCGTTGATCGCCTTGACCGACACGCGGCTGGTGATGCCGTAGGAGAGGACCACGACGTCGGCGCCGTCGATCTCGTCCTCGTCCCAGTCGATGATGTCGTCGACGTTGTCGTCGATCTTGCCGATGAGGTGCTTCTGCATCTCGTCGTGGACCGGGTAGGTCATCACAGGGTAACCGCGCTTGTCGTGGGTCAGACCCGTGACGTGGTAGCGGTAGCCGTCACCCGCCTTGGCGAACGGCGGTACGATCTCGCCCTCGGGGACCTCGTAGGGCCAGTACTCGCCCGGCTTGCGGTCGGTGTACTGCCGGTTCCAGACCTCGATCTCGTTGGCGCGGGGGATATCCACGCGCTCGAGCATGTGACCGACGCACTCGTCCATCATCAGGAAGACGGGGCAGCGGTACTTCTCGGAGAGGTTGAAGGCCTTGACGGCGAAGTCGAAGCACTCCTGGGGCGAGTTCGGGGAGATGGAGATCGCCCGGTAGTCGCCGTGGGAGCCGAAGCGAGCCTGCATCATGTCGGCCTGGCCGGTCTGCGTCGGCAGGCCGGTGGAGGGGCCGGTGCGCTGCACGTTGACGAACACGCAGGGCGCCTCGAGGATGGCCGCGAGGCCGACGTGCTCCATCATCAGCGAGAAGCCGGGGCCGCTGGTCACGGTCATGGACTTCTTGCCGGCGAAGGCGCCGCCGAGGATGGCGATGGACGAGGCGATCTCGTCCTCCATCTGGATGAAGGCGCCGTCCGGGACCCGCGCGATGCGGCCGGAGAAGCGCTCCACCACCTCGGTGGAGGGGGTGATTGGATAACCGGCGACGAAGCGGCAGCCCGCCGCGATCGCGCCTTCGCAGGCCGCGTGGTCGCCGTCCAGGTAATGGGATCCGGTCAGGACGCCTGCCGGATCTGCGGTGGTGACTTCAACTGGCATGGTCGGCTCCTCCTACAGGTCGATGCGGACGCCGAAGATGGCGAAGTCCGGACAGTAGAGGCCGCACAGGTCGCAGCCGTTGCAGGCCTCGGGGACGGCCAGCGCCGGGGGATGGTACCCCTTGGCGTTGAACTCGTCGGCCATGATCAGGGCATTGGTCGGGCAGAACTCGACGCAGAAGGCGCAGCCCTTGCATCGGTCCTTCTCGATGTAGACGGTGCCCTGCCGCTTCTTTTTCTTGGGCTTCTTGGCAGCCTCGGCCATCGGATTGTTCCTTTCCAGGTTCTTGGGTCGGGGGACCTGTGTACTGTCCAGAGGGGACACCCCGGGGTGGTCGTCAGACGCTTCCAGGAGATGTTTCTCCTGTGGTTCGGACAGCGGGCCCGCCCCGATCCGAGGGCCGGGGCGGACCGTACTGGCCGAAAGTGGGGTTGACTACATGTCCGTACCGAACGTGATGTCATCCCAGGGGTGGCGATACAGAGGCTGCTTGTGCAGCTTCTGGTCGATGACGTGGCCGACGATGCCGATGGTCCGCGCCAGGGCGAACAGACCGTTGAGCACGCCGATGTCCACGAACTCCTGGACCTCGTCGTCGGTGTAGGTGCCGATGTTGCGCATCATGTCGA
>CAZLEO010000528.1:0-2968 GCA_964558555.1 uncultured Rickettsiales bacterium | reverse complement strand
GATCGCCCCTGTGTTTCAACTAATACTATTAGCTTAACCGATCACGGATGTATCGCCGACCTCGAATACGGAGGGTTCCGCCTTGGGATTCCACAAACTGATGGCCCCGCCCTCATAGCCGCAGTAGTTGTCCAGGAACGACGAGCCCGAGATGTGGAACGAGTGCCAGTTGTAGACGCACATCGCACCGCCCGTATATCCTGCCTCGTTGCCTTCGAACGCGCAGTCGTCTACCCGCAGATCAACGCCACCTTCTCCGTGTTGGTTGTTCACATATATTTCTAGGGCACCACCTTGGTTTTCGCTGCGATTGCCGGTGAACGTTGAGCCAGTCAGGGTCACTGACAACTGCTGACTCGATGTCGTGGCGGTTATCGCTCCTCCACCGCCACCGTCTCCCAGGGTCTCGTTGTCCTCGAACAGACAGTCCTCCACGACGAGGGCCACAGATTCGGGACTGTCCCCTGTCCGACACACTGTGATTGCCGCGCCTCCCGCGCCGTCCTGCGGTGCTCTGTTGTCTACGAACACGCAATCCAGTACCTGTGTGGAATCCGAAAAGGACATCACGCCACCACCCGCGTAGTCGCCACCGACCCACGGCTCTGCCAATCCGTTTCGGATCGTCAGGTGCGACAGGTCGACGACGTTGTCCTCACCGATGTGCACAACAGTCTCTAACCCAGCTCCGTCCAGGATGGTGTCGTCCCGGTTACCGCTGAAAGACGTCAGGTACAGTCTTCGCTCGTCGTTGATGAACAGTTGGCCGGTGTGAATACCGGGACAGATGTAGACCGTGTCTCCGTTCATCGCCGCACTCAGTGCGTGGGGGACGGTAGCGTACTCCACACCGTTGAGCGCGGCGCCGGAGAGGATTCCGTAGTCGTCGCAGTCGTTGTCAACGCCGTCGCAGAGGATCTCCTCGGCTTCGGGGTGGACCGAGGCGTCTGTGTCGTCGCAGTCGCCTCGCGCCACGGTCCAGCCGTCGCCGTCGTGGTCGTTTGTGGGGGTCGTGTCGTCGTCGTCGCTGGTGCTGTCGTCGTCGGAGATGGTGCTGTCGTCATCACCGTCGGTCGCGTCGTCATCCGATGAGACGTCGTCGTCAGCAGCCACGTCGTCATCCCCGGGCGGAGCGCCGTTCGGGCAACCCGGGACCACGAGTAGGTAGAGGACCAACATCCAGGCAAAGCGGTCTTGCATGAGCATGCTCCGAGTCTACGACGACATTGAAAAAAAAGCGGGAGGAATCTTGCAAAGGCTAACGACCATCAAGGCGCGGGATCCGCGCAAGGGCATTCATCGGACAGTATGCCACCGCCATCGCAATTGGACACTACGTCGACTTCAGGGTAGTCATCTACGTAGTAGCAGTCGTCCGTATCGCCGTCGCCGTTCATGGTGTCATTGGAGCTGTCTACGTTGGAAGTGCCTCCAATGCCGAAGCTTCCACCGCAAAGACAGTCATCGCCATCGTTGCCGCCCAGGTAGTCTACACCGCCGTCGCCCACCATTTCGTCGGCACCGGTGCCACCGTACAGATAGTCTCCGTCACCTCCACCTCTGATGACGTCGGCGTCGGCGTCGCCGTCGATGGTATCGCCGTGGTCTCCTCCTTCGAGCACATCGTCATTGCTGCCGCCCCTGATGATGTCCGCTTGCTCCTCGCCATACACAGTGTCATCCCCATCCCCGGCATGGATGGTGTCGGCTCCTCCCCCTCCCCAAATCTCGTCTGCTCCTCCGTAGGTCTTGATGAAATCGCCGTCATTTCCACCGTCAATGTCATCGGCATAGCTACCCGAGGGGCATGTGTAGATTTCGTCCTCACCGTTCTGTCCATTGATGGTGGCCGCTGCGCCCCACACCTGCATTCCAGTGACCTCATCCAAGCAAGATCCCGTAGTGGAATCTTGCAAGCAAATGACGTCGTCGCCCCCATCCGCCGAAATGGTGGCGTCCACCGCGGATGTGGCTGTGAAGTCATCCGAATCGCAGCAGAAGTTGGTTCCACCGAGCGTGCCGTAGATGTACGGATTCCCGGCGAGTTCGACGAGAATGAACACATCATCTACGTCGCCGTTGGTACGCGTGCACGTGACGGAAGTGGCAGTGCCACTGCAGGCCCCCGCGCACGAGGTGTTATAGAACGTGTGTGAGGTTGGAAGCCCGGTGCAGTTGGTCGCGGAAGCCGCGGTCGTGAATCCTACCGTGCAGACGAACAGAGCCAGAGACAACAAACGGATCATGATCCCTCCAAGAGTTGGCGCACTTCTACGCCGGTTGGCCGGTCGTGCCGGCGACGTGATGGCAAATCGACGTAGCCCCCCACATGAGGCACGCCCACGGTTGAATCCTATCGGCACAAGTCGGAGCGCGTCAACGACCTTGCGACACTGCTTGTTGTGCATTAAGTGTGACTTTCTCTACCGCGATCCAACGGCGACCTCGGAGTGGGGGTAAAAAGCGAGTTGTTGTCGAACACCTATTAGGCCCGCTCCGGTCAACAGACAAAGTTCCTCTGTCGCGGGTAGCCCTCGCTACCATGTCCCGGTTTCCATCGCGTCACCTCGATTGTTGCCGTCCATCCAACTTGGTTTCACATCAGGTGCAGGGGATTACCAATCTCTGATGCGTTTGTGTTTTCTATTACCCCCACAGGGAAGTCAGGCCGATTGCTGCAATAATGTCGGCCGGATTCTTCTTGCCTCAAACTGCGAATGACATTGGTTGGTGAAGAACTTGTATTATTGAGGGGCCTCGCGTTCCTGTAATGTATGGAGTTGGGATAGAGTAGCACGGCTCCAGAAAAGACCACGGCTCAACCGCTGTCCAGACGAGCCTGCAGACGTCTGCAGGGTGGGATGGTCAGGAGGATGTGGTTCTGCTCGCAGATTCGTCGGCATCCTCGGTACGCAGAGTCCAGACCTCCTGACATGGATCCCCGCAAACTGAGCAATGACGGGGGTTT
>CAZLEO010000527.1:0-3005 GCA_964558555.1 uncultured Rickettsiales bacterium | reverse complement strand
CGAGCGATCTCTATAGGATGGGATGGAATCGGATGGGGTTGAACTGGTGCTTGACTGCACGCCACTAGCGTGCAAGGATCTCCGTAGTTAGCTCGACTCGCGGGAAGATCTGGCGGACTCCCACCCGACCTGATCATCGGTCAGATCACAATCTGGCGGCGGCACGGCGAGAGCGCAGGCAACAGGCCTGGACGGCGATTGGTCGAGAGAAGGGACTCGAAAAACTTCCCTCCATGCCGCTCGTCCATAGTTCTCTCTCCTCCTTCACCTGCGCCTCCTGCGGGGCCGATTACGACCACTGGGTCCACCAGTGTCGAAACTGCGGTGCAGTGAACCGCCTTCTGCCGGTCCAGCGTTCTCGGCGAGGGCAGCCCTACGGAGGAGCTGAGTACCGTCCACGGTCGAGAAAACGGCCGGCCACCAAGAGCCTGCCCTCACTGCTCGACGGGCATCAAGCTCGCCACCGTGTCTCCTGGGGCTACTCCGATCTCCCGGTCACAGCGCGAGTCCAACTGGAGGGGCTTCCGGGATCAGGCAAGAGCAGCATGGCGACCGGGGCGGCCGTCTCGGTCGCGCACGCTGGGTACGACTGCCTCTACCTCGCTGTCGAGGAGGGGCTGGGCGACACCCTGGTGGACAGATTCGAGCGCCAGATCAGGGCCATCGGATGTCGACCGCCATCCTGTCTGCGCATCGCGGACGTCCGCGACCCGGAAGAGGCGATGGAGGAGATCGAGGCATGGCGGCAAGGAGCGGCGCAGCGCCTCCTGGTCATCGACTCGCTGACGGATCTCGGTGCATCACCGGCATGGCTTCAGGAGCTGATGTGCGACGAGCGCCTCGGCCTGCTCCTCGTGGTCCACAACACCACCAGTCGCGATCCGCGTGGCGGCTGGGGCAGCGCCTACGCTGTGGACGTGAGGGTCTTCTGCCGGGATCTCGTGGCCCAGGTCAGGAAAAACCGCTTCGGACCCTGCTCCAGCTTCAACGTGCTGGAACCCAGGCGGGTCAGTGGCACCGAGCCAGACGCGAGCGTGATCCCGTTTCCCACCAAGGAGGAAGACGCATGATCGCGACGACCAAGCCATTTGCCAGTCCTCTCGACCATGAGCGTGAGCAGCGCCTGCTCGTGCGTCGTGAGGGCGAGCTGTACGCCACCACCTGCATCTGCGGCTACTTCGCTCGCGAAGGCCGCCCTACACGGACGGGGGGCTACACGTCGCGTTGCCGCCTCTGTCGTGACCGCGTGTTCACCGGGACCAGCCGCGAGCTGGCAGTCCTCTACGGCATCGGCTGCGATCTGTCTTCGCTCCCACTGGACCGACGCGCGGTGGTCGTGGACTCCTTCCTGCGAGCCGGCGCCTCCACCCTTGCGCGCCTGCGATGGGAGGAGCTGCGGCTGTCGAACAAGACGCGGGTGGTTGCTGCCAGCACGCTGTGCTGCCCCGGCTGCGGTGAACTCAAGCTCCAGATCCGCAGAGATCGATGCGGGCGCATCTACACCTGGTGTCCGGTGTGCGACTGGCGGACCTTCACCGCCAGCAGCTCGTCGGAGACCCTGCATGTCGGCGTAGCGGCGATGCTTGCCGCCGGGGAGATCGACTGGATGGGTGCGTACCGCAAGGGCGTGAACGCCTGGGCCGCCTGGACCCGCCGCCCAGCAGAACTGATGACCAGCGGCCGAGAGCCCCGCCAGGCGCCGGCCGAAGACCAAGAGACCACCACCATCATTCGAGGCAAGCATGGCTGAAAGCATGTTCGAGAAGACCGTGTTCAACGAGGCCCTCCAGCCCCCAGCGGACACCGGTGAGGGCGCCCCGAGCAACCTGGCAGAGCTGATCCAGGTTGAAGTGTCGCGCCAGCTCCAGGGAGCTGGAGAGGCCGTCGCGCCGCAGCGTCCTGTCTGGATGGCACAGGGGCGCGACCTCGCACAGCGAGGTTCGCTGGTCGACTACTACGGGGCGAGACTCGCGGAAGGAAGGGCCAGGCGTGCCGCCGATGGCGCACGCGACCGCGCCAGCCTTCGGGCCTTCCAGCGTAGGCGCCTCCTGCTGGAGCGGCGCACCGAGCGGCTGGAGAGGGAGCTGGCCGACGCCAGGAAGGCCACGGCAATGCCGGTCCCACTGGCAGCATCGTTGTTCCACGCCAGGGCTCTGACGGTCGCCCTGGCAACGGGAGCGGGCATCAAGAGCCTCCTGCCCTCCGACAACGAGAAGGGAGACAAGAAGGGCGCGGGCCTCTCGCTACCTTTGTTGGCGGCGCTGCCTGTCGCTCTGTTCGTCGGCGAACGCGAGGTCCGCCAAGAGCAGGCGCGAGTGGTTGCGGCACTGCTGGGCGAGCTGGAAGCCGCCCGCGATCAGCTCGCGGACCTGCCTGATCCATGGGAGGTCGGCGTCGAAGAACGGACACGAAGCGGTGAGGGCCAGGACGGTCCAGCTCTTCGTTCCAGCGAATGGGAGCGGTAGAGCAATGGATGGATACGTCACTCAGAGCGAGTTTCCTGACGCGGTAGTCGAAATTCTGCGGAGGACGGAAGAACGTGACAGGGCCATGACGGTGGTGGTGGATCTCCAGCGCGGGCGCGAGCACTGGATCACCCATTCGATCTTGCTGGGTCTCACGCAGCCACCCTACAGCCTTCATCCGGGGCCGGAGACGATGCTGCGCGGCGTCCAGATTACGGCGCAGACCGTGCGCGATGTCGAGGGTGGGAAAAATCGCATCCCTCGCAAGATTCGTCCAGATCTGATGGTGAGGCAAACCAGGTACCGCCAGCCGACCATCGTGGTCGAGGGAAAGCACCTGCGGGGCGGCATGTCGGTCGGCCTCATGGTGAGAGGGATCTGCTACGACCTGGACAAGCTATCGATCTGCGCGCGTCATCCGAGCTACGGCTGTGGCTTCTTCGTGGGAGTCGGCACGGGATTCAAGAGCCGCCACGCATTCGCCAGGTTGTTCGTTGAGGCAGGACAGACGGACGTTCGCATCGACACGATCTTCCTGGA
>CAZLEO010000526.1:0-3053 GCA_964558555.1 uncultured Rickettsiales bacterium | reverse complement strand
TGGAGGGCGTCTACATCCAGCCCTGAAAAAGCGAAAAGCGAAACGAATGGCACCCTTTCAGGGGCAGTCCCAGGGGCCCGCGACGACGTAGGCTCGGCCGATGTCGTCCACCCCTCCCTCGTCGTGGCGGTAGGCACCGATGAGGACGTCGATCTCGCCGTCGCCGTCGAAGTCCCCGGCCGCGACGGCCTGGGCGGAGTGGTCCGAGCTGGCCTCTCCCTGGAAAGCCACCGGCGACCACGTCAGGTCGTAGGTGCCGATCAGAGGTCCGTAGAGCAGGTAGGCCTTCCCCGAATCCGTGCCGCCGTCGTTGTTGTCGGGAGCACCGATCAGCACGTCGGCGTAGCCGTCCAGGTTGGCGTCGCCCGCAGCGGCGACGACGCTACCGGCGTAGTCGTAGGAGCTCTCGCCGATGAAGTGGGCGTCCGCGAAGGACAGGTCGACCTCACCGCTGATCGGACCGTGCACCAGATAGACCTGACCCGCGGAGGTCCCCACGTCGTCACTGCCGTAGGCACCGATCAGCACGTCGTCGTAGCCATCGCCATTCACGTCGCCGGCCGAGGACAGTGCGCTGCCTGCGTGGTCGTGGTCGAGCTCCCCGAGGAACCAGGCATCGGCCTGGGCCAGGTCGATCGTTCCGGCCAGCGGCCCGTGCAGCAGGTAGGCCTTGCCCGCCTCGGTGTCCACTTCACTGTTCTGCCAGGCGCCGATCAGCACGTCGTCGTAGCCATCGCCGTCCACGTCCCCGGCGGGGGCGACCGCGCGGCCGGCCTGGTCGTCCTCGGCCTCGCCGAGGAACGAGGCGGCGGCGGCGGACAGGTCGATCGAGCCGCTCGCGGGCCCCAGCACCAGATAGGCCTTGCCCGCATCTGCGGCGCTGTCGTCGTTCTCGTGGGCGCCGATCAGCATGTCCGCGTAGCCGTCCGCGTTGACGTCACCGGCCGACGAGAGCGCGTACCCCGCGTTGTCGTTGGCGTACTGGCCGATGAAGGAGGCGGACGGGATGGCGTACCCCGCCAGCGGTCCGGAGAGCAGATACGCCTTGCCCGCGTCGCTGCCCCCGTCATGGTTGTTGTACGCGCCGACCAGCACGTCGTCGTAGCCGTCGTTGTTCGTATCGCCGGCCGATGCGACGGCGTAACCGGCGTAGTCCCCCGAGTCCTCGCCCACGAACCAGGCGTCGGCAGCGGCCAGGTCCACGTCGCCGGTCAACGGACCGTGCAGCACGTAGGCCTTGCCCGCATTGGAGCCGCCTTCGTCGTTGCGGTAGACGCCGATCACCAGGTCGTCGTAGCCGTCGCCGTTGACGTCGCCCGCCGACGCCACGGAGCGGCCGGCGTAGTCGTCCTCGGCCTCGCCGAACAGGGTGTAGTCGGCCACCGCGAGGTCCTCGACGATGAAGCCGCTCTCCAGATCGAAGCCGTCGCAGTCCTGGTCGATGAGGTCGCAGTGGATCTCATCCGCTCCGGGATGGACGGAGGGATCGCCGTCGTCGCAGTCGTCCCCACCCTGGGCCGGCGGTGCGTGGCCGTCGCCGTCGGCGTCGACCCACGGGACAGCGGCGCACCCCGGCGGGCCGTAGATCAGGTACGCCTTGCCCGCGTCGTCGGCGCCGGCGTCGTTGTCGTACGCACCGACCAGGATGTCGTCGTAGCCGTCGCCGTTCACATCGCCGGCCGACGCCACGGCGCGGCCGGCTGCATCGTTGGAGACCTCACCGATGAACGAGGCATCGGCGGCGGACAACGGATGGACCCCGCCGAACGGGCCGTACATCACGTAGGCCTTGCCCGCGCCGGAGCCGCCGTCGTCGTTGTGGTATGCGCCGATCAGGATGTCCGGGTAGCCGTCGCCGTTCACGTCACCGGCCGCATCCATGGCGCGGCCCGCGTAATCGCTGCTGTCCTCCCCCGGGAAGGAAGCGTCCGTGTAGGACAGGTCGACGTCGCCGTAGATCGGCCCCAGCACCAGGTAGGCCTGACCCGCGCTCCCGCCGCCGTCGTCGTTGTAGGGGGCGCCGATCAGCACGTCGTCGTGGCCGTCGAGGTCCACGTCCCCGGCCGCAGACACACTCCACCCGGCGTGGTCGTTGGTGTCCTCGCCGAGGAAGGCGGCATCGGCCGTCGACAGGTCGATGGTGCCGTACAGGGGTCCGTACAGCAGGTACGCCTTGCCCGCCTTGTAGCCGCCGTCGCCGTTCTCGGGAGCACCGATCAGGATGTCGTCGTAGCCGTCGCCGTTCACGTCCCCGGCCGAGGCCACGGACATCCCCGACTGGTCGTCCTCGTACTGACCGACGAACGAGGCGTCCGGGGCCAGGAATCCCTCGAGCGGGCCGTACAGCAGGTAGCTCTTGCCGGCGTCGGTCCCGCCATCGCAGTTCTCCGGCGCGCCGATCAGGATGTCGTCGTAGCCGTCGCCGTTCACGTCGCCGGCGCCGGCCACGGATCGACCGGCCTGGTCCCACGCGTCCTCACCCGCGAGCCAGGCGTCGGCCGAGGACGGGTCGAGATCCCCGGACAGGGGGCCGCGGAAGAGGTACACGATCCCGGACTCGGGCCCGGACGAGTCGCTGCCGTACGCGCCGACCAGCACATCGTCGTAGCCGTCACCGTCCACGTCGCCCGCTGCAGCGAGGGCGTAGCCGGTGAAGGCATCCTCCAGGTCGCCGATCAAGGTGGCGTCGGCATTGCCCAGATCAATGGCCACGGCTCCGGCAGCGGCGTCGATGCCGTCGCAATCCTGGTCGATGCCGTCACACGGGATCTCCGCTGCGCCCGGGTACACCCCGGAATCGGTGTCGTCGCATTCCTCGCACGCCATGTAGCCGTCGCCGTCCAGATCCAGCTCTTCCGGGGGCAGCAGGGCGTTGCAGTCATTGGACACGCCATCGCAGAGCTCGGGGGCGCCCGGGTGGACTTCGGCCGCGGTGTCATCGCAGTCCTCACACGCGAGAAAACCGTCACCGTCGCCGTCGAGTTCGTCTGCCGGGATCTCAGACTCTCCCCCATCCAGTTTCGTCGCTGCCATTCCCGGTAGTCCTCTCGTGC
>CAZLEO010000525.1:0-3064 GCA_964558555.1 uncultured Rickettsiales bacterium | reverse complement strand
GTGCTGCCGCTGACCATGACCATCTTCGGCGACCTGTACGACGTGTCGTTGCGCACCAAGCTGCAGGGGCTGTTCTCGGTGGTGTGGGGCTTCTCGTCCGTGGCCGGCCCGCTCGCCGGCGGCACCATCGTGCTGCACTGGACCTGGCCGTGGGTGTTCTGGGTGAACCTGCCGTTCGGGCTGGCGTCCATGTGCGCGGTGGGGCTGCTGCTGCGCGAGCAGGGATTCCGTCGCGAGCACCGGCTCGATCTGGTGGGCGCGGCGCTGCTGAGCGTGGCGACACTCTCGCTGCTGGTCGCGCTGTTGCCGCAGGCTCAACGGCCGCTGGGGACGCCGTGGTGGATCTGGCTCGTGCTGGCCGCGGTCGCGGGTTCGGCGTTCGTCGCCCAGGAGCGTCGTCACCCCGAGCCCCTGGTGCCCCTGCAGCTGTTCCGGGACCGCGTCCACGTGGCCGCCAACGGCACGGGAGTGTTGCTCGGCGTGGTCCTGTTCGGGATCGTGGCCTACGTGCCGCTGTACGTTCAGGCCGTGCGCGGCGGCTCCCCCATCACCGCCGGGCTCGTGCTGATCCCCCTGTCCCTGTCCTGGACCGTCGCGTCGGTGGTCTGCGGCCGGCTCGTCGCGCGCGTGGGTTTCCAGGTGCTCGTGAGGTTGGGGTGTGCCTTCGTGGCCATCGGCGGCGTGGGTGGGCTGGTCGGGATCGGCTTCGACCAGCCGTGGATCGCCATCGTCGGCGAGATGCTCTTCGGCTTCGGCATGGGCGCGACCATCTCCTCGTTCACCGTCTCGGTCCAGGAGCGGGTGTCGCTGCAGCAGCGCGGCATCGCCACCGCGCTCGCCCAGTTCGCCCGCACCATGGGGGGGGCCGTGGGTGTGGCCGCCCTGGGCGCGCTGATGGCCTGGCACCTCGGCGCCGACCTCGCCGGCGCCGACCTGCGCAACCTCGGCCCCGAGTTCCGCGACGAACTCGGCGCCGGCCTCAACCTCGTCTTCGGCACCATGGCCGTGTCTGCCATCGTCGCGGCCGCGGTGGGGATCGGGCTGTACCCGCGGGTGAAGGAAGGAATGCGGCAGGGCTGAGCGCGATCGTCGTGCTATCTTGCGCACCCAGCGGAGGAAGCGGCATGCGACAGAGCCTGTACGCCGCGCTCGTCCTGGGCATCCTCGGCGCGCTGGTATCGGCCTGCAGTGAAGGCGGCAGCGCGTCCGAGTGCTTCGACGGCGTGGGCAACGACCACAACGGCAAGACCGACTGCGACAGCACCGCCGAATGCTGGGGCAAGAACAGCTCGGGGCAGGCGAGCCCGCCCTGACGATTCCCGCGTGACCTCTGCTGAGAAGCCTCGGAGTCGGGGGAGAGCGGTTCAGGCCCGCCGCAGGTACAATGGATGCGCATCAGCCGGTCCAACAGGCTGGCTGGCTCGTCGAAGAGCCTCCTCCTCCGAGCCGATCGAACGCGGAGATCGAACATGGCCCTGCGCTGCTTCGTTGCCTTGCTCACGACGGTCCTGACCCTGCCGGCCTGGGGGCAGACCTGCGACCGGACCGTTCCCACCGACCACGCCACCATCCACGCCGGCATCACGGCTGCGGCCACCGGTGACGTCGTCTGCGTCCAGGCGGGCACCTACCACGAGAACGTCGACTTCCAGGGCAAGAACATCCACCTGCTCGGGCTCGGGGGCGCCGCGACGACGACCATCAACGGCGGCGGCAGTGACTCGGTGGTGGTGTTCGAGAATGGAGAGGGGCCCGGCGCGATCCTCGAGGGATTCACCCTCACCGGCGGCGAGGCCACGAACGGCGGCGGTATCCACATCGGGCTCGCGTCGCCGACGCTGGTCGGCCTGGTGGTCGAGTACAACGAGGCCTCCTGGTTCGGCGGCGGGATCTACGTGAACTACGGGGCTCCCACCATCTCCAACACCATCGTCGCTGAGAACTACGCGGGCGACTCGGGCGGTGGAGTGGCGGTCTGGGATTCCTCTGCGTGGCTGACCAACGTGGTGTTCTCGGCGAATTCGACCGAGTACCTGGGCGGGGGGCTGTACCTGGTCGGCGCTTACGCGAGCGTGACCCAGTGCGCGTTCCTGGCCAACGACTCCGACTACCGGGGCGGTGGAGCCACCCTCGAGTGGGCCTCCACGGCGGACTTCAACGGCGTGGATTTCCACTCCAACTCCAGCTCCGACAGCGGCGGCGGACTGCACGTCACCGCCACGTCGTGGGCCGGCGTCGAGTACACCAACGCCTGGGACAACAGCCCCAACGACTACCACGGCGTCGCGCCGGTGGCGGCGGATGGCAACACGCAGGTCGATCCCGACTACCTGGAGTTCCAGGGAGGCGGCGGAGGGGCGACCGCCTCCCGGTGGGACCTGCACCTGGACACGTCGTCCGGCCTGGTGGACGAGGGCGATCCGTACGTCGTCGATCCCGACGGCGGCACGGCGGACATCGGCTCCTACGGAGGACCGAGCGCGGGGCTGTGGGACCGAGACGGCGACGGCTACTACGAGTGGTGGCAACCCGGCGAGTACGACATGGCGTCCTACCCCCAGGGGGACTGGGACTGCGACGACTGGGACGCGGCGGTCCATCCGGGCGCGGGCTGCTGCCAGGACGCCGACGGAGACGGGTACAGCGACGACGCCTGCGGGGGCGACGACTGTGACGACACCGACCCCGCCATCCACCCGGGCGCGGTCGAGGTGGCCTGCGACGACGCGGACAACGACTGCGACGGGGACCTCCACGACGAGGAGGTGGACGACGACGGCGACGGCATGGACGAGTGCAGCGGCGACTGCGACGACGACGATCCCGCGGTCTACCAGCACGCGGCCGAGATCTGCGACGGGCTGGACAACAACTGCAACAACGTGGTGCCCCAGAACGAGCAGGACGCGGACGGCGACGGCTGGATGGAGTGCGCGGGCGACTGCGACGACGCCAACGCGGCGGTCCACCCGGGCGCGGCCGAGGTCTGCGCCAACGGCCTCGACGAAGACTGCGACGGTGTCCAACACACGGACGCGGAGGACGACGACAGAGACGGCGGGGC
>CAZLEO010000524.1:0-3067 GCA_964558555.1 uncultured Rickettsiales bacterium | reverse complement strand
TCCCCGTCGCAGGTGCTGTACCCGTCCCCGTCCGCGTCGTCCAGGTTCAGGTCCCAGTCGGCGTCGCTGCAGTCGCCGTCGCAGGTCGACCATCCATCGCCGTCCGCGTCACCGGGATGGAGGCCCGCATGACCGTCGTCGCAGTCCCCGTCGCAGGTGCTGTACCCGTCGCCGTCCGCGTCGTCGAGGTTGAGGGCGGGGTCCGAATCGTCGCACTCCGCGCACTCCAGGTAGCCGTCCCCATCCGCGTCCACCTCCGACAGCAGCACGTCGCCATCGCAATCCTCGTCGAGACCGCTGCAGAGCTCCGCAGCGCCCGGATGGACGGCCGCGTTGCCATCGTCGCAGTCGCCCGTGCAGGTGCTGTACAGATCGCCGTCCAGGTCACCGAGGTTCAACGAGGGATCGCCGTCATCGCAATCGTCACAGACCGTGTCGCCATCGGCATCCTGATCAGGCTCGTCCACGGTACCGGGATCGCAGTCGTTGTCCACGGCGTCGCAGTAGGTCTCGGTCTGGCCGGGATGCACGCTCGACTCGGCGTCGTCGCAATCCTCGCACAGGGAGTACCCATCGCCGTCGCCGTCAGGTTCGTCGGCGGTTCCGGGATCGCAGTCGTTGTCGATCCCGTCACAGGCCACCTCCTCGCCGGCCGGGTTCACCGCCCCGTCCCCGTCGTCACAGTCCCCGTCACACGTGCTGAAACCGTCGGCATCCACGTCGTCGAGGTTCAGGGTTCCGGCGGCGTCGTCGCAATCGCCATCGCAGGTGGAATCGCCGTCGCCGTCCGCGTCGTCGAGGTTCAGGAGCGGGTCGTTGTCGTCGCAATCACCGTCGCATGTGCTGTACCCGTCCCCGTCCGCGTCCGACAGGTCCAGGGTCGCGTCCCCATCGTCGCAGTCCTCGCAGATCGTGAATCCGTCGGCATCCTGGTCCGGCTCGTCCTCTGACCCGGCATCACAGTCGTTGTCGATCCCGTCGCAGGTCAACTCGACCGCTGCGGGATTGACCGCGCTGTCGTTGTCGTCGCAGTCGTCGTCCTCGGTCCCCGGCTGCCCATCCGGTCCGCAGACGGTGAACGTGTCCTGATCGATGTCGAATCCCTCATCGATCTGCCCATCGCAGTTGTTGTCGACGGCATCGCAGACCTCCTGCGCGCCGGGATGGACGTCCGCGTCTCGATCGTTGCAGTCGCCCTCGTCTTCGGTGTACCCGTCCGAGTCGTGATCGGCCTCGGCGACGCTGACGTCGCTACACGCCGAGATGGACAGCAGCAGCCCCACCCACGCGGCGGTCGCCAGGGTCTTCGTCGTCTTGTACATGGCTCCCCCTTAGAGCATCGGTCGATGTTACCACCCCGATCCTCTCCTCCCCCAACCATCTGGTCCTGGAGTTCGGCGGGCCGATCGCCCGAATCCACGCCCCGGAATGGAGTGGACCGCCGACGGGCACGACCCGCTCTCCTACCTACCCTGCTCCACCGCCACCGGAGAGTGATCCACCCCTCGCCGCACCACGGTATCCACCAACCATGCCTCGTCCGTCTCCGGGCAGTCGATGTTGTAGTGCAGCCCTCGACTCTCCCGCCTCAGCTGGGCGCAGCGGGTGACGAGGGAGGCGACCACGGCGATGTTGCGGAGCTCGAGGAGGTCGCCGGTGAGGTGGAAGTCCCAGTAGTACTGGGTGATCTCCTCGGACAGCATCTCGAGGCGGCGCATGGCGCGAGAGAGGCGCTTGTCGGAGCGGACGATGCCCACGTAGTTCCACATGCAGCGACGGATCTCGTCCCAGTTGTGGGTGACGACGACCATCTCGTCGGGCTCGGTGGCGTGCCCGGTGTCCCACGAAGGGACCTCTGGACGGTGCGCTGCGCGTCCATCGTCGAGGGCGTCGAGGCCGACGGCGGCGGCGCGGGTGGAGAACACGGCGGCCTCGAGCAGGGAGTTCGAGGCGAGGCGGTTGGCGCCGTGGACGCCGGTGTGGGCGCTCTCGCCGCAGGCGTAGAGCCCCGGGAGGTCCGTGCGACCGTCGTGGTCGGTGCGGACGCCACCGCAGAAGTAGTGGGCCGCGGGGACGACGGGGAGGGCCTGCCGGGTGAGGTCGAATCCCCAGCGCTGGCACGCGGCGTGGATCCGGGGGAATCGCTCGCGGAGGTAGTCGGCCTCGAGGTGGGTGCAGTCCAGCAGGACATGGTCCTCGCCGCGGGCCTTCAGCTCGTGGTCGATGGCGCGGGCGACGATATCGCGCGGCGCGAGCTCGGCGCGCTCGTCGTAGCGCCCCATGAAGCGCGTGCCGTCGAGGAGCCGGAGCTGGGCACCCTCGCCGCGGATGGCCTCGCTGATGAGGTAGTTCTTGGCCTCGGCGTGGAACAGGCAGGTCGGGTGGAACTGGACGAACTCCATGTTGGCGACGGTCGCGCCGGCGCGGTAGGCCATGGCGATGCCGTCGCCCGAGGCGACGTCGGGGTTCGACGTGTAGAGATAGACCTTCCCCGCTCCGCCCGTGGCGAGCAGGGTCACGGACGCCTCGAAGGTCAGCACGCGGCCCGATCCTGGCTCCAGTACGTAAGCGCCGAGCACGCGGTCGTCGGAACCGCCGAACTTCTTCGAGGTGATCAGGTCGATGGCCGCGTGGTCGGGGAATAGCCGGATGTTGTCGTGGCGCTGGGCGGCGCGCAGGAGCGCCCGGTGCAGGGCGTGGCCGGTGATGTCGCCGGCGTGGAGCACGCGGCGCTCGCTGTGGCCGCCCTCGCGGCCGAGGTCGAAGCCAGCTGGGGCGTCGGCCTTGCGGGTGAAGTCGACGCCGAGATCGATGAGTCGCCGGACCTGGCGGGGCCCCTCGCGGACGCACAGGGCGACGGCGTCGCGGTCGTTGAGCTCGACGCCGGCCTCGATGGTGTCGCGGATGTGCGCCTCGAAGGAGTCGGGGGCCTGCCAGACGGCGGCGATGCCGCCCTGGGCGTAGCGGGTCGCAGCCTCCTCGAGTTCGCGCTTGGCCAGGATCGCGACGGAGCCAAGCCCCAGAAGCGCAGGCTGAAGGCCCACTTCGGCTTCGCCCGCATGCCCTT
>CAZLEO010000523.1:0-3210 GCA_964558555.1 uncultured Rickettsiales bacterium | reverse complement strand
CTGGGCAAGAACGAGACCATCCGCGTGCCCGTGCGCTGCCTCTGGGTCGCCACCGGCAACAACGTCACCCTCAGCACCGAGCTCGCCCGGCGCTTCATCCGGATCCGCATCGACCCGCGCATGGACCGCCCGTTCCAGCGCGAGGGCTTCCGCCACAACCCCCTGCGCTCGTGGGCTCGCCGCCACCGTGCCCCCTTCGTCTGGTCCGCCCTGGTCCTGGCCCAGGGATGGGTCGCCCATGGCTCGCCGCCGGCGTCCAGCAAGCCCCTGGGCGGCTACGAGCGCTGGTCCCGGGTCCTGGGCGGCATCCTCGAGCACGCCCGCATCGAGGGCTTCCTGGCCAACGTCAACGAGCTGTACGAGGCCGCCGACACCGAGGGCGGCATGTGGCGCACCTTCGTGGCCGCCTGGTGGGAGGAGCACCACAGCGACGAGGTCACCTCCGCCGACCTCTTCCCCATCGCCGAGGGGATCGACGGCCTGGTGTCCACCCGCGGCAACGAGCGCTCCCAGCGCTCCTCCTTCGGCCGCAAGCTGCGCAAGCAACACGACCGGGTCTTCGGGGAGTTCCAGGTCGTGTCCACCGGCACCCGCAAGCGCGCTCGCGTCTGGCGCCTGCTCCACGTAGGCCCGCCCACCGGCTCCGGGGTGAACATCGGCCCCGAGATCCCCCGAAGTTCACCCCGAAGTTCACCCTGCGCATCCTCTTGTAATGACAGGGAAAACCAACCGTCCGAGCACCCTTCGGGTGAACTTGGTGTACTTCGTCCCACCTTCTTGTACGGGCGAGAAGAGGATCCTCCGGAAGGAGGAGATCGATCGCGTATACGTATGGGGGAGAGCGAAGCTCACCCAAGTTCACCCGGGCCTATTCAAGTGCCTGAAATACAAGGGGAAACAGCGGGTGAACTTCCGAGATCCGAAGTTCACCCAGACTCACCGTCCGGCCCCGGCTCACCGACCGAGCCCGCCGCCCCGCTGGCGGCTGGCCCTGCTGTGGCTCTCCACGGTCCGCCCGGCGACCAGGGCGAACCACCATCCGCCACCTGCATCCCCGCGGATGTCGACGAGGAGGAGGGCTCCCTGTGACCGCCGCCGCCGATCTCCTGCTGGAACTCGTCGAGGCGGGCGCCGTCCTGTGGATGGATGGCGAGCAGATCCGCTTCCGAGCACCGACCGGGACGCTGGACCAGCGGCGCCGCGACCTCGTCGCCGAGCACCGGCCCTCGCTCGTCGAGTTGCTGCGATCCGGAACCCTCCTGCCGCCCGAGGTGGCCGGCTGGCCGGCCGACGCCCGTGAGGACTTCGAAGAGCGAGCGGCCATCCAAGAATTCGACGGCGGGCTCGACCGCGCGACCGCCGAGCGCGAGGCCGAGCATCGGGTTCGTCTGCGCTTCGCCCGCACCGCCCTGCGGGCCGGCCCGGATCCCCCTTGACCATCACTTCGTGGTCGTCCCCCGGTCTGCGAGCTGTCGCACCCTTCTCCCGCGGACCGGGGGGCGGCCCGATTCACCATCAGGGCCATGATATCCTGCTTCAATGCCGCTCCCATGACTTGTGGCATTCAGTTCATCGCAGGAGGTCGAATCCATGCTTGAAGAGCACTTCGCATCGGTGGAGAAGTATCTCCTGGCGCTCCGTGATCTCGGGGAGACCGCTGGGCACGCTCTTCACAGAGGCACTCCACGCGAACATTTCGTACGCGAGTTCCTCGTCGAACACCTCAGCAGGAAGATGGAAGTTGGCACCGGCGAGATCATCGATTCGTCATCCAAGCCGGGAGGGAGCCGCCCCCAGAACGACGTCGTCCTATTCGATCCGACGTACCCGAGGCTATCCCTGGGCGGAGGCATCAACTGCTTCATCGTCGAGTCGGTGGTTGCGGTCATCGAGGTGAAGTCGAGGCTGACGAAGAAAGGTCTGGAGAAGGTCGTCCGCAACGCGGCGAAGATCAAGGCCCTCGAGCCGCACTACCTGGAGGGGACATTCCGAGCCGGTTGGGATCCGCCAACGCCGATGTACTACGTGGTTGCCTACGATGGCCCGAGGCGTATGGACACGATTACGAAGTGGCTCACGCAGATCTATACGAATGAGGGGATTCGATATCCGGCGTGGGAGCTGAAGCAAGGCCACCGGATGCACGTCAAGGGGCCGGCTATCGACGGGGTCTTCGTCCTTGGGAGGGGGTGCGTTCTGTTCGACAACGCACCGGCCAGCTTGATCGCCGATTCTCAGCGGGAAGCGCAACCCGACATCAAGTGGTTTCACTGCCGGACCGACGATCGGAGCCTTCACCTGCTGTTCCTCAACCTGACCGAACTCGTTGGAAACGTGGTCGTCAAGTGGTGGGATGCCAACCACTACCTGCATGGTGACTGGGGAGATGTCCGGTGGGTCGCTGTACGCGACCATACGTGAGTATTCCTCGACGAGACAGGCAGAGCCCTTGCGTCTGTTCTCTGTACCCGCGTTGCGTGCCATAGCTGTCAAGGTGGTCAAAGAAGGACAAGACTGGACACCGAATCCCAGGTGACCGAACATTCGATTTCGTACCCCGCCGAGCGGACGGAGTGGACCTCATGGGAGACGAGTACCTGACCATCGACCAGGTCGCCGAGTTGTTGCAGGTCTCCACCAAGACCATCCGGCGGTTGGTGACGAGGGGCGAGATCCCGGGCTTCAAGGTCGGCGGCCAGTGGCGATTCCTGCGCAAGGACATCGACGCGTGGGCCAGGGAGCGGTCGCGGGGCGGTCGCGGGGTGGAGCGATGACCCCACAGGCCGGCCAGATCGTTCGCGTCCGCGCCCGCCAGTACCTGGTCGAGGACGTGGTGCCGCCCCCGGAGCCCACGGACGCCACCCTGGTACGGCTGTCGTGCCTGGAGGACGACGCCCAGGGTGATCCGCTGGAGGTGCTGTGGGAGCACGAGCCGGACCGGCGGGTGCTCGATGGCGCGAACTGGTCGCTCATCGCGTCGCGTGGCTTCGACGCCCCGCGGTTGTTCTCGGCGTACCTCCACACCTTGCGCTGGAACTGCGTCACATCCACCAACGCCAGGCTGTTCCAGGCGCCGTACCGCGCTGGCATCGAAGTCAAGGCCTACCAGCTCGAGCCGTTGCGCAAGGCGCTGACCATGCCCCGCGCCAACCTGTTCATCGCCGACGACGTGGGGCTGGGCAAGACCATCGAGGCCGGGTTGATCCTGCG
>CAZLEO010000522.1:0-3236 GCA_964558555.1 uncultured Rickettsiales bacterium | reverse complement strand
GTCGACGGTTGGTGGGTCGACGGTTGGTGGGTCGACGGTTGGTGGGTCGACGGTTCTGCTTATTCGATATCGACGAGCTCGAGGGCGGCGACTCCGGCGGCGAGGCGACAGGAGTCGTTGTCCATGTCCTCGAAGTACTCCTCACCACGGCTGACGCGGATGCCGGCCACGCCGACGGCCTGGGTGCGGCCGGCCGAGGGGAAGGCCTCGCCCGGGAAGGTGTAGGTGCCGACGCCGGAGTGGGAGGCGAACTCCACGAGGGCGTCGAGATCGTCGGGGGCGTCGTTGTACAGGATGGCGCCGTCCTCGCTGACGGCCACGCCCACGGCGTTGTCGAAGTCGTCGGGATCGAGGTGCAGGGACATGGCCTGGTTGGCCTGGTGCGTGTCGTCGGTGTCGGTCCACGGGGAGGCGGGCAGCCACAGCCACGCCTTGCGCTCCTTGCCGGCGTAGATGACCGTCACCTCGTAGTCGTGCTTGTCGTCGTAGCGCAGGTCCGGGTTCTCGGCGGTCTCGAGGCCGTACAGGCCGCCCCCGCGGTCGATCAGCTCCAGCGTACCCATGGCCGCGCCCTTGACCAGGACCACGGCGCCCTCGGCGGGGATCGCGCCGACGCTCTCGAAGTTGCGCGCCTCGGACAGGTACACGCGGATGTTGACGTTGCCGTCCACGTAGTCGTCCGAGAAGTCGATCTCGTCGGACACCCCGCGGTCGTGCTGCACCCCCAGGATCAGCATCTGCATGGCCACGGGGGTGTACGTGTCGTAGAGGCTCTCGCAGCCGCTTCCCAGCAGCAACAGCGTCAGACAGCACAGGATCGATGGTCTCATCTGCGGCGTCTCCAGGCCCTCCAAACGTAGCACAGGGTACGAGGACGGCCACAACCACGATGAAGTCGGTGGTGAACCGCGTTATACCTGGAGTTCGACCGGAGTGAAGCATGTCCGTGCGCAAACTGCGCGTCAGCAAGGCCACCGCGGGGATCGTCCGCCGGGGGCACCCATGGGTGCTGCCCGACCGGGACACGGGCTCCCTGGGCGGCCTGTCGGCGGGGCAGCGCGTGGAGCTGGAGACACGCGACGGGCGCGCCGTGGGGCTGGCCCTGGCCTGCCCCGGAGAGCGGGTCGTCGCGCGCGTGGTGGACCGTCCGGGCGGCACGTTCGATCCGCTGCAGCGGCTGGCTCACGCCCTGGACCGACGCGCCGGCCTGCTCCGCGCAGCCGACACGGACGTGTACCGCCTCGTGCACGGGGAGGCCGACGGGCTGCCCGGGCTGTTCGTCGATCGCTACGGCCCGGCGCTGCTCGCCGTGCGCCAGTCGCTGTGCTTGCAGCCCTGGCTGCCGGGCATCTACGCCGAGCTGCAGCGCCGGACCGGCCTGCAGATGTTGTACGAGAAGGACCACCTGGCCGACCTGCGGCGATCCCCGGTGACCGGGCACAACGTCGCCGGCGATCCCCCCGACGAGATCGTCGTGGTCGAGCGCGGCCTGCGCTTCGGCGTCACGCCCTTCGGCCCGCTGGCCACCGGCCTGTACCCGGACCAGCGCGCCAACCGGGCGCTGCTGCAGCGGCTGGGCCCCTTCCGCCGCGCGCTCAACCTGTTCGCCTACACCGGGGCCTTCTCCGTGTCCGCCCTCGCCGACGGCGCCGAACAGGTCGTGGACGTGGACCTCTCGGCCCCGGCGCTGAAGCGCGCCCGCGCCAACGTGGCGCTCAACGACCTCGACCCGGGCGCCCACCGCACCGAGCGACGGGACGCCGCCGAGTACTGCGCCGGCCTGGCCGACGCCAGCTTCGATCTGGTCGTGGTGGATCCGCCCGCGTCGGCCCGCGGCGGCCGCGGCTGGAACGTCCACAAGGGCTACGGCCCCCTGCTCGACCAGGTGTTGCGCGTCCTCGCCCCCGGCGGAACCCTGCTCGCCTGCCTCAACCTCCGCAGCGCCCGCGGCACCCGCCTGCGCCGCCTCGTCGAGGACCGCGCCGCCGCCGCCCACCGGCGCCCGGCCGAGGTCCGATCGGCGCCGCCTGGCCCGGATTTCCCTTCGAAGAAGGGCTTCGACGAGTCCCGATCCTTCCAGGGTGTGCTGGCGCGTTTGAGCTGACGCATCGTTACCAGGCCATTACCAACGCGGAATTTGCACTTCCATTTTTGAATGATCCCGGGTTTCCTGGCGTCACAAGGGTCGTAGCGAACACGAACGACCGTTGAGTGGGCGCCACGAAAGGAGACCGAACGATGCTGAAACGATATTCCCTTCCTGCCGTCTTCTTCACCTCCATCGGGCTGATGCTCGGTGGCTGCGTATTCGTCGTGGACGAGCCCCACGACTACGGTCACTCCCCCGTCGTCTACGATTCCGGCGCCACGTACTGGTTCTGCGAGTGGGACACCCACCAGCACGACTACTACTGGGAGTACCAGGCCGAGGTCTACGATGCCGACGGCCTCAGCGACATCCGCATCGTCGACGCCACCTTCTACGACACCTACTCCGGCGCCTACATCGATCAGGTCGAGCTGTTCGAGGAGTCCGGCGGCATCTGGGGCGCCTGGTCCTGGGAGCGCGAGACCAACCTCTACTGCGGCGACGCCTACGACGTGGTCTTCTACGTCGAGGACTGGAACGGCAACTCCGACTCCCTGGTCCTCAGCGAGGTCGTCAACGCCCCCTCCATCAGCGAGAACCCCATCGAGACCTGGGTCGATTGCTTCGAGTCCGGTCACCAGTGGATGTTCGAGTTCCAGACCCTGGTCAGCGACGCCGACGGCTTCACCGACGTCGAGTGGGTCGTCGTGAGCTTCTACGACTACTACACCGGCGACCTCGCCGGCGAGTACACCCTCAACTGGGAGGGTGACGGCTACTGGGGCGGCTGGATCGAGGAAGGCAACGGCAACAGCCTGTACTGCGGTGATGCCTACGACGTGACCTTCTATGCCGAGGACGCGAGTGGGATGTTCGATAGCTTCAGCTATACGTTCATGCCGTAAGCGACCCGCTCCCCCGCCCTACCCGCTCCCGCTCCCGCTCCCGCACCCGATTCCGAATCTCGAGTCCGAGTCCCCGCCCATCGCCGGATCAGCGTGCCCCGGTGCTCGACCGCGTCAAGGGCAAGCTCGCTTCGCTCGTGGCGCCTGTGGCGCCACCCTTGACCCGGCCTGCGCTCCGGGGCCCATGGGTGGGTGGCGATGGGGGAGGGAAGGCGAGATCAGGCTCTGGAGGGATGGAAGGG
>CAZLEO010000521.1:0-3272 GCA_964558555.1 uncultured Rickettsiales bacterium | reverse complement strand
CGGCCAACAACGGGCCTCTCAGCGAGTTCCTGCACTTCGACATCGGCGTGGGCGGCGGGGCCGGCGAATGGGCCGTGGTGGAGCTGTACATCGTCAACAAGCCGGTGTGACGTGCCGGTCGGTATCGACCAGTGGGTGCCGTGGGATCCTCAAGACGCGGATCCCCGAGACGCCGAAGTGGACCAGCGCCTCGGGCCCGGCGACGAAGCCCAGGAGTTCGGCCGCGAGGCACAGGCGTCCGAGCAGGCCACGTCCGTCTTCGAGGTCAACACCAACGAGGTCGTCTTCGACGCCCCGTCCGGGTACGGCAACGTGCTCGAGGGTGTGGTCATCGCCTACGCGCCGGACCGTCGCGAGGTCTACGCCGCAGGCAGCCTGACCGAGGATATCGCTGCGGTCGAGCTGGCACACAATCACGTCGGCCGGTCCTGGCCCCTGGGAGTCCCCGAGCAGGACTACGCCAAGAAGCTACGGTACGGCGACGGCACCCTGTGGTCCGTCCACCTGGACGGTGACGACCTCTTCGCCACCACGGTCCCCTCGTCCAAGGCCTGGCACACCTTCGCATCGGGATCCTTCGCCGAGCTGTGCAACCTGGAGTTCTTCCAGAGCCGTCCAGCCCTGGGCATCAAACGCCCGGTCACCCTGGCCGAGGCCGTGGCCGACAACGGCGACCTGTTCGTGGTGGTCGTGTACGATCCGGCCATGGAGACCCAGCCCGAGTCACTCACGGCGGACAACCGCTACGAGCTCAGCTCGCGCAGACTCCTGCACTTCAGGTTCGAAAACGACAACCGAATCCACGTCCACGGCGACTTCGAGGCCGCGACCAAGCACGTCGAGCAGGATCCGTACCGGGAATGGTTGGCCGAGAACTTCCCAGAGCTCGATCAGCTGTTGGTGCGGCCCACCGTGCTCTCGGTGGAGTCCATCGTCGACATGGCCTGGCTCGAGCAGTACGAGGTGGGCGTCGCCGGTGTCGCAGGTGGAGCCCTGGTGCTGCTGGTCCACGACAAGGAACCCGGCACGAACGAGATCATCGAGCAGAAGCTTGTCCTGTACCGCTACGCGAACGACTCGGAGCTCTCGACCACAGCCGAGGAGCACATCCTGCCTCAGGCGTCGGAGATCGGCGTGGCTACGCAGGTCACAGCGAGTCGCGCCGGGCTCGTGCACGTGGCCACCAACCCGATCTGGGTGGAGGCGGATGAAGGCGAGGAACAGGGGGACGCTGTAGATCGTCTCGTTCCGGGACACCTTCTGGGCTTCGTACTGGCGAACGCCTGGTTCAGCGAGCAATACCGCACCGAGGTGACCCAGCTGGTCGACGTCAAGGGGCTGGCCTGCAACAAGCACACCGGCAGGCTCGCCGTCCTCCACGATCGGCTCTACTGCCCGGCGCGGGTTCCACAGCAACAGTTCGACCAGTACGACCACGCGGGGCACGCCATCCCCCCTTACCTGTCTTGGGTGGACGTGTACACGCCCGACGTCGTGGCCCACACGGCCAGCCACGACGGATCCGCCGCCGTCGGTATCCAGACCAAGGACGTGGTCGCCATCGACGGCGAGTACGACGTGGCCGAGCACGAGTTCGCCGCGGCGAGCGCAGGCGCAGCCATGCTCGTGCTGATCCCCAACGTCGATCGGGTGGGCGCGGCGTCGGAGGTCTTCACCCTCGATCTCGGTGGGGATGAACTGAGCCAGCAGTACTCGCTACCTGGCGACGACGCCCACGCGGTCGACGTGCTCGGCCCGACCGAGATCTTCGGCGACGAGTTCGGCGACCTTCCCCATCCGCTGTTCGAGATACTCGACGAGACCGTTCCCCAGCAGCAGGAACCCGGATTCGAACCCATCGTCCCGCAGCTCCAGTTGTTCGGCGCAGTGGGCGAAGGCGAGTTCCACGCATTTGCCGGTTCGGGAACGGCTCCATGGCTCCTCTGCCCCGAGATCCAGGTGGGCACGGCGCCGTACATGATGCTGTTCTCGAACAAGTACCCGGACCGACTGCTCGTGCTCAGCCGCCTCGGTGGCTGTCAGATCCTGATGCTCCAGATCCCCGAAGAGGGCGCCGAGCTGCCGGATCTCGCCAATCCCGTGTTGAAGCACGCGCTGGGGCTGACGCTGCTGGACTCGTTCCACGGCGTGAACCAGGTCGGGTACTGGCCCTGCGGCATGACCCAGTCGGAGTCCGGTGACTACATCTACGTGCTGAGCCACTTCGATCGGAAGCTGCACATCCTCGATGCGGCAGCAATGCGGGCAGCGTCAATGGACAATGATCCTGCTGTGCTGGCGGGAAGGGTTGAGTTGCCACCCCGAGATCGGATGCGCAAACCCGAGGTGATTGTCGAAGAGGCTGGCCCGGACGCAGACCCTGACACCCTGGCCCTCGACTACACCGATTACCTCAATCCGGACTTCCAGTACTTCGATGTCCTCTCCGAACTCACCGGCACCGAGGACGGAATGTACCAACTAGCGCTGCTCGGTGAGGTGGGCGAAGTCCACCTGGTCCGAACCGACGGAGACCAGGCAGAGGTCGTGTTCAGCAAGACCATCTTGCCCGTCGCGGTCTCCAAACCTCGCGGACCCGGACGGATGCAGGGGATGTTCGAGGAGTGGGGGGAGCACAGCGTGGTCGCATGGGTGTACGTCAAGGAGTATCCCGACCTCGCGAACATGTCGTGGAACATGTTCGATCGGACAGAAGACGAACAGCCTCTTCCCGAAGCAACAAACGCGCTCGTCAGGCTGGAGTTCAGTCACCTGCGTTTCATCGCAACGTGCGACGTGCAGGTGTTCAACCTCGACCAGAGATACCGGGAGGTGTTTGGTCCCAATGAACAACTCCAGGTGCAGGGACGGGATGAATTGGGGCGTTTCATCAATCCAAGACGACTTGTACTCTTCGGACACGAGACCGACGAGATCTACATTGGTGAGACCGTGTGGGAATTCGACCAGGGCGCAGGACGCGTGGACTACGTGCGTGCCCTCGAATCTGCTCCTGTTGAGGTGGTCGTACACCGCCCCATTGGATTTGACAGCTTCGGAAGGCTGCTAGGTGAGTACTACGAGGGATCCCCCTCGTCCATGCACCATCTGCGAAAGGTCAGGCGCCTCGGGGACTACTATCGCACCCTCGCGGACCGTTCACTCGGCCCCTACTACCAGATGAAGCCCCAGTTGGCACGGAGAAGTGATGGCGGTACTGAGAGCAGCCGCAGGAACTCAGAAAGCCAGTTCCCGCCAGCGATCGTGACCTC
>CAZLEO010000520.1:0-3333 GCA_964558555.1 uncultured Rickettsiales bacterium | reverse complement strand
CCCGCGAGGCTCCACCCGATTCCCGCGAGGCTCCACCCGATTCACCCGCGAGGCTCCCGCGAGGCTCCACCCGATTCACAGACCCACCACGCCGTCGCCTACTCACACCAGCTGAGGACCTCGGCCGCACAGGTCTGCGGATCGAAGGGGATCGAGACGCCGCCGTAGCTCAGCGAGGTCGTCATCATGGGACCGCCGCACGAGCCCCTGGCAAGACCCTCGACGACCTCCGTATCCACGATCTCCAGCGTCGGCCGGAGGTTGTGTTCGCAGAACAGCCTGACCCCCTTGGCGTAGACCTCCCCGGGACAGCCGGCGCCGACGCGCTTGTGCAGCACCCCGCACGCCGCGAGGTCCGCGACGAAGTCGTCGACATCACGGTGACCGAACTCGCGCATCCACTCGCCCCGCTGGCCGTAGGCCTCGCGCGCAGCCTGCTTCGTCTCCTCCGCCTCCGCCGCAGCGCGCCTGGCAGCCATGCGCGCCTCGTGCGCCTCGAGCTCTTCGGCGAACCCCGGGAGGACCTCGATCGAGGCGACGGCGGCGGCTATCGCCTCGCGTGTGTGACCCCCGATCAGGTTGACATAGGTCCAGTGATTGATGTCGGTGAGCCGCAGGTACGCTCGGAGCATCCTGTCCGGCGCCTCCCGGCTGAGCTCGGCGACGTACACCAGGGCGATGAGGTCCAGCAGCTCGGTCTGCAGGGGCTGGCCGTGCAGGCCCTCGGGCCGCCCCGCCTTGCGCCGGGTCATGCACGTGCCCATGGGTCGATCTCCGAACGAGTCCTCGAAGAACAGATCCCCACCCATGTTGATGCTCTCGTTGCCGGAGAACTTGCGGATGTGTGCGACGGACTCCCAGTTCTCGGCCAGGCACCCTGCGAGCGCGTCGAGGAGGTCCTTCTGTCTGCCATGCCTGCTCGGGTCCCTGGAGAACACGTCGAACTCGGCGAGCGCCGGGTGAGCGATGATCAGCGCCTCGGCCAGGGTGCGGGCCCGCTCCACATCCCCGGCCACGGCCGCCTCGACGAGCTCGTTCGTGGCCGCGTCCATCACACGCCCCCTCAGGTCCGGGCAGGCTCGAGGAGAGAAGGCCCCGGGCGGCAGGGCCTGAAGAGCGGCAATCACGTCGTCCTGGGCGAGCTCGTCGATCCGCGCTGCCTCGGCCTCGCAGGCGATGGCCATGTGCTCCGCCGAACATCCCCGCGCGAGCAGCGCCCGACAGCCCTCCAGGGTCTCCGAGCAGCTGTCCTTGAAGTACCAGAGGTCACTCAGCCCCTCCTGCCACGGCAACACGTCCTCGCGCGGCTCGTAGGAGGTGTGGGCGATGGGCGTGTCCCGTTGCAGGCCGCAGCTCAACTCGGTGACCTCCACCGTGGCGACGACCTCCATGCTCTGCGGGATGAACCGTCGCGGGATGTCCTGCGCCTCGTACTGGCATTCGAAGTTCCAGGGATCGAACCACCAGGCACGTGCGGCATCGAACGGGTCGTTCGAGCAGGCCTCCTGTACGACCGCGGGGCCTCCCCCGACCCGTATCCAGTCCAGCTGCAGCGCCCCCGACTCGGTCCGACTCAGCGATCCGCTCAGCTCGAAGGTCGCGGGCAGGTGAGGGGTCACCTCGGCCTCGCTCAGCGCCATCAGGCAAGAGGAGAACTGTGCCCTCAACGCGTCGTGGGCCAGGCGCTCGAGCCGGAGCTGGGCTGCGTCCCGCCGGCTCCCGCCGGCCGCCTCGGTGGGTGGAGCCACGGCGCCCAGGGCGACGAGCATCCCGACTGCGAGACCCAGCGTTGACGCGCGCACTCGATGACCTCCGCGGATTGCCCGTGCTTCGGCACAGTCCTTTGGAGGTACATACCATCGCGGCGAGGGTTCTTCCTACGGCGCCGGGTGGGTCCAAGCCCCCTACCCCCGCGCCTCCCACCCGTAATCCACGTACTCCCAGCTCACCCGGTCGTTGCGGAAGCTCAGCAGCGCGTACCCCTCCTCGAACCCCTCGCGGTTCCACCCGATTCACAGACCCCTCGCGGTTCCACCCGATTCACTCCCCTCGCGGTTCCCTCGCGGTTCCACCCGATTCACAGACCGGATATCGGTCACCCCGTCCGATTTTCGGTCGGTCTGTTACCCCCAGCACTCGTGGACTTCCGACTGGCGAAGCGAAAACCGTACTGATCTCAGCCACATGTCTCTCGGTAGTCCAGTGGCACGGCCCTTGCGAAGCTATCGGGCATGAGCAGACCACTCAGACATATCCCAACCGGCGCGGTCGTGGAGATCACCACACGCGCTATCCAGGGCCGCTACCTTTTGCGACCCTCACCAGCGATCACCGCAATCCTCCTCGGGATCATCGGCCGCGCTGCCGCCCGCTATGGCATCCCCGTGCACGCGTTCTTCTTCGCGTCCAACCACTACCACCTGATCATCACCGTTCCGGACGTGCGCCTGCTCGCGAGGTTCATGTGTTACCTGAACAGCAACACGGCTCGAGAAGTTGGCCGCAAGTTCAAGTGGAAGGAGAAGGTCTGGGGGCGACGCTACCGCCACATCGAGATCCTCGACGAGGACGCCCAGGTCGAGCGGCTCGAGTACATCCTGGAACAGGGGTGCAAGGAAGGCCTGATCGCCGATCCCAGGGAGTGGCCAGGAGCCACCTGTGTTCATGCCCTGCTCGAAGGCACTCCGCTGACCGGGATCTGGTACGACCGCACCGCGGAGTGGTACGCAAGGCGACGACGTGAGGACTTCGACGAGGACAAGTACGCGGAGAAGGTCGAATTCGAGCTGACCCCGCTGCCGTGCTGGGTGGATGTCGAGCCCGAGGAGCGCCGCCGCCGTGTCCTATCGATGGTCGAGAACATCGTCGTAAAGACCCGCAAGACCAACGAGGTAAAGCGTCGCCGACCGCTCGGGGTTGCCAAGATCCTGGCCCAACACCCCCACGACCATCCGGAAGCGATCAAGAAGAGTCCTGCGCCTCGGTGCCACACCACCGAACGCGAACGCTGGATCCGCTTCGTCCAAGAGAAGCGGGCGCTCAGGGAGGAGTATCGAGCCGCGGCTGAGCGGTGGCTCGACGGGGTCAAGGACGTGGTGTTCCCCTCGGATTGCTTCCCACCCCCGCTCGTCTTCATGCGAATGTCCGAGGCCGCGCTCGTGCCCTCGTAGCTCGATTGCTGTCGTCGTCGTCACTGAGTTCTGAACCGCAGATCCCACGACTCCCTCGAATCTGTGCACGGGTGCGCCCAGCGCCGCCAACGAACTGAACCGACAAGGAGCGAAAGGCAGGGAGCGTTCGGATGCCGCAGTGAATCGCGTGGAACCTTGTTGG
>CAZLEO010000519.1:0-3366 GCA_964558555.1 uncultured Rickettsiales bacterium | reverse complement strand
GGGCGTTGATGCCGTTGTACGAAATGTCTACGGAGCCCTCCACTGCAGCGACGCCGGACAAATCGAATTCTGTTAGAGCTGTATTGCTGTGAATCACTAGGTCCGAATTCAGAAACGTGAGGGTTGGTAACGATAGGTTGGATAGATCGGCGTTTGCGTAGATGTACACCTCCGAACCTACGCTGGTGAGGGCGGGAAAGTTGACGCTGGTCAGGTGGTCAGTGAACTGAATATCCAGCGAAACACCGACTGTCACGAGTGCAGGGAGATCGACGCTGGCGACACAGTCGGTGAACTCGATGAGAAGGGAACCACCCATGTCCTCGACATGGGCAATGCCTATGTGGGGCAAGAGGGGAGTGTTGCTGAACTCGACGTTCCTGGCGACACTCACTAGAGCCGGTGTGTTGATGCTCTGTAAGGCGGTGCTGTCCTGGACGACGAGGTTCCATCCCACACTGCTCAACGCGGGCAGATCGAGACTGGTCAGAGCCGTTGTTCCGTCAATCCGAAGGTCACCCCCGACGGTTTCGAGGGACGACAGGTCGAGATGAGCGAGGCTGTCGTGATCGCTTACGTTCAATTCTCCATGCACCGTGGTTAGAGCAGGCATTCTCAGGGTGTGTAGGGACGAATTTTCCCAAATCCAGACGTCGTCCTCGACACTCACGAGGCATGGTAGTTCGGCAATGTCTTGCCACCCGCCGTTCTCGATCAGCAGGCTACCAGAGATGCTCTCGCAGAGTCTGATGGCTTCGAGGTCCTTTTCACCTCGTACTGGTTGGGTTCCCGCACACGCCACAGCGTCGTCGCAGTCTGTGTCCGTGTCGTCATCACCCGTGGAGTCGTCGTCACTGTTCGAGTCGTCGTCGTCGTTCGGATCATCGTCGTCGTTTGAACCGTTGTCGTCGTCGTTCGAATCGTCGTCATCGTCGAGCACATCGTCGGCGCCGACGAAGTAGTCGAAATCGCTTCCTCTGGTTCGGCAAGCGCCAGACGTAGCGAGGATGGAGGCCAGAAGCACAAGACTGAAACTGCGGACAGCCCTCTGCATCACGGCTCTCGCAACTCAGAAACGCGCTGGTACCGGATCTCGTTCATCACCCTCATCATCCGCCCATAGGGTAGCTGACCATTCCGTCTCGTCGATCGTCTAACACCTGTGCGTCTGCTGCAGCGGCCGGCAGTGGAAGGGAGTTTCCCCTCGCTTCGCACGCCGCGGAGCGCACCCAAGCTGAGCCTACCACGAAACCGGCCGCTGACAGCAGCACGCGATGTTAGCGGGCCTTTGGCGTGCAAACGCACGACGGAACGGCTTTTCAACTGCGAGCAGCAACCCTTTGATCTTGACGACAGTACGCCATTGGCGTACCATGCCTGTATGACGTGGAAGCGGAAGCTGATCACCGTGGTAGAGACCCGCTCGTACTTGAAACGAGCCAGCAAGCTGATGTCGAAAGAGGAGCAGTTCGATGCGGTCACCATGATCGCCAGTGATCCTGAAAGCGGTGCGGTGATGAGAGGAACGGGTGGGATTCGGAAGGTCCGATTTCGACTCGGCGGACGAGGGAAAAGTGGAGGAGTCAGACTGATCTACTACTTCCACAACCTCACGATGCCCGTGTTCCTGCTCACGGTCTTCGCCAAGAACGAGAAGGCCAACCTCAGCGCAGAAGAGCGTGCAACCCTGAAGGTCCTCGCGCAGAGGCTAACCAAGGCCTATGGAGTGAAAAGATGAGCAACGACGCTTTCGATAGCATCAAGGAAGGCCTTGAAGACGCTCTCGAGTACGCCTCGACAGGATCGGGAGGAACCGCCCGCCGCGTCGAAGTACCGATGGTGGATGTTCGCGCGGTGCGCGAGAGACTGAACCTGTCCCAGCGGGAATTCGCCGGAGCGTTCGGCGTGAGCGTAGCTACGCTTCGGAATTGGGAGCAGGGGAGGAGATACCCAAGAGGCCCAGCTCGAGTGCTACTCATGATCATCGAGCAAGAGCCTGAAGCGGTTCAGAGGGCTCTTTCCCAGAAAGATGTAGCCTGAACGACCAATCCAGCCGCTCTACAGACCATCCGTTTCTGATTGTCCCGCTAACACCTGTGCGTCTGCTGTAGCGGCCGGCAGTGGAAGGGTGTTACCCCTCGCCTCGCCCGCCTCGGAGCGCACCCAGGTTCCAGGCTACCACGAGCCCGGCCGCTGACAGCAGCACGCGATGTTAGCGGGCGTTCTTCACTTGACGGTATGTCAAACCTGACATATCTTGTCCTCATGAGCCCTGACGACAAGCCGTTGGTGTGGCTACACGGAGAAGTGAGGACACCTCCCTTCTCGCAAGCAGCGAGGCTTGAGGCGGGGTTCCTGCTGAGGAGGCTACAAGGAGGAGAGACGCTCTCCATGCCGCACTCGCGGGCGATGCCTTCGATCGGAGCAAGGTGCCACGAGTTGCGTGTGAACGACCAGGACTCCACATGGAGGCTCGTCTACCGCGTGGACGAAGACGCCATCGTGATTCTGGAGGTGTTCAGCAAGAAGACGTCGAAGACGCCCAAGCGTGTCATTGACGCCTGCAAGAGAAGGATGAAGGCCTATGACGATGCATGAGGACAAGAAGGAGCGCCTCGAAGCAGCTGGATGGCGTGTCGGCTCGGCAGACGAGTTCCTCGAACTCTCTCCTGAAGAGACCGCTCTCCTCGATTTGAAAGCACAGCTTGGCAAGAGCCTTCGGAAGGTGAGGACGGACCTCCCGATGACCCAGGCCCAACTGGCCAAGACCATTGGCTCCAGCCAGTCGCGCGTGGCGAAGATGGAGGCTGGAGATCCGTCGGTATCGCTGGACCTGCTTGTGAGGGCCCTTGTTGCCCTTGGTGCATCGAAGAGCGACCTCGCGGAAGCCATCACCGCTGCTTGACCGCTGAACAAGTAACAAGGCTGTAGAAGGACTGCCAACAGAATAGAGTACGCCTGATCGGGTTGTATTTCCTCCCCTGCCTTTCCGACCCGCTAACACCTGTGCGTCTGCTGCAGCGGCCGGCTGAGGATTGGAGCTACCCCTCGCTTCGCCTGCCACGGAGCGCACCCAAGTTTCACCGTACCATGAACCCGGCCGCTGACAGCAGCACGCGATGTTATATGCCGTCTTCGCGTACCGGCCTCGGCCCGATCGCTACCAAACGCACGGAACTCCCCCTTTGCACATGACCCAATTCGTGCTAACTTGCGTACGGTGTTTCGTGCGATACGGAGGAGCCATGGGAACCCCGAAACTGAGTGAGGACCTGCGCCCACTTTCAGACATGAAGACTCGACCTGCCGAGGTGGTTGGCCAGGCCCAGACTACGGGGAGGCCTGTCTTCTTGACCAGGTACGGCA
>CAZLEO010000518.1:0-3368 GCA_964558555.1 uncultured Rickettsiales bacterium | reverse complement strand
GGACGTCGAGGACTGCGCCGCCGGGGAGGACGTCGACGGCGCGGACGACGACGATGTGTCGGATGACGACGATGTGTCGGACGACGACGACGACGACGTGTCCGACGACGACGACGTATCCGATGACGATGACGACGACGTGTCTGACGACGACGACGACACCGGCGCTGGCGTGGACGGGGACGGGGACGGATTCACCCCTGCCGACGGCGACTGCAACGACAGCAACGCCGACATCTACCCCGGCGCCCCCGAGCTGTGCGACGGCCTGGACAACGACTGCAACGCGGTCGTCCCGTCGGAGGAGCAGGACGGCGACCTCGACGGGTACTCCCCCTGCGCCGGGGACTGCGACGACACCGACGTCCACGTGAACCCGACCGCGAGCGAGATCCCCAACGACGGCGTCGACAACGACTGTGACGGCACCACCGATCCCGAGTGGATCCCCATCTCGGCGTCCGCCGATCCCGCCGGTGACCACAACGGCTACCTCGTGGACCTGTCCATGCACGAGTACAGCCAGCAGGGGTCCCAGCTGCGCTTCCGCACCACGTCCCACCAGGTCTTCTCGGACATGGACGTGATGATCGACATGTACGTGGACAACGGCACGGACACGTACACGTTGACCTACGACAACGACAACCCCGACCCCGACGCCCTGCAGCTGTGGTCCGACTCCAACAACTGGGCCGCCCCCCTGACCAGCCCCGGCTCGCTGGCCGTCGACTACGACGCCGCCGACACCATCATCCTGGGCGTGGACATGGGCGAGATCGGCCTCGGCGGCGCCGACGAGATGGACGTGTGGGTGGGCGTGGACCTGGGCATCGGCGGCAGCTACTCGGACCAGTTCCCCGATATCAACGCGGTCACGGTCCCCCTGGGATCCGCGGCCTCCCTGATCGTGGACTCCCTGGTGTTCGACGAGGTCACCGGCAACGGCGACGCCTACATCGAGGTGGGCGAGCTGTGGCACGTCGAGGTGTCCCTCGAGAACGTGGGCGACCTGCCCGCCAGCGGCGTCACCGGCACCCTGAACTCCACCTCGGACGTCAGCGTGATCATCGCCGACACCGCCTGGAACATCATCGTGCCCGGCGGGACCGCGACCTCGATACCCCCGTTGCGGGTCGGCATCGAGCCCACCGCCTCGGGGGTGGAGACGCTGACGCTGGACATCAGCCACAGCGGCGGCGACACCACGGTCAACGTGGACCTCCCCATCGGCTGGGGTTACCCGGACGCCGAGTACCTGCGCTACGAGTACACCTACTGGGCCACGGGCGGTGCCTCGGTGTGGGGGGACATGACCGTCACCGTCCTCGACGCGGGCCAGAACGACGTGTGCGACCACGTGTTCGAGTTCGACGCGGACTACGCCTACGGCACCGGCCAGGGCGGCTACTGGCCCGACGAGGCCGACGAGACCATCGAGTTCACCAACATCACCGACTCCGGGACCGGCTCCTGTCCCGCCGGATACCACGACCTGTACAACGTCACCCCCAACGAGATGCTCATGTCGGGCAACACCGTGCTCGCCTTCATCTCGTGCGACGTGGCCTCCAGCGCGTTCCACGGCGACGACGTCATCGCGGGCATCGGCTCGGGCACCCAGTCCAGCTGGTGTACCGACGTGGGCCCCTACGAGGCCGGCCTCAACGGCACCGGCGACGCCGAGGCCATCTCGCTGATGGTCATGGACTACGGCGCCCTGTCCGGCATCGGCACGTTCAACTACTACATCTCCGCGGACGGCAACTACTACTGGGGCCACCTGGGTTTGCTGATGATCGATGCCGCCAACGGTACCGATCCGCTGTACGGGATGGTGGGCGACTACGTGCACATCGTGCACTGGGTCTTCGTCATCTGAACCTTCGGTTGACGCCGCCCGGATGCCCCACTACACAGAACCCCAACGGAGGAACACATGGCCGACGAGAAGATCCGTCTGACCATGCAGGCCAAGGCCAGCGGCTGAGCGGCCAAGCTGGGTCCGGCGGACCTGGACAAGGCGCTTTGCGGGCTCGACGTGCCCACCGATCCGAAGGTCCTGTGCGGGCTGGACGGATCGGAAGACGCCGGGGTGTATCAGCTGTCCGAGGACCTGGCGCTGGTGCAGACGCTGGACTTCTTCACCCCCATCGTCGACGACCCTCGCACCTTCGGGCGCATCGCCGCGGTCAACGCGCTCAGCGACGTGTACGCCATGGGCGGCCGCCCCGTCACGGCCATGAACATCGTCGGCTTCCCCAAGGACAAGCTCGACCTGTCCATCCTCGCCGAGATCCTCGACGGCGGCATGGACGCCCTGCGCGAGGCCGGCGTCGCCCTGGTCGGCGGCCACTCGGTCAAGGACCACGAGCCCAAGTACGGGCTCTCCGTCACCGGCCTGGTCGACCCCCGCAAGATGCTCACCAACGCCGGCCTGCGCCCCGGCGACGTCCTCGTGCTCACCAAGCCCATCGGCACCGGCATCCTCGGCACCGCCACCAAGCGCGACCTCGCCGAGCCCGAGAGCATCGCCGCGTCCGTCACCTCCATGTCGACCCTCAACCGCGGTGCCGGCGAGGTCGCCGTGGGACAGGGGCTGCGCGCCTGCACCGACGTCACCGGTTTTTCGCTGGTCGGCCACCTGGTGGAGATGGCCCGGGCGAGCCACAAGATCGTTCGCCTGAACGCCCATGACGTTCCACTGCTCCCCGGTGTCCTGCCGGCGGCCGCGGCCGGGCTCGTGCCGGGGGGGTCCAAGGACAACCGCAAGCACTTCGGTGGCTGGGCCGACCTGGCCGACAACCTGGATCCCAACCTCGTCGCCGCCCTCTTCGACGCGCAGACGTCCGGCGGCCTCCTCCTGGCCGTTCCGGCCGACCGCCTCGAGGACACCATCGCCGGCCTGGCCGAGGCGCGCTGTCTGGTCACGGCGGTGATCGGGGATGTGATCGGGGAGGATGGGGAGGGGCGGGTGGAGGTGGTGTAGGGGGGGGACGGGGGTTGGGGGGAGAGAGTGGCGTCGCGGTCGGGGGGTAGGTGAGGGCAACCGTGGGATACGTCGCCTGGTCAAGTCTGGACTTGCGACTTTCGGTTGCGAAACCCATCCCCCCGCAACCGGGAGGTGTGAACCGTGGCCATGGCCCACTGAGAACCGGAAGAAAGTCGGCAAGATCCAGACGTTGACCAGCGTTGACGCCTGATCGGGGCTTGGCATGCCCATCCAGCATCGCAACGCGTACCACCGACGGGGGGACTAGCAAGGAACAGCTCGAGCGCTGGCGAACCACCGCGCAGCGGACTCGCCCCCCGCCCTGCCCGATGGGCAACCCAAGCCTCGATCAGGCGTCAACGCTGGTCAGGTCTGG
>CAZLEO010000517.1:0-3412 GCA_964558555.1 uncultured Rickettsiales bacterium | reverse complement strand
TTCCGGCCTGCTTCTCCGCCTTGATGATATTGTTTATCGAGGCGATGTATGTATCGACTGGATTATCTTTTTCCTCGAACCACTCAGTGGTTGCGAAAAGGGAGGTGCTGGAAAGGGCTGCAATTGACAATAGGGCTAATAAATATCTCATGATACTTCCTTTCTCACTTGCCTGTCTTTCCCTTTGTCTTGGCGAAAGGGATTCGATCGGTCGTTGCTTTCAGATGGGCCATGAGTTTGGCATCCAGCTCCTTAACCTTCTCAGGCATCTTGGCGGAGAGCTCGTTTTTCTCTTCCATATCTTCCTTAAGGTTGAATAGCGCGGTCTTGCCCGCGTACCACTTAATCAGTTTCCAGTCACCGTCACGGATAATGCTGTAGGGGCTTTGCCCGTGGCGGAAATGCGGGAAATGCCAGTAGAGCGTCTTACGATCCAGAGTACCCTTGCCGGTGAGCAGCGGTTTCAGGTCCTTACCGTCGATGTCGGTCTTGGGGAGGCTGGCGCCTGCCGCAGCAGCGATCGTCGGCATAATGTCCATACTAATTACCGGTTGATCCGAGGTAACGCCCTTGCGTGCAACACCGGGCCACTTGACAATAAATGGAACGCGGATCCCACCCTCGTAGGGATACCCTTTGCCTGAGCGCAGTGGTCTGTTACTGGTCACATTGTCAGCCCCTCCGTTGTCGGAGGTGAAAATGATCAGGGTTTTCTCGGTGAGCTTCAGCTCATTAAGGGTCGCCGCCACCTTGCCGACGGCGTCATCGACACTCTTGACCATTGCGGCGTACGTGAAGTTCTTTGGTCTTGCGACAGTTTTATTCTTAAACTTACTCTTGCACTCGGCGATGTCATCCTTTTTCGCCTGGATAGGGCTATGTACTGCATAGTTGGCCAGCATCAGGAAAAACGGGACCTCTTTGTGTTTGCGGATGAAGCCAGCCGCTTCATCGGCTTCACGGTCGGTGAGGTATTCACCTTTCTTGCGCCCGGGCAGACCCGGAAGCTTGTTACTATATGGGTCGAAATAGTTGGGTGGCTGGCCGAAGTCGCAGCCTCCGAAATTAAAGTCGTATCCCTGTTCTTTTGGATACCAGGGGTCCGTTCCCAAATGCCATTTTCCAATGTAGCAGCTCTTGTAGCCGGCAGGCTTAAGCATTTCTGCAAGAGTGATCTCCTCACTCTCCAGCCAGAGGGCGTTGTGTGGAACGACCAGCTTTCCTCTGCTGATCCACCGTTCCTTCGGCCGCCAGCAGGGATTCTTTTTATCTTTTGGGATCATTCCGCCCTGGAAGCGGGCACGGATCCAGTCGGTTACGCCGGTGCGATGCGGATAGCGGCCGGTCTGAACTGCAGCACGGGTAGGCGAGCAGACGGCGCATGCAGCATAGCCATTGGTGAAGCGAACGCCAGACTCCGCCAGCTTATCGATGTGCGGGGTTTCGTAGCACTTTGATCCCTGGCAGGACAGGTCCATCCATCCCAGATCATCAACCAGAACCAGAACGATATTCGGTTTGTCCGCCGTTTTGGCGTCTTTCGCTCGTGCGACTCTCGCCGCAGCGAGGGCGGCCAGCCCGAGACCGATCCGTTTAATGAATCGCCGTCTATTGATTACACTGTCCATAGCGTGCTCCTTAGCCTGTTGTCATATCCGAATTACGCCGATGTGAATCCGCCCCCTTGTTTTTTATTATTCCACCGGGCCGGGTCTCACAATCACCGGGGCGGTCTTGATTCTCGGGCGTATGGACAGCCAATCGACTCCGGTAAAGACCGGATCCGAGATCGCGCGCACTTCCTCATCTCCGCGATAGGGCGCCATGGCGTCTACCCAGGCGATAATTCTGCGTCGGCTGACTTCGTCCATTTTAACTTTCGGGACCTTTCCGTCTTTGTCAGGCGGATGGTTGCCTGAGGCGATCGCGACGAGTCTGCTCTTGTATGAGAGCTTTGTCATCGGTTTTGGTGTTTTGTAGGCCTCTGGGTCCGTCTTCCCATATGCTTCAACCATGATCATGTCGGCAATGCCCCATCCGGGCGGCGGATTCTTGGGCATTCGATACGCACTGCCCCAGGACGGGCGGCCGATGAACAGCCAATAGGTCGGGTCCCAGCCAGAACCGCGTTTCAGTGTCATATCAAGCTTCTTTCGTGCTTTTCCTTTGCCCTGGTGGCATTCTCCGCAGTACTTGTCCAGCACAGGCCGAACATATCGTGGCCAGCTTACTGTCAGGTCCTTCCAGGGCGGCGGTGTGATATCGCTTGGCTTTCTGGTGTTGGCGATACTGCGCAAGTCTGTCTGTTGCGCGTTACTGCGGAGTTCGTGACATCCCACGCATCCGCGACGCTCGCCGGGCATAACGCCGGTGAAGCTGCGCATGGTCTGCAGTGCACGGAACTTCTCATCCAACAGTTGGAAATGGAGAGGAAGTCCGGATGGCGCGTTGAAAGAGACTGATCCGTCTTTTTCAACAGGAACAGTTCCAAGAATCCTCTTAACTCCCTCCGACTGTACAGCCGAGACTGCCGGGCCGGTCGACATCATCGCTCGCTTGTACCAGTAAGTATAGGTTTTGGCGTCAATACTCAGCACCCGCATGTATTTTACCTTCCCCTTCATCTGTTCCGGCGTGCCTTCGTATACATTGTTGCTGAATATTACGCCGGGCTTTGGGGTCAGGCGTTCTTCTTTGGTCGGCCAGGCAACCATGTCCGGGCGAACAGGCGGTTTCTTGCGAGCCTTTACGGGCATTGCATGGAAAATGTTATGATGACCTTCGTAGATAAGCTCACGATTACCGTCCACATCCATCAGGTAAAGCACGAACTTGCCTCCGCGCTTGGCTGAGGCTGAGACAAGGAAGTCTTTTTCGCTCAGAGGGTATGGAGAATAGTAGGCGCTATAGTCGCCGCTGCGGTGGTACCTGGGTGATTCAACAGGATCCACGGGGCCATTGCCTGATTCCGGATATCTGATATCGGCGGTGACTTTCGTCAGGCCGTTTGGAAAATTGAATCCTTTTTTGGGATCTATGATTCCCACGGAACCGGCAAACCAGTCGTGATGGGCGCTTCCCGTGAACATGATTCGGTGACTGCCCGGAATACTGCGTGCATCCTTCAGAAGGTCAGGCCAGACGCTCTGGTTGCCCCATAATGTGTTAACCTGCGTGCCATCAGGGTTAACCACCCAGAGTCCCTGGGCGCGCCATAACGGTTTATCCGTGTATTCCCAGCGGGTATAAACAACACGTCCGTCATTCATCACTGTGGGCAGGTAGTCCGGCTCATTGTTGCGGGAGACTATATAGATGTTCTTTCCGTCCAGGTCACAGCGGGTAAGGACATACGCGTTGGTCGGCGGCATGCAGCGGACATATGTGTGGCCGCGCGTGCTTGAGAACATGA
>CAZLEO010000516.1:0-3419 GCA_964558555.1 uncultured Rickettsiales bacterium | reverse complement strand
ATAAGAAGCGTAAAAACAAGGGTTCCAACAAGGATTGGGAGAACCCGCACGATCCGGATGCGAAGATCACGAAGATGAAGGACGGCCGGACACACCTGGCCCACAAGGCCGAGCATGCCGTGGACCTGGAGACCGGCGCGATTACGGGCGTGACTCTCCAGCCGGCCGACCGGGGTGACACGGCGAGCATGCCCGAGACGCTGGTGGAGGCCACCGAAAACCTCGCGGAAGTCAGGGACGATCCGGAGACGGGCGACGACCTTGCCGAAGAGATTGTCGAGGAGTTTGTTGGCGACAAGGGTTATCACAGTAATGACACGACGCGTGATCTGGCGGAGGCCGGAATTCGCAGCTATATCTCCGAACCGGATCGCGGACGGCGGAACTGGAAAGCCAAAGCCGCCGAACGCGAAGCCGTGTATGCCAACCGGCGCAGGGTCAGAGGCAAGCGTGGCAAGGCTCTTCTGCGGAAGCGGGGCGAGCTTCTGGAGCGGCCGTTCGCTCATTGCTACGAGACCGGGGGGATGAGGCGGACGCACCTGAGAGGTCATCGTAACATTCTCAAGCGGCTTGTTGTTCACGTTGCCGGGTTCAACCTTGGTCTTGTAATGCGCAAGCTGTTCTCGGTGGGCAAGCCGCGGGTCCTCCAGGACCTCGGAAGCGGCATTTTGCCGGTTCTTAGGTCGATATTTGCGGTCCTCAGCGATCTGTATCGTCCCCGGGCGCCAATCCTGGTTCGCATCGACCAAAATGAGGCGTTGGCCCTCCGCATTCGGGCGGCGTAACGAGCGGCGAAAATACCGGGCTTTTCAACGGACTGCTAGCGGAACCATCCGGCGCCGTTACTATTTCCGCTGAAGGCTCCGCTCGGAGCCAGAGTCTCGCTCGAACTTACCCAGCCGTCTGGCGGTAAGCCGCTGCAGTGGCGGGCTGTCAGGATTTTATCGATACCGTCGCCGGCGTATCGCCTGGTGGATATCATGGAATCGGTCGGCCAAGGCGACACAAAGGTCTCCTACGGGCTCGGCCAGGCACTGCAGTCGGCCCGTATAGGAAACGCCGAGAAACTCGCCGCACTTGCAATAAGCCGACTCGGCGGCAGAGTTAACTTTAGACGCCGTCAGGACACGAAACTCCCGACAGACTCACTGGCCAATGTCCTGCTCGGCGAGGACTGGACCGGCGGCGATAAGTCGTTTGTCCGGATGTTCGACACGTTTAAGAAGATGCCCAACCTGAAGAAGTTGCTGGTTACCGAAAAGTCCGGCGTGTCGGCCGCCGCGGTCGCCAAACTGCAGTCCGAAATGCCGAAGCTGAACATTACGCGAATCGTCGAACGAATCCCTTCTTCTTTGACCTGGACCAAATGCACCGTCACCTGGCGGAATCACACCGGCAAGAGGGTCCTGGTCCTGTACATCAATCAAAAAGGCAGGCTGCAGGGTTCGCGTCATCTGGCGGCGGGTCAGACCTTGGTGCGCGAGGCGCGAAGCGGATACAGCTACGAAGCCCATTACTATCGGGATGAATACAAAAACTGGGAAGATTACAGATTGACCCTTCCGCTTTCGAGTTTCATCGTCAAAGACGGCGCGGTATGGGACATCAGGCCCTGACTAATGGCGATTTGATCCGTTTGAGATTGGCCCGGCGGCGTTTTGTGTTCTATTCTTCCTGTGGAGAACAGGACACAATGAACGAACGCACATTATTTGAAGCACTCGAAAATCGGATACTCTTCAGCGCCTCGCTGGAAACGGGATTCGGCGATCTCGGACTGGATCCCGGAGCGATCGTCACAAGCACGCTGATAAGCGCCGGCGACACTGGCGCGGAAATCGGCCCGATCATCGGCGCCGTTGATCTGCTGGATCTCGCTACTTACCCGGCGCCTGACGCATCTTGACGTCGCCGCTGCACTTGGCGCCTTTGACTTTGTCGACCTCCATCTTCAAGCTGTAGCGGGCCGACGGTTTGTAGTTCTTGACCGTCAGGCGGTAGACGTTGTTTACGTTCGTCTTACCGGCCCATCCCGGGCGAACGTCGCGGGATATCTCCCGCCCGCCCTCATATAACGCCATCCAATACGTCGACAGCGAATGCTTGCCAGAGGTCACCACTCCCGCCGCTTCGTATGTCCCGGCGCCATTGACCACCTCTGAGGCGTCGAATTCGAACATGTATTCTTTCCGCAACTGCTTATCGGTCCAGGCGCCGATCTTCACGAAATCCTTGAAATAGTCGGCCGGGTGCTTCCGCATCTCGACAACGCCGCAAGCGTATCCGATCTTGAGAATATCGAGTCGCTTCAGCGCGGCGTCCAATCGCGCGGCGAAGCTCTTGTAATCTTTACGCCCCGGCTCGGTCCACGCCGCTTCGGCGTAGGCGAATATCCGCGGGTAGACCTGGAACTCCATTCGCTCGACGGTCTGGATCCACTCGCCCCACATCTGGCAACCCAGCCCGACGACTTTGGATTTGTACTTGTCCTCCAGCCCGCGCGGGATCGGATTGAACGCGTATGCACGCGACAGCGGAATCTTGCCGTACGGATAGTCCAGATACGTGCTGCTGTGCGTCGAGTTCACCGTGTCGTGCCCGGCCCGGATCGCCGCTGTCATCTGGTCCGTGCTGCCCTTCCAGAACTGCACGACCGCGTCGGTAGACAGCCTGGCGACGCCCTTGACCGCCGGGCCGCCGTGGACCTGATCGCCGGTTATCTCGTTCCAGCCCATGATGTGGCGGCCTTTGGCCTCGACGATCTGCGAGATCCGGTTGGTGAAGTAGACCTGCACGTCGCTGTAAGTTTTCAGACCCTTGGACTTCATGAGCTTTGTGACTTCATCGCTCTTTTGCCACAAGCCCGGCTGGACTTCATCACCGCCGATGTGGATCACTTTGCCGGGGAACAGCGCGACGACCTCGTCGAGAATCTCCGAGATCATCTTGTAGACGTTCTCGTCGGCCACATTATACAAATTCGAATGCTTGCCGAACGTTACCGGCACTTCGATCTTCTTGCCGCCCATACCGAGCTGCGGATACGAAGCGATCGCGGCGCTCGCGTGGCCGGGCATGCCGATCTCGGGAACGATAGTAATGTGGCGCTTCGCGGCGTATGCGACGATTCGCTTGATCTGCTCTTGGGTGTAGAAGCCGGCGTGGGCTTTTCCGCTTCTCAGCGGGCTCTTCCATCCGCCGATCTGCGTGTCCTTGCGCGTCGAGCCGATCTGAGTGAGTTTGGGATACTTCTTGATTTCGATCCGCCAGCCCTGATCGTCAGTCAAATGCCACTGGAACACGTTCATCTTGCAGCGGGCCATCGCGTCGAGCAGCTTCTTGACTTCCTTTTCGCCTTTGAAGTTCCGAGCTTCGTCGAGCATGAACGCACGCCACGAGAAGCTGGGCTTGTCCCTGAT
>CAZLEO010000515.1:0-3432 GCA_964558555.1 uncultured Rickettsiales bacterium | reverse complement strand
ATCTCCATGCGGCGGTGCGCCGGCGAGTATTCAGAGATCTTATCAGAGCCGGGTCTCGTAGCCTACGTTTATGTTAAGTGAAAATACGTTTATTTGACCCGGAGCGCGAAAGGACCATGGAAGGCCCGCCCACAGATTCCACATAACCACAGCGTCTACGACGAATACATAAAAAATCAATTGAAACACCGATCAAGAACTGGGGATACCTCGCGGTGCCAGGCGAATCACACGGGCGAATCACACGGACCTCGCGGGGGCGGGGCACCTCGCTGGGCACCTCGCTGGGGAAGGCAGTTGGCTGGGTGACACCTGGTAGGATGCGAAAGGAAAGGGGAGATCCATCGGCGCGATCCACCGAGTTGTCGGGTTCGCCCTCGTCGTGGGTTTGGTTGCCTGCTCGTCGCCGGGAGATGACGATACGGCCCCTGCTGCCGATGACGACAGCACAGGGGCGGCCACAGATGATGACAGCAACGGGGACGAGGACGACGATTCGGCTGAAGAGTGGGTGGACTTCGATGGCGACGGGTACCCTGCAGACGATGACTGCGACGACCACCACGAGGGGATTCATCCCGGCGCCGAAGACGTCTGTGACGGCACTGAGGACAACGATTGCGATGGTGTGCCCGACGCACTGGAGATTGACAGCGACGGTGACGGGTACACTGGGTGCACTGGGGACTGCAACGACCAGGATCCGGCGATTCACCCGTATGTCCTCGACGTATGCGATGACTCGGTGGACAACGACTGCGACGGCGAGATAGACGAGGACTGTCGATCGGTCCTGTCAGCAGGGCGCAACCACACCTGTGCGTTGGATTCGACAGGTCTCCCTGTGTGCTGGGGGAGCAACACGTTCGGCCAATCCAATCCACCGCACCAGGTCTTCATGGAGGTCGAGAGCGGCAAGTACCATTCTTGCGGATTGATGTCCGAGGGGACCATGGAGTGCTGGGGCGACAATCTGCACGGGCAACGCGACGTGCCCGTGGGGAGCTACGCGTTGATGGCTCCGGGATGGACACACACGTGCGCCGTAACTACCGGTGGCGAGACCGTCTGCTGGGGGGACGATAGCTGCAACCAGCACGAGGTGCCTCCTGGGATCGAGTTCGTCCAGATCGCCGCAGGATTCAGGCATACGTGCGGCGTCACGTCCGCAGGGGAAATCCACTGCTGGGGCGACAACTTCGAGGGGCAATGCGATGTGCCGGACGGCAACTACGCGCAGGTGAGTGCTGGTGGCGAGCACAGTTGCGGCTTGCGAGTCGACGGGACGGTGGATTGCTGGGGCTTGAGCGCGTGGGGTGTGCTGGTCACTCCTGCTGGGAACTACGTGCTGCTGCGAAGTGCGTTCCACCACGCCTGTGCACTCCGTGCTGACGGAACGGCGGCTTGCTGGGGGTACAGCCACTACGGCCAGGCGCAGCCGCCGGCCGAGCCGCTCACTGCCATCACCGGCGGCCATGATCACAGCTGCGCGATCTTCGCGGGGCAGGATGCTCCCTTCTGCTGGGGCAGCAACCTCAACGGTGAGTGCAGCGTTCCCCCAGCCTGGTGAGAGGGGTAGGCTCTAGCCGTTGAGGAGCACACCCGTGAAACACCTGCCACTCCTGCTGCCCATGGCGTTCGCCCTTGCCTGCAATGGTTGCTGCTCACCCTCCAGCGATCCCAGCGCGGAGACGGTCGCCGCGGGGGACGGCGTCAGCAAGGGTGTGGCGGTGGAGGATTTCCCCGAGGAGGCGCTGGAGGGTTGCCCTGTATTGAAGAAGGACAACCCGGCCGACGACGAGCCCATCGGGGATCTGCTCAAGGAGGCGGATGAGAGACAAAAGGCGCTCCTGGAGCGGACGAGGTCCGCGGATCCGGTGGAGCTGGTTTGCCTGGAGGACGGCTCCGGGGTGTCGGGCCATGGGGTGCGCGTGGACGGCCGCTTCGACCAAGACCTCTGGCGCATCGGCCTGTCTTGCTCGAACTGGCGCCTGATGGGTGGTGAAACGGACAGCCGCTTTCTGTACCTGCGGAACACCGATCCCATCAGCAGAGCGGAGATGGACGTACAGCAAGACACCATCGACAGCTACACCGTCGTCAAACTGATGGTGCGCCTGGATCCGGAGACCGTGGACGACCCCGAGGCTCTGCGGGTGGATGGACTCATCGACGAGATCCTGGACGCGGACTTTACTGACAGCGAGTTCGAGTCCATCGCGAGGGAACGGCAGAAACCCAAGGAGTTGGACCACCCCTTCTTTGGCCTGATGACGCTGGACAGGTCCCTGGAGCGGTACACCGGAAGGCGAAGCCTGGGCCACGGTGACTACTATCTGAGCATCGACTGCAACCGAGGCTGCGAGGATCCTCGAGCGGTCCTCTCGGAAGAAGCGGAGCAGCAGGTGCGCTGTACTGAGTCCGACCTGCGACAGGTGGCGCACTTCGCCACCGACGACCTGCTGGACCTCCACAACGACCTGTGGGGAGGGCATGGGCGCCTGGATCGCAAGGGATTCCTCGAGCGCATCCGGCTCGAGTCCATCTCCGTCGACGAGACCTTGATCACCATCTACTTCGTCGATGGTGGACTCTTTGAAGGACACGTCATCCGCGCTGTCATCGACCGACGGACGCAGGAGGTCTGGGAAGCCACCATCGAGGGATGATGTCGACGGAAAGGATGGCGGATCGGACGCCGCCGTGGAGGTGCCCGTCGCGGTGCCGTCGCGGTGCCAGGGGAATCTCCGTCGCGGTGCCGTCGCGGTGCCCGTCGCGGTGCCAGGGGAATCTCAGGGAATCTCAGGAATCTCAAGGGGAATCTCAGCGGCGAGCCCGGCGGGGGGTGGCGGGAAAAGCGAAAAGCGAAACGAATGGCACCACGATCAGTCGCAGGGATCTTCGTCGGGGATCTTCCGGTACGGCCCCGTGGCGAAGTTGGTCAGGTCCCACATCCAGAGCCCGGCCATGTCGAAGACCATTGGGTATCCATCGTCGTCGTCGGGGACCACGAGGTCGCCCGAGCCGTCGAGCTCGACGCGTAGCACGTGCATGTCCACCTGGTTGGCACCGAGGATGTCGGTGGAACGGAAGCCCAGGTACAAGGAGTCCTCGACCTCGAAGAACGCAATGTAGTTGCGCTCGCGCACGCCGTCGGCCGTACCGCTGCAGCCCATCACCTCGCCGGGGGATTCGCCGATGGTCGTGCAGCGGGAGCAGTCGGCGCCGTCGTCGCAGCAGTGGTAATCGGGGCACTTGTCGTCGTCGAACAGCCCGCCGGTCATCATCAGCGACGTGCAGTCGACCGCGTCGGTGAACCCGTCGTGGGTGGCGTCCTCGGCGCAGAACTCGGTGTAGAGGTCGGTGTGGGCCAGGGGGTTCTTCAGGACGTGGACCTCGGCGCAAAGGCCCAGGGGGCACTCGCCCATGTCC
>CAZLEO010000514.1:0-3457 GCA_964558555.1 uncultured Rickettsiales bacterium | reverse complement strand
CGCTGACGGCCGTACTGGCGCCGCCGGCGTTCGCCCAGAGCCAGCCGGCGCCGGGGGGGGGGGCGCGCCCGGGGGGGGGGGGGGCCGGGGGGGGTGCCCCCCCCCCCCCGCCGCCGGCCAGCGAGCCGAAGATGCGCAGGATGGCCACCGGGAGCAGCACGCGGATCAGGGGGACCGCGTCGGGGTACTTGGGGAACATCCACACGACGATCCACGGCATGAGGACGAACATGCCGACGATGGCGCCGCCGAAGCACACGCCGGCGAGGCCGTTGCAGACCTGGTAGAGGCGCTGCAGGCCGCCGTGGTCGCCGGCGGTGAACAGGCGGGTGGCGCGAGGGGCCATGACACCGACGAAGAGGAACAGCCCCATGATCGGGATCTGGAAGAAGCGGTCCGCCACCGAGTACAGCGCCACCTCGCTGCCGTCGTGATAGCCACCGACGAACAGCACGTTGATGCGGTGGATGGCCAGGCCGTTGACCGTGGCGAGGAAGACCCAGCCGCCGTACCGCAGCGAGGACGGCAGCTCGAACCCGCGCTCCCGGCGGCGGCCGCGCGTGACCCAGACCACCGTGCCCAGGGCGATGATCCCCGACGTGGTGGTGGCGATGACGTATGCCGCCACCAGCCGCCCGGCCACCGGCTCGAGCCACAGGCCCACGAAGGCCGCGCCGCCCAGGGCCAGGGCGTACAGGACCGAGATCCACGCCTGCACGTCGAACCGCTCCAGCCCGTCGAAGGTGGCCCCGAGCTGCATGTTCAGCACCGTCAGCACCAGCAGCGGCCCGGCCAGGTAGGCCAGCGCGGGCAGCTGGGGCGCCTCGATCCAGCCGGCGAAGGGCTGCCGCAACACCACCAGCACGACGGCCGCGGCCGCGGAGATGGCCAGGGCCACCCCCGCCGTGCGCACCAGGAACGGCCGCGTCTGGGCCGGCCGGTCCGTCTCGAGCTCGCCGAGGAACCGACGCAGCGATCCGGAGATGCCGAAGTCGGCGATGGCCGCGATCAGCGCCACCAGCGACAGGATCTGCTGCGCCTCACCGTACTGGTCGCGATCCATGAGGTTGGTCGCCACCACGAACACCGCCAGGTAGGCCACGAGGCGCGCGACGCCGCCGAGGGCCTTGAGCACGAACGAGCCGCCGAGGGCGGGGCGTTTGGAGGTGTTCATGAGTCTCTCTCGCAGCGGGGCGGTTGCAGTATACTGCAGCCTCTCAGCCACAGGAGGAGACCGTGTCGGACGCCATTTCCCAGCTCGAGCCCAAGATCGTCTTCGACTTCTTCAGTCAGATCCTGGCGATCCCCCGCTGTTCCGGTCGCGAGGAGGCCATCCGCAGCCACTTCGTGGGTATCGCGAGGGACCGCGGCTGGGAGCCGATCATCGACGACGTGGGCAACCTCGTCATCAAGGTGCCCGGCAGCCCGGGCAAGGAGGACGCGCCCACCGTGGTCCTGCAGGGCCACCTGGACATGGTCTGCGAGAAGAACAACGACGTGGACTTCGACTTCGAGACCGAGGGCATCCGCGGGGTGGTCACCGGCTCGAAGCTGAAGGCGCAGGGTACGACGCTGGGCGCCGACAACGGCATCGGCCTGGCCCTGGCCCTGGCCCTGGCCGCCGATCCCGAGGTGGTGCGCGGCCCGCTGGAGATCCTATGCACCGTGGAGGAGGAGACCGGCCTCACCGGCGCGTCCGGCCTCGACGGCTCCAACATCGACGGCCGCATCCTCATCAACATCGACACCGAGGAGGAGGGCGCCCTGTACGTGGGCTGCGCCGGCGGCGGCGACCAGACCGCCCACTTCCGCACGCCGCGCATGGCCGCCGACAGCGACACCGTGGCCGTGAAGCTCGAGGTCAAGGGCCTCAAGGGCGGCCACTCCGGGCTGGACATCCACCTGGGCCGCGGCAACGCCATCAAGGTCCTCGCCGGCCTCGTCGCGCCGCTGCTCGCCACCGAGCTGGCCATGTCCGTGGACAGCTTCTCCGGCGGCAACCTGCACAACGCCATCCCCCGCGAGGCCCAGGCCGTGATCCGGGTCAAGCCCACCCGCCGCGGTGAGATGCAGAAGCTCGTCGACGCCTACGCCCGCGAGCAGGGTTCGGCCCACATCCGCGCCGACGGCGGCCTCCAGGTCACCGCCACGGACACCCAGGGTGCCCCCACCACCATCCCGGCCGTGACCATCCGCCGCCTGCTGGGCCTGCTGCTGGAGCTGCCCCACGGCGTGGTCAAGATGAGCCCCGACATCGACGGCCTCGTCCAGACCTCGAACAACCTCGCCGTGGTCCGGGACGACGGCCGCTCCATGATGGAGGTGATGACCAGCTCGCGGTCGTCCGTGACCTCCGAGATCGACGAGCTGCGCGACAAGATCTGCGACCTGTACGAGCGGGTCGGTGCCCGGATCGAGCGCGAGGACGCCTACCCCGGCTGGGAGCCCAACATGGAGTCGGACCTGCTGGCCCGCAGCAAGCGGGTCTACGCCGAGCTGTACGGCCGCGAGCCCGAGGTCAAGGCGGTCCACGCCGGCCTCGAGTGCGGCATCATCGGCGAGGCCGTCCCCGGCATGGACATGATCTCCCTCGGGCCGACGCTGGGCTTCCCCCACTCCCCCGACGAGTTCCTCGACATCCCCTCCACGGCCAAGGTGTGGACCCTGCTCAAGGCCCTCATGGCCGACCTGGCGGGCTGACGCGTGAGAGCGCTCGCCCTCCTCTCCCTGCTCCTGCTCTGCACCGGCTGCCCCGACGACGCCGACGACGATTCGGCCCCGGCCGACGACGACGACGCCACCGCAGACGACGACGACGACGCCACCGCGGATGACGACGACGCCACCGCGGACGACGATGACGACGACTCGACCGGGACCGGCGACGACGACGACGCCACCCCCTGCGACGAGGTGACCTGGTACGAGGACGCCGACGGCGACGGATACGGCGACGCCGGCTCCACCATGGAGTTGTGCGAGGGCGACGACCCACCCGACGGCTGGATCGCCGACAGCTCCGACTGCCACGACGACGACGCCACCGCCTACCCCGGCTCCCACGAGACCGAGGTCCCCGGCGACGGCGTGGACACCGACTGCGACGGCCTCGACGCCTGCCGCGACGTCAACTGCGACGGCTGGCCCGACCTCGTCTTCGCCCAGACCGATCTGGACGGCGACTACTTCACCGACTCGACCATCTACCTGGGCTCGGCGGCCGGCTACTCCGACGCCAACCGCTGGACCGTGCCCACCATCGGCGGCATGGGCGTGGACTCCGCCGACTTCGACCAGGACGGCTACATCGACCTGGTCTTCGCCGCGGTCCAGGACGGCAGCGACGACCGCCACATCGACTCGCTGGTCTACTACGGCTCCGCCACCGGCTACGACGAGGCCAACCGCACCGAGCTGCCCACCATCGGCTGCTCCGATCCCACGCAACCCCAACAGG
>CAZLEO010000513.1:0-3491 GCA_964558555.1 uncultured Rickettsiales bacterium | reverse complement strand
GCGCCGGAGCTGGCCGCGCAGCGGCCGCCGCGCACGTTGACGGACACGCGGCGGGGCTTGTCGCCGCGGACGCGGGACTCGCGGGTGGAGGTGAAGACCTTGCGGATGTGGTCGAAGACCTTGGTGTAGGTGGCGGGGTTGGAACGGGGCGTGCGGCCGATGGGGCTCTGGTCGATGTCCACGACCTTGTCGAGGTACTCCACGCCCTCGATGCGGTCGAAGTCGCCCACCTGGCGGCCGGCCCGGTAGAAGTGGTTGTGCAGGGCCGGCGAGAGGATGCGGTTGATCATGGACGACTTGCCGGCGCCGGAGACGCCGGTGACGGCGACGAGCAGGCCCAGCGGGAAGGTGACGTCCACGTCCTGGAGGTTGTTCTCGCGGGCCCCCACCAGGGTGAGGGCGCGCCTGGAGGGGGATCGGCGCGTGTCGGGGAAGGGGATCTCCAGCTTCCCGGACAGGTACTTGCCCGTCAGCGACGCGTCGGACGTCAGCAGCCCCGCGGGATCGCCGCGGTAGACGGCCTCGCCGCCCAGGTGGCCGGCGCCGGGGCCGAAGTCCACCACGTAGTCGGCCTGCTCGATGGTCTCGCGGTCGTGCTCCACGACCACCACGGTGTTGCCGATGTCGCGCAGGCGGCCCAGGGTGGACAGCAGCCGGCGGTTGTCGCGCTGGTGCAGGCCGATGGACGGCTCGTCGAGCACGTAGGTGACGCCGGTGAGCTCGCTGCCCACCTGGCTGGCCAGCCGGATGCGCTGGCTCTCGCCGCCGCTGAGCGTCGGGCCGGTGCGGTCGAGGGTGAGGTACTCCAGGCCCACGTCCATGAGGAACCGCAGGCGGTTGGAGATCTCCTTGACGAGCTCCTCGGCGATGGTGGCGCGCGCGCCCTCGAGCCCCAGGTCGCCCAGCGCGGCGTGCGCGTGAGCCACGGTCCCGCTGGTGAGGTCCACCAGGGACACGTCCCCCGCCTTCACCGAGGCCGCTTCGGGCCGCAGCCGCGCGCCGTTGCAGGTCCGGCAGCGCCCCTGGCTGTGGAAGCTCAGGTAGTACTTGCGCATGTCCTCGGACTTGGTCTGGAGCAGCCGCCGGTTCATGGCGGGGATGACCCCCTCGAACTGCATGTGGAAGTGGCCCTCGCCGCGGGCGGCGGACCACTCCACCTCGATCTCCTGGTCTCCGGCGCCGAAGAGCAGCACCTGCCGGGCGTCCTCGGGCAGGTCCTTCCACGGGGTGTCCAGGTCGAAGCCGTACTCGCGGGCCACGTTGCCGAGGATCTGGTAGTTCCAGCCCTCGCGGCGCAGCAACGGCCCCTGCCAGGGCACGACGGCGCCCTCGTGCAGGGTCTTGGTGGTGTCGGGGACCACCAGGCGGGGGTCCATCTCGTTGCGGAAGCCCAGGCCGTTGCAGTCCGGGCACATGCCCAGGGGGTTGTTGAAGCTGAACAGCTGGGGGCTGAGCTCGGGGAAGCTCAGGCCGCAGTCGTGGCAGGCGAGCAGCTCGCTGTAGATGCGCTCTTCCTTGCCGGGGATGTCGATGGACAGGACGCCGGCGCCGAGCTTGAGCGCGGCCTCCACCGAGTCGGTCAGCCGGGACCGGATGCCGTCCTTCATGATCAGGCGGTCGAGCACCACCTCGACGGTGTGCTTGCGCTTCTTGTCGAGCTTGGGCGTGTCCTCGATGCCATGGACCTCGCCGTCGATGCGGACGCGGGTGTACCCGGCGCGCTGGACCTGCTCGAGCTTGTCGCGGTGCTCCCCCTTGCGGTTGCGAACCAGGGGCGCCAGCAGCATGAAGCGGGTGCGATCGGGCAGCTCCATCAGCGCCGCGACGATCTCGGCGGCGGACGAACGGCCCACCTCCTTGCCGCAGCTGTGGCAGTGCTGGACGCCCACCCGCGCGAACAGCACGCGGAGGTAGTCGTAGATCTCGGTGATCGTGCCCACCGTGGAGCGCGGGTTCTTGCTGGCGGCCTTCTGCTCGATGGAGATGGTGGGGGTGAGCCCGCGGATGGTGTCGTAGCGGGGCTTCTCCATCTGCCCCAGGAACTGCCGCGCATATGCGGACAGGGACTCGACGTAGCGGCGCTGCCCCTCCGCGTACAGGGTGTCGAAGGCCAGCGAGGACTTGCCCGATCCAGAGACGCCGGTGAAGACCACCAGGCGCTTCTTGGGGATGTCCACGCTCACGTCGCGGAGGTTGTGCTCGCGGGCGCCGCGGATCTGTATGTCGTCGAGTTCCATGGGGACGATCTACCTGAACGTTTGTACAGTTCTAGTCGTCTGCAGGCGCGACGTCAAGCGGGCCAGGTGCCGTCCACGACGCGCTCGATGCCGGCCAGATCCGCGTGCCGGGACAGCGCCTCCAGGCCCGCCTCCCGCAGGATCGACTCGACCTGCGGCGCCTGGCCCTGGCCGACCTCCAGCAGCACGCGGCCACCGGGTGCCATCCACCGGTCCAGTTCGGCGGATATCTTGCGGTACGCGTCCAGGGTACCCCCCGGGGCCACCAGCGCCTCGCGAGGCTCGAACCGGGTGATCTCCGGCTGGAGGCCCTCGAGGTCGGCCGCGTCCACGTAGGGCGGGTTGCTGACCACGAGCGCGACCTGCCCGGCGAAGCGCTCCGGGATGCGCGACGTCCAGCTGCTGCGGATCACACCCACGCGATCGGCCACACCGTGGTTCTGGGCATTGCGCTTCGTCGCGTCAATGGCGGCCTCGGCGATGTCCACGGCCAGCACCCTGGCGGTGGTCTCGGCGGCGATGGACACGGCCAGGATGCCGCTGCCGCAGCCGAGGTCGAACACGAGGGGGGCATCCTCGCGATCCCCCAGCGCCTCCACGGCCAGCTCGGCCAGCAGCTCCGTGTCCGGGCGGGGTACGAGCACACCCGCGGGCACGTGGAACGGCCGCGAACGGAACTCCTTGTTGCCGAGGATCAGCGCCACGGGCTCGCGGGCGGCCCGGCGCTTGACCAGCTCCCGCAGCGCGTCCCGCTCCGCGCCGCTGACCGGTCGGTCGAAGTTGATGTACAGCTGCAGGCGGTCCAGGCCGAGCACCTCGGCCATCAGGAGCTCGGAGTCGAGGCGGGGGCTCTCCACCCCGCGGCCCTCGAGATAGGAGGTGGAGGCGCGCAGCAGATCGAGGACCGAGTCTGGACCCCCGCGGCCCACCGATCAGGACCCGCCGTCCGCCTCGACGGCCTTGAGCGCCTCGGCCTCGAAGTGGGCGGTGACCGCGGAGACCAGCTCGTCCATGTTGCCCTCGACCACCTTGTCGAGGCTGTACAGGGTCAGGCCGATGCGGTGGTCCGACAGCCGGTTCTGGGGGAAGTTGTACGTGCGGATGCGCTCGCTGCGGTCGCCGGTGCCCACCTGGGCGAGGCGCTGATCGCGCGCCTCGGCGTCCTGCTTCTGCTGCTCGGCCTCGAGGATGCGGGCGCGCAGGATCTTCAGCGCCTTGGCCTTGTTCTTGTGCTGGCTCTTCTCGTCCTGGCAG
>CAZLEO010000512.1:0-3599 GCA_964558555.1 uncultured Rickettsiales bacterium | reverse complement strand
CGAACTGGATCTCGGTCTTGAACGCCGAGGCGCAGGTGCCGGTGCACCAGGCCACGACCGGCTTGGTCAGCTTGCCGTTGTTGAGGTTCTCGACGATCTCGTACTCCTGCGTACCACCGACCTCACCGAGGATGACGATCATCTTGATCTCGGGGTTGTCCTGGTAGCGCTGGAGGTGGTCCATGAACTGGGTGCCGGGGTAGCGGTCGCCACCGATGGCCACGCCCTCGTAGATGCCGTCGGCGTTCTGGCCGCAGACGTTGTACATCTCGTTGGACAGGCCGCCGGACTTCGACACGAAGCCGATGGAGCCGGGCCGGTGCATCTTGCACGACACGATGTTGTCGATGGTGCCCGCGGCGTTGCCGATGCGGAACTGACCGGCGGCCACGCCACCGACCGTCGCCGGGCCGATGATCCACTTGCCGGCCTTGCGGGCGGCCACGTTCATGATGCGGGTGTCGCGCTCCGGGATACCCTCGGCGATCACGGCGATGGTCTTGATCGGGGTGTCGTTGATCAGCTCCATCGTGGCCGCGAACGAGGACCGGAACGAGGCGAAGTTGACGCACACGTCCAGGTCGGGGTGCTTGCGGCAACAGGTCTCGAGGTTGGTGTACATCGGGATCAAGATCTCCTTGGTCCCGAAGAAGCACTTGTGGAAGCCCGTGCGGGTGGGGTTGATGATGGCCGCCACCGACGGCTTCACGCGGTCGCAGATGTAGTCGAAGTCCAGCATCCGCTGGATGGCCTTGACCTGGTAGCCGTAGACGACCGCCTGGGAGTCCTTGTTGTAGAGCTCGTAACTTTGAAGCATGTCGTCTCCTCCTCTACTTCCCGGCCAGGGCGTCGGCGACGATCTGGGTCATGTGGTACTCGGGTCCGTGGACCTCGATGGGCACGCCGAGGGTGTCACCCAGGGCGCGCATGCGGGCCAGGCCCTTCTCGTAGTTCGGGCCGGCGCGGCGCACGAACACCTTCACCTTGTTCTCGACCAGCTTCTCCTTGTAGTCCGTCAGGGCGCGGACGATGCCGGCGAAGGTCTTGTCGATGTCGGTGAAGTTGGCGATGCCGCCACCCACCAGCAGGTACTTGTTGCGGCCCTGGGGGTCCGGCTTGCGGGTCATCAGGTCCAGCAGGGTCTTGGCGTAGAAGTAGGTCTCCTCCTCGGAGGGGCTACCGCTGTACTCGCCGTAGTTGGCCAGGTCCTCGGCGCCGCCGGAGATGTCGACGATCGTGTCGGCGTAGCACACCGAGGCGCCACCGCCGGCGACCATCGTCCAGACGTTGGCCTCGCGGTTGATGATGGTGAGCTTGAGCGAGGCGCCGGTGGCCTCGTCGCGCTCGGCCACGAGGGCCTCCTCGGGCTCCAGCGTGCGGCCGAAGGGCGCGGGGAATTCCACGTCACCCCAGTCGTCGGCGACCATGAACGCGGCCTGGTCGTCGAGACGAGCGACCGTGTCCAGGGGGATCAGCGCGTCGCCGGCCACGACGAACGGGTTGAGCTCGAGATACGCGAAGTGCATCTCGGCGTAGAAGGTGTACAGCCCCTTGACGAACCGGCCGATCTTGGCCTTGTCGTCGCCCAGGTCCTGGGGCAGGAAGCTGGTGTAGTCGAAGTTGGCGTGGTCCGCGTCGATGGGCACGTCCAGCTCGACGACCGAGTCCCAGTTCTCCTCGATGTCCACGCCACCTTGCATCGAGAAGTACACCGTGTCGCCCAGCGCGTGGGACTTGATGGCGATGTAGTACTCGGCCGAGTGCGGCGTGAAGGGCTCGATGAGCCAGTGCTCGAGCTTGTCGGTGTTCGGGCCGATGGTGAACTCCTTGTTCTGCCACTCGGCGAACCACTGCTGCAGGTCGGCCAGGCTCGCGTCGACCTTGAGCAGGCCGAGCTTGCCGCGCTTGCCGAACAGCATGTCCGGCTTGGCGACCATCTGCTCGTTCTTCATCCAAGGGTTGGCCTCGGCCAGCTCATCCAGCTTGGTGTCGGGGCCCAGAAGGGCGACCTTGCCGTGGTAGGCCGGGATGCCCTCGAAGTAGCGGTCCCAGTGCCGAGCCAGCATGGACTTGGCCAGGTATTCCCTGATTCCACATTGAGCCATTCTTATTTCCTCCCGAAATGGGGTTGTTTACTCGCTAACCAGCCTGCTGCTTGGTGAAGGGCAGACGACCACCCGCTCCCAGCAGCAGCCGGGCGCGCTCGGTCTGGTTGATCTGGACCGTGAACTCGGTGCCCTTGGTCACGTTCTTGACCACGACGGTCGCGGCGCCGCTGGTGACGGCCTCCTTGAGACCCGGGATCTCCAGCTCGTCGGCCTGGTCGATGCTGTCGTAGTCGGCCATGTCGTCGAAGATCAACGGCACGATGCCGAAGTTGACCAGGTTGGCGGCGTGGATCCGCTCGAGGCCCTTGGCCAGGACCGCCTTGACGCCCAGGAAGGCCGGGCAGATGGCGGCGTGCTCGCGGGAGCTGCCCTGTCCGTAGCTCTCACCGGCGACGATGACGTTGTGCACGCCGGCGTCGCGGTTGGCGCCCGCGCGGATGTGGAACTTGTCGTCCACGATCTCGAACACGTACTCCGAGTACTTGGGCACGTTGGAGCGGTACTTCATCCGGGCGCCGGCCGGGATGATGTGGTCGGTCGTGATCTTGTCCTCGACCTTGATGGTGACCTTGCCCTTGAGGTTCTCGGGCACCGGGTTGGCGGCCGGTGGCTCGCCGATGTTGGGACCGCGGACGATCTCGATGTCGGTGCCCTCGGGCGCCGGCGCCTGGATCATGGAGTCGTCGATGGTGAACGCCGCGGGCGTCTCCACCTTCGGGTACGCGCCCATGGTCCGCGGATCGGTGACCTTGCCGGTGATGGCGCAGGCGATGGCCGTCTCGGGGCTGGCCAGGTAGACGTTGGCGCTCTTGGTGCCGGAGCGACCGAAGAAGTTCCGATTCGAGGTGCGCACGGCGAACGCGTTGGTCTTGGGCGAGCCGTGGTTGCCGATGCAGAAGCCGCAGGCGTTCTCCCAGAAGCGGGCGCCGAACTTCACCAGGCTGAGGTACCCGCCGTCCTCGGCGAGCATCTCGACGACCTGACGGGAGCCGGGGCCGATGCCCAGGACCGTGTCGGACGGCAGCTTGTGTCCCTCGACGGCGTTGGCGGCCATCTTCAGGTCGGCGTAGGAGCTGTTGGTGCAGCTACCGATGGCCACCTGGTCCACCGGGGTGCCCTCGAGGCTCTTGACCGTGACGATGTTGCCGGGGCTGTGGGGCGCGGCGAACAGCGGCTCGAGCTCGCTGAGGTTGATCTCGTAGACCTCCTCGTACTCGGCGTCGTCGTCGGCCAGGATCTCGGTCCAGTCGTCCTCGCGGCCCTGGGCCTCGAGGAACGCACGGGTCGTGTCGTCGGAGCAGAACACCGACGTGGTCACGCCGAGCTCGGCGCCCATGTTGGTGATGGTGGCGCGCTGCGGCACGCTCAGGGTGGCCGCACCCGGGCCGCCGTACTCCATCACGCGGCCAACGTTGCCCTTGACGCCGTACTTCTCCAGCACCTTGAGGATCACGTCCTTGGCCGCGACCCAGTCCTGCAGCTCGCCGGTCA
>CAZLEO010000511.1:0-3608 GCA_964558555.1 uncultured Rickettsiales bacterium | reverse complement strand
TCAGGAAACGTGCCACATTTCAAGAACTTAGGCGGCTAAACCGATTGCCGATGCATGACGATACCTTGGCAACGTTCCGCCCAACACAGGCATGGTTTCGCCCGTTCCGGACATCCTTCGCGCAGAAAGCGTGGCTGCTCGTTCGCAACTACTGGCCGACTGGCGCAAACTACTTCTTTCCGATCGTCCAACACCCATCGGCCGGTTCCCTGATGGCGCTGACCTCCTGGAGGGGAACATGACCTCAGATCACCCAGTCGAACCGGCCCGAGCCGGGCGTGGCGGCGATTCCGTGGACCGGGCCGTCCGCGAGATCAACCGCATCTACGCGACCAAGACGCTGGAGACCTACCTGGCGCTTGGCAGGTTCGTGCTGGAGGTGTTCTACGAGGGGAGCTTCGAGAGGTTTCATTCGAAGGAGAGGGGAGGGCGGTCGGTGAACGCGCTGGCGGGGAGGGAGGATCTGATGGTGTCCCCGTCGACGTTGTGGAAGGCGGTGGCGGTGCTGGAGCAGCATGGGAGCTTGCCGGGGGATGTGAGGGATTCGCTGTCGGCGTCGCATCACACGGCGCTGCTCGGGGTGAAGGACGAGGAGAAGAAGGTGGAGCTGGCGAGGACGGCGGTGGGGGAGGGGCTGACCACGAGGGATCTGACGGACGAGGTGCGGCGGTCGGTCGGGCCGAGGCGTCGGGGACCGGGGAGGCCGGCGGTGCCGGGGGTCGTTCGGGCCCTGGGCCAGCTGAGGAAGGGGGCGGTGAAGCTGGAGCAGGAGGTCGCGGAGGGATTCGACGATCTGGACCGAACGGAGCAGGTAGCCGCGCTCGAGGCGCTGGAGGGGGTCTTGATGGAACTCAAGCGGACTCGCCGGACGATGGGGGAGAAGGCAAGGCGGCGGGGATGAACCCGGCTTTTATTTCCGCGCGGAAATAAAACTCCGTCCGGGCGCGACGCCACTCGACCCTCGATTTTCCGGCGTTGCGCCGTCAGCCCGTCCCGAGGTGCTGTCAGTGATGGGGGAACTCCACCCCCATCCGCCTCGCCACCACCGCGGTGATCCCCCGATGGTCGGCCAGCCGCTCCAGGCCCACGGTGATCCGCGTCCCGTCCACCCGATCCAGGTACAGCTCCTTGAGCGCCACCTTGCCGCGGAGCCCCCCTTGCAGCCAGCTCACCGAGACGACCTCGGCCCACACGACGATCTCCACCGTCCCCCCTCGCTCGACGGCGAGGCCCTCCGTGCCCACGTGCACCCGCATCGTGCGATCCAGGTAGACGCGGCGGAACAGGTAGATGCCGAACGCCGCGAACGCCAGGCCGACGGGGATGCCGAGCCAGGGGCGGTCGAGCTCGCCGAGGATCTCGAGGACCACGCAACCCCAGCCCAGCGCACTGGTGAGCAGGCCGATGGCGAGGTTGCCCAGGGCGTGGAGCACGGACACGGTGTGGAGCGATTCGAGGGTGCCGATCCGGGTGAGGAGCGGTTCCGACGGCACCGGGGCGGCGGGTTCGTGATCCTGGCCCATACGAGAGCAGTGTATCCGACCGGCGCCCCGCGCCCTTGCAGCTGATGTCTGGCGCGCGACACTCGAGCTGATAGACTCCAGACGTGGGAGGGCGCATGGACGACAACACCCCCGAACCGGGCTCGGAGCCCACCCCGCCGACCGCGACAGACTGGCGGGGCGTGGAGGTCGACGCGCCGACCGGCAAGCCGCCGTGGAACCCCAAGGCCATCGGCTGGATCGGCTTCTTCTTCTCGTTCCTGCCCGCGGGGATCCTCAGCGCCATCAACTTCCGCCGGCTGGGCAAGCCGGAGAAGTTCTGGGGACGCATCCTGCTGACGGTGCTCATGTTCGTGGCGCTGGTGGTGGTGAGCTTCGTCGCCCCCGAGAACACGGCGCTCGACCGGATACTGACGGTGTTCAACACCTCGGTGGCCTACATGCTGTACCGCGAGCAGAAGGGCCTGTTCGCACAGCACATGGCCGCGGGCGGGGCCAAGGCGTCGGTGTGGCCGGCGATCGGGATCGGGGTGGCGGGGTTCGCGGCCGCCCTGGTGGTCTTCCTGGGGATCGCCCTGGTGCTGGTGGTGCAGGACGAGGGGATCTACGACGAGGGTATGGCGCTGCTGGAGCAGGGAGACCTCGAGGGGGCGGAGGGGAAGCTCTCCGAGTACCTGGAGCGCGTGCCCGGGGAGCCCAGCGCCGAGTTCGCGCTGGCCATGATCGACTGGGACCAGGACGAGCGGGGCGCGGCGCGACAGCGGCTGGCGAGGCTCCTCGAGGGGGAGCCGGACAACCGGACCATGGCCATCGCCTACGCCGAGCTGACGGCCGAGATCACCGTGGTGGAGCAGCTCCCGGGCGTGGACGTGGAGGCGATCTACGACGAGGAGCACGGCGAGATCCTGGTGTACCGGAACTGGAAGGTGGTCGAGCAGGTGACCGACGAACGGTCGGAGATGGCCCTACATGAGGCTCGGCTGTACGAGCCCGGCGTCGAGGTGGGGGGAGTGCTCGGGCTGTCGCTGGACCTGACCCAGTTCGAAGGATTGGATACTCGCCCCTTCGGGGCGCGGTGAGGTCCGCCCCGGTGCCCTACACACGTTCGTGATCTGAACGAGCTTCACCATCGGTGTCACCCAGCCTCCCGACCCCGGCCTAGACTGCCGTGGGAGGAGCCATGGCCATGCATCACCTGCTGTCGATCGCTGTACTCGCGTTCTTGTGGATGGGAACGGGGTGTGGCTCCGGCGGGCCACCTGGTGGCAGCGCAGACGACGACGACACCACCGGATCGCCGGGCGACGACGACGACACCACGGGCTCGGCCGACGACGACGACGAGGCCGATGACGACGACGCCGGCGCCGACGACGACGCCGCCGACGACGACACCAGCTCGTCCGGGGACGACGACACCACCCCGAACCCGCTGTCCGGCGTCTCGTTGTACATCAACGCCGGGGACTCCCTGGCCGCGGGCTACAACGCGTCGGGCAACAACTCGGTGGGTGGCGGCGGGTACGCGCGGCTGATGGTGACCAACCACCCGGATTTCCCCCAGTATGCCTCGGCCACCCTCACCGTCGTGGCCGGCGGCGTGGACTTCCACGACGTCTCCGAGTCGGGCGCCCAGTCCGACGAGATCCTCGACAACCTGCGCGACGCCCTCGTTGAATCGCTCCCCCAGACCACACACGGCGACGTGCTCGTGACCATCAGCGCCGGCGGCAACGACTTCAACGACAGCATCTGGACCATGGTCACCCCGTTCATGGCCCAGGCCGCCGCGGACGAGCTGGAGCAGAACCTGGGATCGATGCTGTCGGAGATCCGCGCGCGGTACGAGGTCGGCGGCAAGCGGGTCCACGTCGTGCTGCTCAACATCCACGATCCTTCCGGGGGGACCTGCACGATCCCCGCCCAGTTCGACGAGGGCTTCTGCGAGACCCTGCAGAGCCCCTACTTCCAGGCCGCCGGCGGCCTCGTCCTGACCAACCTGGACACCATGAACGCGGCCATCGCGGCTGCTGCGGCCGCTCACGACGGCCACGTCGCCGATCTGCACGCCGTCTACCTCGACCACGGCATGAACGAGTCCGGCAA
>CAZLEO010000510.1:0-3654 GCA_964558555.1 uncultured Rickettsiales bacterium | reverse complement strand
GACACACTAGGATCCCGACGACCGCGTGCTAGAATGAGAGGTACGGATGAGGGGTCCGTACAGGCGCACGGCAATCCCGGCAGGCGTGGGAAACCCGCCGGGGGAGTACCGCGCGGAGGGGTCGTCATGGAACGAGAACGCCGCACACACGAACGTCAACCCTACAGGACCACCCTGACCATCGAGCACGCCAAGCGCACATGGTCGGGGTTCGTCGAGAACTGCTCCGAGGGCGGGCTCTTCGCCGTCTCGTACCTCCCGGCGGCCGCCGGGGATGCGGTGCGTGTCTGGTTCGAGCGCCCGAGGGACAGCATGATGGTGGTCCTCGATGGAGAGGTCACGCGGATGTCCACGCGAGGGGTCGGGTCCGGTGAACCCATGGGCGTGGGTATCCGATTCCTGAACGAGCTGTCGCGGGCAGCCATCTGCCTCTGAGGCGGGGATCGAGTCCGGATCAGCCTGTGGGGTCGCACTCCCCGGATAGGGTCGTACGCTCGGCCGTATCCCCTTCCTGGGAATCCCGGGAGAAGCTCTCGCGTCGGTCCAGCTCGTCCTCCATGAGCTGAACCGCCCTCTCCACGGCCTCGCTCCCCACGACCAGGAGCCAGCGTGCATGATGCGCGGACCGTTCCGCCTCCTCGACGAGCTGCTCCTGCCCCGGTCCGCCTCTCTGCGCCTGATGGCGCGCCGCAGCCACCAGGTCGAGCGCGGCCTCGGCGCCGGACCGCGCGCCTTCGATGAGTCGCTGCGCGGCGTTGAACCGCATGTCCACCCGCGCGGCATTCAAGACGACGGCCTGGGCACGGGATGCGGTCACACGGGCGGTCAGCTCACCGGTCTTCGCGACGACCGTGGCTGCCAACGCCTCGGCCGCGTCCAGGCTCTCCAGGGGTTGCGGATCGCTCATACCAGGCCCCACCGCGGGCCTTCACCCACGACGCCGCTCCCGCGCCAGGGTGTTGGATTCCCTACACGTGCTCCCACCCACATTTTACCCCCACAAACGTGTATTCCCAAAAACCACGAATTCTGCCGGCGCACGCGTTTCAGAGTGAACTCTTCGGCGCGAGGCAGTGTTCCGAAGCGGAACAGATACTGCTGAATTCCATCCCTCACGAACAGGGTACCATCGGAGCGTCCGTGTCCGGGGCCACATTTTCACCGAACCCCTCTGTCGTCCGGATACGCGCACGACTCCCGGGATCTTCGAACGGCGCCGCAGTGGTACGATCCCGGGCCTGGAGGTTCCCTCCCATGTCCAACTCCCTTCGGGCGGCCACCCTGGCCACCATCTCCGCGATCGCCCTGTGCCCCGCCCCTGCCGCGGCCGACTCGACGGCGGCTGCGCACGCCGATCTGGTCGCTGGCGGCGAGCACACCTGCGTACTCGGAACGGACGGCGTCGCCCGCTGCTGGGGGAGTCACGAGTTCGGCACCCTGCTGACCCATCAGAACGCGAGCCTGTGCGGCACGACGCGCCGGCCGGCGGCCTGCGTGCGCACGCCCGTCCCGCTGGGCAACGGTGGTTGGTCCGACCTGGCCCTGGGCTCGGAGACGATCTGCGGGCTCCGCCAAGGCGGCGAAGTGCAGTGCTGGGGCCGCGACTGGCTCGGAACACTGGGCCGTGGTGAGGCCCCCCTGGACGAGTGCACCTACGACCTCGGCGAGGCCCGCGACTGCTCCCTGGACGTGGACACCGGACAGGTCCACTGCGCAGACCTCGGCCATCACGAGATGCGCACCGCCCCCTGCTCCGGCTCACCCGCGCCCGTGCAGGGCCTCCCCCCGGCCACGGCCCTGCTCGGCGTCGGTCCCGCCTTCTGCGCGCTGACGCCCGACCTGTACTGCTGGGGTGCGGACGAGGCCAACCTCATCCCCAGCGCCGTTTCGTGTAACGACTACTACCACTGCACCAGGACCGCGCGGGCCGTGCCCACGGATGGGCGTGTGCTCGACGTGGGACATGCCTTCGACACGATGGTCCTCGAGGACGGTCGCGTGGAGCGCGCCGCGAACAGCTCGCACTCCTCCAAGGTCCAGACCCTGACAGCCGTGTCGGCCATCGCCACCGCTCGTTACTGGGGCTGCGCCGTGACCGGCGAGGAACGCTCCGTCCAATGCTGGGGTGCCGGCTCCCACGGCCAGCTCGGCGGCGGGCCCATGTCCTCGGACCTGTACGGCGTCGTCAGTCGGCAGTTCCCGGTGAAGGTCCTGGACCTGACTGGCGTGACGAAGCTCCTCGTGGATTCCCTGGGCAACCACGCGTGCGCCCTGCGCGACGACGGCACCCTGTGGTGCTGGGGCCGCAACGGTCAGGGCCAGCTGGGGCTCGGCGACACCGAGGATCGATGGCAGCCCACCCAGGTCCCCGGGCTGAGCACCGTGGTAGACGCCGCCGTCGGCTCACTTCACACGTGTGCGCTGGTGGAGAGCGGGGACATCTACTGCTGGGGGGTCGATCACCTCGGCCAGGTGGGGCATTCCGACCGCGAATGCGCGCTGGACTACGTCTTCGACCCCGGGCCGGCGCCCTGCCAGCTCTCGCCGTTCAAGAGCTACCCTCGGTAGTCGCTCAATTCGACCGCTTGCGCGCCTCGCGCACCAGATCCCCCACCGTGTCCGGCATGGTCGAGCTCGTGGCCACCGACTGCAGGCTCTGCGGCACCTCACCGCCCGCGTCCGTGCAGATGAAGTACTGCACGTCCGTGCCGCCGTCCCCCGGTGTGAAGACCCAGCCGCCGGAGTTCACGGGAGGCTCGACGGCCTTGGGGTGCGCCTCGACGAACGCCTCGTACACCGCGGTGTGCGCGCCGCCGTTGTCGAGCTTCTCCCAGGTGAAGATGGTCGAGCTCCCCTCGATCACCGTCCGCCCGCGCACGAACCAATACCTATCCTTGGTCATGGTCCAGCCCGGCACGTCCATCAGCTGGTAGTAGTCCAGCGCCACCCCCGCCCGCGCCAGGATCTTCGCCTCGCTCACGTCCGCCGTGCTCGCCCACTGTGGCGTGCCCTCGATGTCCCGCGCCACCTCCAGCATCGGCGCCGGCTCCACATCCACCGTCGCCGTGCCCTGCCAGCACTGCACCCCGTCGATGGTCGCCTTGAGGATCTTCACCGTCCCCGCGTCCGCATGACTCTTCGTCGCGTGCTCGGTCCAGCTCGACGCCGCCCGAATCTGCGACCAGGTCGGCCCGGCCATCGCCCACGCCGGCAGGGCCAGCACCACCAACGCCACGCCCCACATCCCAAACCTTCGCCCGAAGTACATACGACCTCCTACCACTCCATCGGCGGCACAGCATACTCGATGAAAGCTGGGACGAGTGCGCAGAGTCGGAAATTCGCCCTGGTCCAGGTTGGAACAGCCCATGGGCCCCCGGAGCGCGTCTCGTTGACAGCCCCCACACTCGTTGACAGACTGGGATGCGGTGCACGGAAGGCGCCTCCAGTCGCGGCAAGGGCAGAGCCCACTTCCTCTCGGAAATCTGGAACGCACGCAAGGAGGGAGTTGCATTCCCTCCGTCGTGGACCGAGGGGATATGTGATGCGTACGCTGCCCAGGCGCGCCAACCTCGAGCAACTGCGCAAGCAGGCCAAGGAGCTGCTCAGAGCCCAGCGCAACGCTGACCTCACCGCGTGTGATCCCCTCCGCTG
>CAZLEO010000509.1:0-3710 GCA_964558555.1 uncultured Rickettsiales bacterium | reverse complement strand
CGGCCGTGGCGCGCTCGCCGGTGAGCTGCTCGATGACGGCGAGCTCCTTGCCCTGGGCCTCCCAGGCCTGGTCGCGCTCCTCGGCCATGCGCTGCAGGGCCCCCGCGGCCTTGGCCTCCGAATCCCAGGCGGTGTCCCGGTCGGCGGCCATCTGCTGCACGGCCGCGCTCGACTTCTCCAGCGCCTGCCACGCCAGGTCCCGCTCGGTGACCATGGCCTGCAGCGCCTGCACGGCCTCGTCGTGGGCCTTCCAGGCCAGCCCGCGCTCCTCGCCGAGCGTCTCGACCACCTCGAGCTCGCGGCCCTGCGCGGCCCAGGCCTCGTCCCGCTCGGTCATCACCCGTTCCAGGGCCTCGGACGCCGCGGTCTGCGCCTTCCACGCCGCGTCACGTTCGGCCGCCATCTGCTCCACGAGGGCCGAGGCGCTCTCCACCGCCTTCCAGGCCTCCTCGCGCTCGCCGATCATCCGATCGGTGAGGGCCGCGGCCTGCTCCTGGGCCTTCCACGCGGCGTCGCGCTGCTCGGACATCTCCCCGAGGGCGCCGGCGGCCTTGTCCTGGGCCTCCCAGGCGAGGTCCCGCTCCGCCACCATCCGCGCCAGGGCCTCGCTCGTGGCCTCGTTGGCCTGCCAGGCCTCTTCGCGGGCCTTGCTCAGGCTCTGGACGACCTCGATCTCCTTGCCCTGCGCCTTCCACGCCTCGTCGCGCTCGGCCATCATGGCCTTGACGGCCTCGGCCGCCTTGTCCTGAGCGGTCCATGCGTTGTCGCGCTCCGCGGCCATCCGCTCGAGGGCCGTCGACGCCTTGTCCATGGCGGCCCACGCGTGATCGCGCTCCTCGATCATGCGGGCGGTGGCCTCGGCCGCCTTCTCCTGCGCGGTCCACGCCTGGTCGCGCTCGCCGACCATCTGCTCCAGCGCCTTGGACGAGACCTCCAGCGCGCCCCAGGCCTGGTCGCGCTCGTTGGCCATGAGTTCCACGGCCTTGGCGCTGTTCTCCTGGGCCTTCCACGCGGCGTCGCGCTCCTTGCCGAGGCCGCGCACCACCTTCAGCTCGCGCGCCTGGGCCTCCCAGGCCTCGTCGCGCTCCTCGGCCATCCGCTTGACCGCGGCGGCGGCCTTCTCCTGGGACGCCCAGGCGTCCTCCCGCTCGGCGGCCATGCGACGCGCCGCCACGGCGGCGGAGTCCTGCGCCTTCCACGCGGTGTCCCGCTCGTCGGCCATGCGCTCGACCGCCTCGGCGGCCTTCTGCAGCTCGGCCCAGGCCAGGTCCCGCTCGGCCACCATCTTGTCGAGGGCCTCGCGCGCCTGGTCGTGGGCCTGCCAGGCCATGTCCCGGTCCTCGCCCACCGTGTGCAGGGCCTCGACCTCCTTGCCCTGGGCGGTCCAGGCCAGGTCGCGCTCCTCGGCCATGCGCTTGAGGGCGGCCACGGCCTCCTCCTGCGCCTCCCACGCGTCCTGCCGCTCGGCGAGGAGCTTCTCCAGCTCCTGGGTCGCCTTGTCGTGGGCTTGCCACGCCAGGTCCCGCTCCTCGGACAGCTGCAGCACGGTCTCCGAGGCCTTGCTCTGGGTCTCCCAGGCTCGGTCGCGCTCCTCGGCGATGGACTGGATCTCCTTCCACGCCCTGGCCTGGGCATCCCAGGCCTCGTCCCGCTCCTGCCCCATCCGATCCAGCGCCCCGGCCACGGTCTGCTCGGCATCCCAGGCCTTGTCCCGCTCGTCCAGGGCGCGCTGCAGGTCGTCCCGCGCGCGGTCGTGCGCCTCCCAGGCGCGGTCCCGCGCCTCGGTGATCTGGTGCAGGTCGTCCATGACCCGGCGCTGGGCCTCCCACGCCTTGTCACGCTCGGTGACCGCGTGCTCCACCTCGGAGTTGGCCCGCTCCTGCGCCTGCCAGGCCTTCTCCCGCTCGGCGGTGATCCGCTCGAGCTCGGTGCCGAGCTTCTCGTGGATCTGCCACGCGTTGTCGCGCGCCTCCTCCACCTTGCGCACGTCGGCCACGGCCTTTTCGTGGGCCTTCCAGGCCAGCCGCCGGCCCTTGATCTCCTCCTTGATCTCGGACCGGGCCCGATCGTGGGCGTCCCAGGCCTCGTCGCGCTCCTCCAGCAGTCGCACGGAGTCGGCGCGGGCCTTCTCGTGGGCGTCCCAGGCGCGGTCGCGCTCGTGGATGGCCCGCTCGAGGTTGGACATCGCCTTGTCCTGGGCGTCCCAGGCCCGGTCACGCGCCTCGGTCACGCGCCGGTGGGTCTCCCACGACTGCTCCAGCAGCGCCGACGCCTCGCGGAAGTGCTTCCACGCCGTGTCCCGCTCCCGGTCGGCCTTCTCGATCCGCTGCTCACTCCACTGCTGGCGTTGCTCCAGCACGCGGATCCGCTCCCGGCCCAGATCGAGCTCGTCGGCCAGGCGGTTGCGCTCGGCCGCGGTCCTCACCAGCAGGGTGGGCTCGCGCGTACGGAACCTCGGCGACTTGCAGAATCGGGTCAGCGGCTGGGTGGTGATGTTCCACGAGTAGCTGCTGCGCGCCAGCTTGCGCGCCGCCTTGCCCATCTTTTCCACGGCCGCCGGATCGTCCAGCAGGCGATCCACGGCCTTGCGGATCTCGGCGTCGTCCGTCACGTCCACGGCCATGGCCGCGCCCGCCGGCTCCAGCGCCGTCGCCGCCGCCTGGTGCCGCGCCAGCACCAGCGGCAGGCCGCACTGCAGGTAGTTCAGGTGTCTGAACGAGAAGCTCAGCTCCCGCTCCAGGTTCGGCCGCGCCAGGTCCAGCGCCGCGGTCGCCCCCGCGTACTCCTTGAGCAGGTCCTCGTAGGGCAGGAATCCCTCGAACTGGATGCGGTCGCTCTGCGGCAGCGTCTCCCGTGGGTCCAGGAACGTGCCCGTCTTCCCACCGCCCACCGGGTACGCGCCGCCGAAGATCCGCAGCACCCCGCGGCCCCGCTTCTCCAGCTGATCCACCACCACCTTGAGCTGCTCGCGCGGGTCGATCCAGGGCCAGAACACCCCACCCGCCACCAGGGTCGGCTCCTTGGGCTTGCGGCGCCGCGGCCCCTTGGGCGGGCACGACAGCGGCACGATCGCCCCTGGCAGCTCCCGGCAGTCCACCCCCGCCGCCGTCAGCTGGCCGATGTAGTAGTCCCGCTGGCGGATGTTGCTGAACAGGAAGTAGTCCGACCGCCCGATGGCCTCCATCAGCCGCGTCGGCTCCTCCAGGTCCTCGATCCCCTGGTACTGCCGCTCCAGCAACCGCGGCGCGAACAGGTCCAGCACCACCGGCGGGCACGCCGTGGGCAGTCGCGACACCTCGTCCGCCGCCTCCACCAGCACCACGTCCGGCTCCACCGACTCCACCACCTCGCCCAGCTCCTCGGCGTCGTTGAACGGCAGCGGCGACAGATCGCTCCCCGGCGTCCCCTGCTTCGCCTTCCCCTCCGTCTGCATCTGCGCCAGCGACTCCACGTCGCGCCGGCGCGTCGCATACACGACGTCGAAACCCTGGGCCGCGAGCCCCTGGCCGTTGGTCCAGGCCCGCAGGCCCATGCCCGACACGGGCGCGCCCGGCCGCGGAGGGAGACCGTGCAGGACCACGAGGACGGTGGGGGAGTGGTTGGGCATACGGAAGAGAAAGTAGCACGTGCGTGTGCGAACGGCACCTGGAAGGGGGAGGTGGTGGTAAGTGGAAGTGGAAGTGGACGTGGACGTGGAAGTGGAAGTGGAA
>CAZLEO010000508.1:0-3760 GCA_964558555.1 uncultured Rickettsiales bacterium | reverse complement strand
CCGTGGACAAGTTCGAGTACCGGCGCGGCTACAAGTTCTCGACCTACGCCCACTGGTGGATCCGACAGGCCATGACGCGCGCCATCGCGGACCAGTCGCGGACGATTCGCGTGCCCGTGCACATGATCGAGAACATTCACAAGCTGCGCCGCACCACGGTCCACCTCGTGCAGACGCTGGGCCGCGAGCCCACCACCGAGGAACTGGCCGCAGAGATGGACATGCCGGTCCGCAAGGTCCGACTGGCGCAGCGCGCCTCCCGCCAGCCCCTGAGCCTGGAGACTCCCCTCGGCACCGAGGAGGACTTCCACCTCATGGACGTGGTGGCCGACAAGAACGCCCCGAGCCAGAACGACGTCTACGACGCCCTGGATCTGGCCGACAAGACGCGCCAGGTGCTCGCCACGCTGACACCCCGCGAGGAGCGCGTGCTGCGCATGCGCCTGGGGATCGGTGAGCACACCCCGTGCACCCTCGAGGAGGTGGGACAGGAGTTCCAGGTCACTCGAGAGCGCATCCGCCAGATCGAGGCCAAGGCGCTGGCCAAGCTGCGACACCCGAGCCTGTCGAGCCGGTTGTCGAGCTTCTGGGAGAACTGATATTGGTCTGCAGAGACCGGGTTTGACGATAGGAGGATTCTATGGGACGCAGAGGCGGATTTTCGGTGCAGAAGCGGCTCCGCGAGGCAGCCAAGCGGCAGAAGAAGATGGAGAAGGCCGAGCGCAAGGCCCGGCAGGTCGAGGAGCAGGAGCTCAACGAGGGCGAGGAGAACGAGTCCGAAGAGGACCCGGATATTGCGGGTATCGTGCCCGGCCCCCAGCCCCTGATCTACGACATCGACTGACAGACCACGCTAGCTCCACCGTGTCGCGAACGACGCGGTCCGCGGCCGACAGAGCGGACCCTCGGGAGACGACGTGGACACCCTGATCGCAAGTGACGACAGCTGGGCCCTGTGGGCGGTCCTCCTGGGGATCGCTGCGTTCGGGTTGTGGGCGGAGCGCACGTCCTGGGGTCGTCGCATCTCCGGGTATGCCATCTGCATCCTGCTGGCCATCACCCTGTCCAACACCGGCGTGATCCCCATCTCCGCGCCGGCCTACGACGTGGTCTGGGACTACTTCGTACCGCTGGCCATCCCGCTGCTGCTGTTCAAGGCCGATCTCCGTCGGGTCGTGCGCGAGTCCGGACCGACCCTGCTCGCGTTCGGGGTGGGGGCGGTGGGGACCGTGCTGGGCACCGTGATCGCATTCTTCGCCGTCAGCCTGGGCCCCGAGGGCTGGATGATGGCCGCGAGCTTCTGCGCTACCTACATCGGCGGGTCCATGAACTACGTGGCCACCGCCAAGGTCACGGGCCTCGACTCGTCGGACCTTCTCACCGCGGGTGTGGCCGCGGACAACCTCCTGACCACCGGATACCTGCTGCTGCTGTTCGCGCTGCCCGGCATCGGCTGGCTGCGGCACCTGTTCGTGCAGCGGTCCTCCATCGAGGCCGGCTCGGACGACGACGCCGTGACCGCCGGCGAGCAGCGCGCCGGCGTGGTGGATCTGACCGTGGCCGTCGCCCTGGCCGCGGTGGTGTGCGCCGTGGGCTTCGGGCTGGCCGCGCTGATCGAGTCCCGCTGGGGTGTGGGCGGGATGGGCATCCTGATCATCACCGCGCTGGTGGTCGCCCTCGCCACGGCCTTCCCCCGGCGCCTGGGCGCCATCGCCGGCGCCGACGGCCTCGGCACCGCCCTGATGTACGTGTTCTTCGTTGCCCTCGGCGCCAGCGCCAACGTCTCGCGCGTGCTGCACGAGGGCGTGCAGCTGTTCGCCTTCGCCGGCATCGTGCTGGGGATCCACCTCGTCGTGATGCTCGTGCTGGGCAAGCTGCTACGGCTGGATCTGCGGGAAGTGGTCATCGCCTCGAACGCCAACGTGGGCGGCCCGGCCACGGCCGTCGCCCTGGCCGTGGGTCGTCGCTGGAACGGCCTGATCGTGCCGTCGATCCTCACCGGCACGCTGGGGTACGCCGCGGCCACCTTCGTCGGCGCGGCGGTGGGGGCGTGGCTGAAGTAGGCGCGGTCAGCGCGGGGCCAGGCCTGACTCGGCCTGGGCCTTCGCGGGGAGGGCGCACACCGCGAGCAGGCACGCGACCGCGAGCCACGGCGACGGCGATGGGGTTCCGGGGTGGTTCACGGTCGGATCAGTCGTTGGGGCCTTCGGGTGTGCCCGGGGAGGCCGTCCCCCAGTCCTCGCCTCCGTCGCCCTCGCGCGCTGCGGAGACGTCCGTGTCCTGCGGGCCGTACTGCAGCTCGTCCAGGGCCGTGCCGTGCGTGTCGTAGATGCCGATCTGCTCGCCGCCCTTGTTGAGACGGAACGACAGGTGGTTCTCCCCCTGGTCCACGTCCCCGTCGGCCCAGAGGATGAGCCAGCCGCCCGCCGGGACGATCAAGCCGCCCCCCAGCGTCTGCTTGTCGATCCAGTCCAGGTCGTCGCTGACCGTATAGCCGATCAGGTCGATGTCCTCGCCGGTGGGGTTGTACAGCTCCAGCCAGTCCGGGAAGGCGCCGCTCTCGTCCTGGGCCCCCGTGGCGTTGCTGGCCATGAACTCGTTGACACACAGCCCGGTGCAGGGACCGGGATCCACGTCGTCGACCCCGTCGATCTCGCTGAAGTCGTCGTCGTCGTCGGCCGCGTCGTCATCGTCGTCGGCCGCGTCGTCGTCGTCGGCCGCGTCGTCGTCGTCGCCGGTGCACTCCTCGGCGTCGAGGCAGTCCTCGTCGGCGCAATCGATGATGGAGTCGCCGTCGTTGTCCACTCCGTCGCCGCAGCCGCCCTCGGTCTCGTCCTCGGCGCCGCCGTCGATCTCGGCCTTGCAGCCGCCGAGGATCCAGCCCAGCGCCACCAACCACAAACACCCCGCGATCCAGCTTCTCGTCTTCATCGTGCTTCCTTCCCGCAATCGTGCGCGTCCGACGCCATGTCCACCGGCGTGCGATCGAACATACCATCACGGGACTCCTCCGTCGGCTCCCCGAGTTCTTCCTCGTGCCGTTCATCCACGTACAGGAATACGAACCACGCGATTTCGGGGGCGAAGAACACCAGCCCGAGCAGCGCCGAGCCGTTGTCCGTCCTGAACAGACCCACCACCAGCCCGACGGCCACCGCCGGCACCCCGGCCCAGACCGCCGTGGACGCGAGTGACGGTAGCGCTCGTGCCTCCCCACCCCATCCCCACGAATACGCCGTCCAGCCCAGCACGATCATGCCCACGCCCAGCGCCAGCATCACCCACAGCTGCCACACCCCCACGACCGCCAGGGTGCGCGCCCCGATCGCCTCCTCCAGCGCCGTACTCACCACCAGCACCGTCAGCAGGATCCCACCCCATGTGTAGATCCCCCCGACGATCAGCGCGGTCCAGCGCTCCGTGCGACCACGTGACCGATCCTCCTCGCGGCTTCTCAACCCCATCGCGATCGAGACTACCCCGCTGCCTTGCTCACGTTCCTCCCCGACTGGGTGAGAAGCCCTGGATACCCCCCCGACGCGAGGCGCCGGGGGGGCGATGTGTGTCGCGCAGGATTCGCCCTTCGGTCGTCGTCCGTCACGGACTCCTCCCTCAGGCGCCCCTCTCTCGCTGGATTTCGCGTCACGCGAAATCCGCCCTCTCAGACGCTCAGGCCGCGTCTTCGAGGGCCGCTCGGTCGCTTCGAATCCTGCGGCCCTCCCCACGATCAGAAACGCCCCGGCGCTGATGGCGCCGGGGC
>CAZLEO010000507.1:281-3760 GCA_964558555.1 uncultured Rickettsiales bacterium | reverse complement strand
CAGCATGGACACCACCGACGACGACGGCGACGGGTACTCCGAGGCCGACGGCGACTGCGACGACACCGACCCCGCCATCCACCCCGACGCCCGCGAGAAGGACAACGGGTTCGACGACGACTGCGACGGCGAGGTGGACGAGTCCAACGAGATCCCCGACTTCGGCGCGCAGAACACCGACGACGAGGGGGGTTGCGGGTGCCGTCAGGCGGGTGCTTCGGGGCGGGGTGCGGTGGGGCTGGGGTTGATCGCGCTGGTCGCGCTACTCACTCGACGATCTCGCCGTTGACGTACTCCACCGTGGTCCGCTTGCCGCCTTCGGAGGTCAGCGTCCACGTCCCCTGCTCCTGGCCGTCCTCGTAGCGACCCACCCAGGTCCCCTCCGCGGTCACGATGGTCCACTCGCCGGCGCGCAGGCCGTCCACCGTGCTGCCCTCGGCGCTGCGGCTGCCGCCGGGCCGGAAGACCGTCGTGTGGACACGATCGCCGTTGTGCACCTCCACCGTCCGTGGACCGCCGTCCTCGTAGTACGTGGTCCAGGTGCCGGTGCGCTGGTTGCCCTCCATGGTCCCCTCCCCCACCAGCGCCCAGCGCGGCTCGTCGTCCGCCCCGCCACGCGCCTCGGCGGGGATGCGCACCCAGGCTTGCGCCGCGCCCGCGGGCGAGCAGCGCAGCGTGATCTCCTCCACCTCGCCGCGGGCCAGGCCCAGGCTCCACGGCGCGTCGCGCGGCATCCACTCGCAGCCGCGGCACGTGGGATCGCCGTCGTCGCCCCCAAGGACCACGGATCGGTGGGACACGGTGACCTCCAGGGGGCACGAGATCAGCTCCAGGTCCCCCTCCAGATAGGTGATCCCCGTGCGCGTGCCCTGCGGGTCGAAGGACGTGACCTTGGTGATCTCGAACCCGGCGACACGTTCCTTGCGCCGCGCCGTCCCGTTGCCCTCCGGGTCGTAGTCGAAGCACTGCCGCTCGCCGTCCTCCCAGCGACACTTGCGCCACACCGAGCCGTTCTCGCGCAGGAACAGCGACTCGACGAGCTCGCCGCGGTCGAACGATCCCCGCTCGCACACGTCCTCGATGGCCGGCAGCAGCTTGGTGCGGCTCTCCTTGCAGATGATGGCGTAGTCCCCGTGCAGGCCCGCGTCCGCGCTCCCCGGGTCGGCGGTGAGCGAGCAGCAGATCCGCAATGCCCCGTCGGGTCGCTCCTGGCGCGCCGGGCGGGTGGTCTCGGGGCAATCGATCCCCACGCGCTTGGCCGAGATCGTGGCGCACCCCGACTGCAGCGCCAGCAGGATCAGGGCGGCGACGAGGGTCGTGAACGGGCGAGAGATCCAGGCGGAATTCGAACGTCGTGTCATGGTCTCCGGGTCCAGTAACGGTTGGTCTGCGCACGATATCAGGGTTTGGGCCCCTGTGACGACGGTCTGTGGACTGATATCCTTGCGGGGTGAAGCGACTCGTCCCCCTGCTGGTGTTGGTGTTCTGCGGCTGCGGCCTCATCGAGCTCGTCCTCGAGGACCCCTCGGCTGCGGACGACGACGACACCACGCCGGCAGACGACGACGACACCACACCGGCCGACGACGACGACGACACCACGCCGCCGGGCGACGACGAAGACACCACGCCCACCGACGACGACGACGACTCCGGCAGCGACGACGACGACGACTCCGCCGCCCCGGTGGACGCGGACGGCGACGGCTACGACGAGACCGTGGACTGTGACGACACGGATCCGCTGATCAACCCCGGAGCCGCCGAGCTGTGCGACGGCGTGGACAACGACTGCGACGGCGACACCGACGGCGACTGCCTCACCTGCGACTACCTCGTGCCCACCGAGTGGGGCACCATCCAGGCCGCCATCCAGGCCGTGGTCTGGGGCGAGGTCATCTGCGTGGACCCCGGCGTCTACTACGAGAACCTGGACTTCGGCGGCAAGATCACCACCGTCGTCGGCATCGCCGGCACCACCCTGACCACCATCGACGGCGGCAACAGCGGCACCGTCGTGACCATGGCGAGCGCCGAGGTCACGGCCACGGAGATCCGCGGTTTCACCCTGACCCACGGCGCGGCCGCCTACGGCGGCGGCGTGTACATCCTCAGCTCCTCGCCCACCCTGCGCGACCTGGTCATCACCGACAACCACGCCACCACCGCCGGCGGCGGCATCCACATGGAGGTCGCCTACCCGCAGATCCACGACGTGGTGATCGAGGCCAACAGCGCCGTGAATTCCGGCGGCGGCATCTTCGCCCAGTCGTCCGGCGGCACCGCGAACGGCTTCGTCCTGCGCGGCAACACCGCCGAGAGCGGCGGTGGGCTGTACGCGGACGCCACCGCGACCGCCTTCCTCGACGGCCTCATCGAGGACAACGCGGCCAGCATGTACGGCGGCGGCATGTCCGCGGTCAGCGGCGCCACCCCCTGGCTGTACAACGTGCGCATCGTCGACAACACGGCGGGCGAGGGCGGCGGCGGCGTCGCCGCCTGGGGAGGCTCCCCCGGGCTCCGCAGCGTCATCATCGCCGGCAACCGCGCCCTCGGCACCGGCGAAGGCGGCGGCCTCAACCTCAACGCCTCGTCCATCCCCACCCTCGAGCACGTCGCCGTCGTGGGCAACGAGGCCGGCGGCGACGGCGGCGGCTTCTTCACCCGCGCCTCCTTCCCCGCCCTGTACGACACCACCGTCACCCACAACACCGCCACCGGCAACGGCGGCGGCTTCTACCTCGACGGCGGCGGCCCCAGCCTCGCCACGTCCAACACCTGGGGCAACACCCCCGACGACTACCACAACATGACCGACCCCACCGTCGTCGCCGGCAACCTCTCCGAGGACCCCGACTTCCTCGACACCTCCCCCGCCGATCCACGCGACTGGGACCTCCACCTCTCCCCCACCTCGCTGCTCGTCGACGCCGGCTCCGAGACCGACCCCGACGGCCTCGACGGCGACATCGGCCCCTACGGCGGCGAGTGGGCCGACGACTGGGACCTCGACTTCGACGGCTACCCGGAATGGTGGCAGCCCGGGCCGTATGACTTCGGTGTGTATCCGGCGGAGGAGTGGGATTGTGACGACGCGAATCGGTTCGTGGTGCCTGGGGATGGGTGCTGAGAGGCTGTGAAAATATCCCACTCCCGTCGCCAGAGCCGCGATCCATCCCCGCTGGACCGGTCGCTTCGCTCCCTCATCGGGCTTCATCGGTCACAGGCCTCGGGCCTGCTCCCTCTTCAGCCCTCGCCAGCGGGGCGTCTCACGACTCTGGACTCGGTCCGGGGATAATTTCACAACCTCTGAGGGCGGGGGCGGGCACCTCGAACCGGCTCGCGATCCCAAGTTGTGGCCGAGATGGCGGCCATCGGCGCCGTAACTTGGGCTCAATCCCAAGTTGTGACCGAGATGGCGCTTATCGGCGCCGTAACTTGGGCTCAATCCCAAGTTGTGACCGAGATGGCGCTTATCG
>CAZLEO010000507.1:0-181 GCA_964558555.1 uncultured Rickettsiales bacterium | reverse complement strand
GCGCCGTAACTTGGGCACGGCATCGGCAATGGCCAATCTCAGCCGGGCAGCGCGCAGGGTTCGGTCGTCCACGGGACGGTGGCCGAGCTGCCGTATGGCCTCAGGGCTGACCTCCAGCGCCGATGCAATGTCCCACTCGAACCGGTTCCATGAAACCCGTTGGAATCACGTCTGAATCCGT
>CAZLEO010000506.1:0-3762 GCA_964558555.1 uncultured Rickettsiales bacterium | reverse complement strand
TCTTGATCAGGCCCTGGCGGTAGAACTTGCCGCCCACGCCGAAGTACTTGCCGTCGGCGTACTCGGGGTAGTCGCGGCCCAGGAAACCCTGGCGGTTGGCGATGATGCCCATGGGGTAGCCGTCGACGCGGGCCAGGCCGGTGTAGATCTCCGGGCCGTAGCCGGGGCGGTACTCCTCGCACTCGGACGCGTCCAGGAGTCGCGACAGCACCTGCTCGGCCGGGTACACGCGCTTCTGGTTCATCGGCACGAGGCGGTACAGGTCCTCGGACGGGTGGGCCGGCTCCTTGGGCTCGGTGACCCGGAACACGTCGCGGCCGTACGCCGGCTGCTCGGCCACGTAGGCCTTGAGCCGGTCGAGCAGGTCCTCCTCGGTCTCGTGCACCGAGGAGAAGAAGCCGGTCTTGTCGTGGTGGATGCCCACGGAGCCCGGGGGCACGGCCTTGAACTTCAAGGTGGCCTCGATCAGGGCGCCGGCGCTCTCCACGTCGAAGTGACCCTTGGGGCTCATGCCGGACACGATGCCGGCGCCGCCCACGGCCATGTTGGCCTTGCGGTGGGCGAACATGCGGGTGGGGCTGATGCCGTGGTAGCCGCCGCCGGCGGGGTTGGTGCCGAACACCGCGGCCAGGACGGGCACGCCCTCGAGGTTCATCTCGGCGTGGCGGAAGAAGGTGCGGCCGCCGCTACGGCGACCCGCGTACACGCCCTCCTGCTCGGTGAGCTTGACGCCCGAGCAGTTGAGGACCCACACCAGCGGCACGTTGAGGCGCTGGGCCATGTCCTGGGCGCGGAAGATCTTCTCGCCCTGGCCGGGAATCCAGGCGCCGGCGAGCACCTTGTTGTCCGAGGCGATGACCACCACGGACCGGCCGCCGATCTCGGCGAGGCCGGACACGATACCCACGGAGTTCTCGCGGTTCTCGCAGGGGTTGAAGAGGCTGTTCAGCGGCAGGAACGTACCCTCGTCCACGAGGTGATGCAGGCGCTCCATGGCGGTCAGCTGGCCGCGCTTGTGGAGCTTCTCGGCCGGGATGCCCGCGTCGAGGACCCCCTGGATCTCGTCGGCGACGCTCTTCTCCACCTCGAGGATGGCGGCCTCGTTGGCCTCGTCACAGACCAGCTTGGCCTTGGCCAGCTCGCTGCCGATCGGGTTCATCTTGTCGAAGTACGAATGCATTACGGCCTCCGGAAGTCGGCCACGCGCTGTTCCAGCGTGCCCACGATGCCCGCGCGGAAGCGCGGGTCACGGTAAAGAGCTGCGTCGGCGTCCTGCTCGGCGATGATGAACGCCCTCTCGTCCCATTCCTGCCCCTCGAACCGTTCGAAGAGCGCGTCGAGCGCCTCCACGGACTGGGGGGCCAGCGGCTTGCCCAGATCGCGGATGCGGTCCTTGTGATCCCTGAACTTCTCGCCCCAGATCTCCTCGTAGGTGCCCGGGGTGGCGCGGCGCTGGATGCCCACGCGGTCGATGGTGGGCGCGAGCTGCGTGCCGGTGCCCTTCTCGGGGGGCTGGACCCCCGCCTTCAGGGCCGCCTCCAGCATCAGCGGCGCCGTGTCCGCGTCGTTGCGCGCCAGCGCGGCGAGGTAGTTCGCCTTGTCCGCGGCCTTGTCGCCGGTGCGGCCCATGCGGGGCAGCGGGTGGGGGACCTCGACGACCACGTCGTAGATGCCCGCGGCGGCCAGCCTGTCGGCGCGGACGACGTCGGCCGTGTAGGTCATCGACTTGGCAAAGGGGAAGCCGGCCTTGGTGATGGCGCGGCCCACGCCGCCCCAGCCAGGGATGAGGCCGATCTGCACCTCGGAGAAGCTCATGCCGGAGCGCGAGTCGCCCACCAGCACGTCGGCCATCAGGCAGGCCTCGGCCGAGCCGCCGAAGCGGATGCCGCCGCTGCAGACCGCAACGGTGGTCATCGTCTCGGAGAGGTCGCGGATGAACTCGTACAGGGCGAAGCCCTTGTCCAGCCGGGCGTCGCCCCAGTTGTACAGGGCCCAGATCTCCTGGTCCGCCGCGCCCGCCGCGTTCAGCTCGTCACGCTTCGCGTGGGTGTCGTCGAGGCGCGTCAGGCTCTCGCGGATGTCGCCGCCGGCGTGGGCCGGGTCGGCGGGGCCGGTGTAGATCAGGAACTGCAGCTGGTCGGCGATGGCGGTGACCGCCTCGAGGGCGGTGAGGTAGGCGTCCAGGCCGGGGTTGCCCACCTGGTGCACGGGGGGATTGGTGTAGGCGATGATGGCGCCGGGGGTACCGTGGTACCAGACCCGATCCGCGGTGAGGGCTGCGCGTCCCTCGACCCATTCGTGGAGCGCCTCGCCGCGCTCCAGTCCCGCCACGGTCGCGGCTCTCAAGGCCAAGGTCGGATCGCCCATGCATCACCCCTTCATTTTGCGCCGCGACAGTATAGCGATCGCGCGCGTAGGGGCAAGGTGCGGACGTGCCAAAACCGGTGTACGGAAGGCTTGCCTACTTGGTCTTGGCGACGCTCTCGATGTGCGCCCGGAGATCGAACATGTTGCCGATCACGCCGTGGTGGTACAGCGTGTCGGCGACGTCCACGGGGTCGTGGTGCATGACCATGGTGGCGACCGCGCCGGAAGAGCCGGACGTGACGGTCCAGCTGTGACGGTGCACGGTGACGCGGATCAGTCCGTCCGTGCTCGGGGCGAGGTCGGTGGCCACGTTGGCCTCCAGCGACCTCGACGACGGCGACAGGGTCACGCGCATGGTGTACTCGCGGTCCTTCAGCGGCGAGCAGTCCTCCCGCTGGTAGACCACGAGGTCGTTGCCCGAGCGGTTGACCACCTTCTGGGCATCCACGCGCGGCGCCAGGGGCGGGCCGAACGACGACAGGGCGGCCCACACCTGATCGGCGCTGGCGTCGATGGTCAGCTCCACCTTGTACTCGCGGTACTCGGAGCCGGACACGGCGCGGGACCACACCTTGACCCCGTCCTTGTCCTTGTCCAGACGCCAGTCCGCGGCAGCAGAGAGGGGGATCGCCAGCAGGACGGCCGCGGCCAGGGACAGCAACATCGCGAACTTCGTCATGGTCATCCCCTGTCCTAGTTCCCGCCGGCCAGGTCCGCGCTGACGCGGGGCTCGAGCTTGGCGTTGTCGTGGCTGTAGTTCATCACGCCGATGATGTGGGTGTAGGTCGCCCCCTCGGTGGGCTCGACGTGGTGGAACATGTCGTCCACGCGCAGGCAGTTCGCCACCTCCCATTCGCCCCAGTCGTTGTCCGGTGCGTCGGGGTTCTCGCTGGTCACCTCGACGTTGGCCACACGGACCAGCACGCCCTCGTACGCCTCCTGGTAGGTCCCGCCCGTGGCGATGTCGCAGGGGGGGATGTCGGCGGGCAGCAGCTCGTGCTGGCCCGCGGCCGTGATGTTCGAGGAGGAGGTGACCTCGATCTCGGACAGGTCGTTGTACTCCATGTAGGTGCCGCGGATGTTCACCAGGGCGTCGGGGCCGACCACGCCGGACAGCTCGTCGACCATGGCCGGATCGGCCAGGTAGATCCAGATGCCCGAATACTGGGCCTGGGAGGCGTAGACCGGCTCCTGGGCGAAGAAACCCCGCGCCTGCGCGGCGATGGGGGTCGTCACCACCACGTCCAGCAGCTCCACCTGGGAGCCCTCGGGGATGAGGCCCTGCTGGACGTCGAAGATCGTGTCGTCCTGGGGCTGCGTGTCGTCGTCGTCGTCCGCGACGTCGTCGTCGGCCACGTCGTCGTCGGCCACGTCGTCGTCGGCCGCGTCGTCGTC
>CAZLEO010000505.1:0-3776 GCA_964558555.1 uncultured Rickettsiales bacterium | reverse complement strand
GCCTGAATCTCGCGGATCTCGACGGCGATGGCTTCGACACCTGCAACGGGGACTGCGATGACGACGACGAGGCTGTGAGCCCGGACGCCGCAGAGACCACCTGCGACGGTGTGGACAACGACTGTGATGCCGCCACGCTCGACGAGCCCGACGATGACGGGGACGGCTACTCTGTCTGCGAGGACTGCGATGATGACGACGCGGCCGTGAACCCCGGCGCTGCCGAGACGACCTGCGATGGTCTGGACAACGACTGCGATCCCACCACAGACGACACTCCGGACGCAGACGCCGACGGCGCCACGGTGTGCGAGGACTGCGACGACACCGACCCGTCGATGAACCTGTCCGACCTGGACGGCGACCTGTACAGCACGTGTGCCGGGGACTGCGACGACGGGCAGGCGGGCACCTACCCCGGCGCCACCGAGGTCTGCGATGGCCTCGACAACGACTGCGACGGCAGCGTCCCCACCGACGAGGTGGATGGAGACGGTGATGGGTACACGGTCTGTGAAGGAGACTGCGCTGACGATGACGCCGCCACCTACCCTGGCGCCCCCGAGGTCTGCGACGGGATCGACAACAACTGCAACGGCAGCCTGCCCTCGGACGAACAGGACGTCGACGGGGATGGCTGGATCGAGTGCAGCGAGTGCGACGACGGCAATGCGGCCACCTACCCGGGGGCCACGGAGATCTGCGACGGGGAGGACAACGATTGCGATGGAGCGCTCCCTCCCGACGAACTCGACAACGACGGGGATGGGACCATCGCGTGCGCGGAGTGCGACGACGACGACGCTTCCCTGAACCTGGACGATCTGGATGGGGACGGCTTCTCCACCTGCGCTGGCGACTGCGACGACGGCAATGCCGTCGTCAACCCCGACGAAATCGAGACGTGCAGTGGCGTGGACGACGACTGCGACGGGGTGCTGCCGGACGACGAACTGGACACCGACGGCGACGGGTACATGGGGTGTGAGGGGGACTGTGATGACGCGGACGCGTCGGTGAACCCGCTCGCGACCGAGGTGGCCTGCGACTACATCGACAACGACTGCGACGGCGCCTACCACCACGAGGAAGTGGACGACGACGCAGACGGGTACGACGAGTGCCAGAGCGACTGTGACGACACCGTCGCGGCCATCAACCCCTCGGCGACAGAAGACCCGTGCGACTACATCGACAACGATTGTGATGGGGCCTTCCACCCCGACGAGGTCGACGACGACGCCGATGGGCACGACGAGTGCGCCGGTGACTGTGATGACACCGATGTGTCGTTGAACCTCACCGACGGCGACATCGATGGCTGGACCACCTGCGATGGGGACTGCGATGACGCGAATGAGAACGTCCACCCCGGGGCCGCCGACGCGTGCGATGGCGTGGACGACAACGACTGTGATGGCGTGACCGACCCGCTGGAGGAGGACGGCGATCTGGATGGTGAGTCGGAATGCGAGGGGGACTGCGACGATACCGACCCTGCGCTCAACCTGGATGACGTCGACGTGGACGGGTACGACACGTGCGCCGGGGACTGCGACGATGCGGCCGCAACGATCTACCCGGGTGCTCCAGAGCTGTGCGATGGCCTGGACAACGACTGCGATGGCAACTTACCGGCGGACGAGGAAGACGCGGACGCCGATGGCTTCCTGGCCTGCGAGGAGTGTGGGGACGAAGACGCACTGACCTACCCAGGCGCCGTTGAACTCTGCGATGGGATCGACAACGACTGCGACGGCGTGGTTCCGGAGGACGAGGTCGACGACGACATCGACGGGTACAGGATCTGTGATGGCGACTGCGACGACGACGACGCGGACGTCCACCCCGGCGCAACCGAGCAGTGCAACGGTGAAGACGACGACTGCGACGGCTCCCTGCCGCTGGTCGAGGCCGACGATGACGGCGACGGATACATGCTCTGCGCAGACGACTGCGACGACGTAGATGGGAACGTCCACCCCGGCGCCGCGGAGGTGGCCTGCAACTACATCGACGACGACTGTGACGGCGACCTACACGTCGAGGAGGTGGACGACGACGGGGACGGATACGACGAGTGCGCGGGCGACTGTGATGACACTGATGAGGATCTCAACCTGGACGACGCTGATGGAGACGGGTGGACGTCTTGCGAGGATGACTGTGACGACGCTGACGAGGACGTCAACCCAGATGAGGCCGAGATCTGCAACGACTGGATCGACAACGACTGCGATGGCACTGCCAATGACTGCCCATGGTCAGGGACTGTCAGCCTGGCTCTAGCTGATGCGGTACTCGAAGGGGAGGACGACGGGGACTGGTTGACGGCCTATCGTGGCCCACGTTGCGCCGGGGACGTGAACGGAGATGGATATGACGACGCTATTGTCGGCGCGTTCGGGAACGACGAAGGTGGTTCCGGGGCCGGCATCGCCTATCTCGTCTACGGACCGGTGTACGGGACATTCGACCTTGGTACAGCTGACGCAGCCTTCATCGGCGAGGGAGGAGGCGACAATGCCGGAGCGTCCGTCGATTCAGCGGGCGATGTCGACGACGATGGGTACGATGACTTGCTAGTCGGGGCACCGTACCAGGACGACGGCGGGAACAGCGCTGGTGCTGTCTATGTGCTATTGGGACCGAAGTACGGCGATCTCGATCTATCGCTGGCCGACGCGCGGCTGATCGGAGAGGAGTCTGACGACAAGGCAGGCATATCGGTCGCAAAAGCTGGGGATGTAGATGGCGATGGATACGATGATGTTCTCGTAGGCGCCAAGCACAGCGATCTTGGAGGTGTCGATTCGGGCGCTGCCTACGTGGTCCGAGGGCCCGTCACGGGAGATGTAGACCTATCTGTTGCAGATAGAACCCTGATTGGCGAAGAGGCGGACGACACTGTCGGCTACATCGTCGCGGCGGGTGGTGACGTCGATGCGGACGGAAGGGACGATGTCTTGGTTTGTGCCTATCGCAGTGATGCAGGCGGGACCGATTCAGGCGCTGTCTACCTGGTTCTCGGTCACGTAGCTGGGAGCCTGGATCTCTCCGCCGCTGATGCAGTGCTCGTTGGTGAAGAGGCGAATGACCACGCGTGTTGGTGCGCTTCAGCAGGTGACGTGGACGGAGATAGCTACGACGATGTTCTTGTATCTGCGGGTGGAAACGACGAGGGTGGACCAGACAGAGGCGCGGCCTATCTTCTCCATGGCCCCCTCTACGGAGACATCGACCTCGCCGAGGCAGACGCAAAGTTCCTTGGAGAGGCGGACAATGACCAAATAGGGGCCCCGATCTCTGCGGACCTGAATGGGGATGGCAGTCGGGACATCGTTTTTGGCTCGACATCTCACGATGAGGGAGGTCAGAGCGCTGGCGCGGGCTATGTCTTCTACGGGCCGCTGAGCGGCACCTATGACGCAGCGAACGCAGACGTGGAGTTCCAGGGGGAGGCAGAGCAGGATCGAGCGGGTGGGGTGGCCTACGGCGGCGACATCGACGGTGACGGATTCGAGGATTTGCTCCTCGGCGCCAACCAATACGCGAACACCGGGCCTGGCTTGACCTACGTAATCTACGGAAGCGGGATGTAGACCATCCGACCCCATCTGTGTGGCCGACAGCCTCATCCGGGACCACGCAGGGACCACATGCCGTGCGCAACTCCGTGTATCTCCATGTCGCCCCATGCATCTCGCGCCCCGAGAATCCCCAGGTGGATAGGCATTTCAAAGCACCTCCGATGAGTCGCGCCCTCACGGTCGTGA
>CAZLEO010000504.1:0-3780 GCA_964558555.1 uncultured Rickettsiales bacterium | reverse complement strand
CATCATTTTGCGGCGCTTCGCGCCGGGAAATGATGCAAGACCAGACTTGACCCCTAATAGGCGAGGTCTTCGCGGGTCAGGACCTCGTCCGGGATGTCGCGGGAGAGGAACTCCACGACGTGCTCGATGACCTCGGCGGAGATGACCATACCCTGGTGGGTCAGGGGCGGGAGGTGGCCGAGCACCTCGATGTTCTCGGCGCCGTCGAGGCGGCAGGCCTCGGGCGGCGCGATGCGGTCGCGAGTGGCGAAGATGGACATGGCCTTGACGCCGTCGGGCAGCCCGTCCGTGTTGAGGGTGGAGATGAAGGGGGAGCCGGGCACCAGCTGCTGGGCGGCCTCGGAGATGCGGCCGATGAACAGCTTGGCGGTGCGGGCGGCATCCGAGCCCTGGAAGGGGGTCCCCACGGCGATGAACCGGCGGACGCGCTCGGGCCCGCCGAAGACCTGCAGGTAGCGCAGGCCGAGCAACCCTCCGAGGCTGACGCCGATGAGGTCGCAGCGCTGCACCTTGAACCCGCCGAGGATGCGGTCGAGCTCCGAGGCGAGCAGCCCGGCCATGGGCTCGACCTTGCCCAGCAGCAGGGGCGGCAGCTGGGCGATGTGAGCCTCGAAGCCGGCGCGCTCGAGGCGCGCGCGCATCGGGATCATCATCTCCTTGCTCGCGAGGTAGCCGTGGACCACGACGACGGGGCGAGGTCGGGTTTTAGTGTCCATAGGTCATGTCCAGGCGGCCGGCTGGACCGGATCCACCGCCACGCAGCATAGCAGATCCCGGGGGCGGAACCGCGTCGTGGTAAAAAATGCCGCGACTGGCGCGGACCGCCTCACCACGACCGAATCGGACGGGGCAGGACCAGCTCCTCGAAGGCGCGCAGGGCGAAGTCGTCGGTCATCCCGGCCACGTAGTCGCCCACCACGCGCAGCTCGCCGGTCTCGTCCAGGCGCTCGTACATGGGGCCGTAGCGACCCATGAAGCGGCCAAAGGACCTGTCCACGGCCAGCGGCTCGTTCACGTACGCCGGCCCGTCGAAGGCGAGCCGCTCGTACGTCTCGAGAAGGTGCTCGAAGATGCGGCGCAGGGTCTCGCGACAGTGGTCGCCGTACGACCGCAACATGGGCGCGTTGTAGATGCGCCGGTAGTTGAAGTTGCGCAGCGCCAGCACGGCCTCGTGGATGGAGTCGGAGAGGCCGACGGCCCCGGTGCGCTCGGCCGTGTCGATGCAGTCGAGGACCAGGGTGTTGATGATCTGGCTGTTGGTGACGCCCACTCGATCCGCCACCAGGTCGGGCACGTCGGTGGAGCGGATGAGCTGGGCGGTGATGGCGTCCTCGATGTCGCGACCCAGGTAGGCGATCTTGTCGGACATGCGCACCACGCACCCCTCCCAGGTGGCGGGGTAGCGGTCGCGCTCGCGGATGGCGGAGAGGTCCTTGGGGGTGGGATCGGGCTCGATGCTCTGCTCCCACCGCTCGCCGCAGTGGCAGATGATGCCGTCGCGCACCGCATAGGTGAGGTTCAGGCCCTCGCCGCCGCCGGCGAGCTGGTCCACCACGCGCAGCCCGTGCACCTCGTGGTGGAAGCCGCCGATGTCCCGCAGCACCGAGTGCAGCTGCCGCTCGCCCGGATGGCCGAAGGGCGGGTGGCCGATGTCGTGGCCCATGCCGATGGCCTGGGACAGGTCCACGTCCAGGCCCAGCGCGCGGCAGATGGTCGCGGCGATGGACGACACGTGCAGCACGTGCTCGATGCGGGTGCAGATGTGGGCGTTCTCCGGATCGAAGAACACCTGCGTCTTGCGCTTGAGCCGTCGGAAGTCGAGGCTGTGCAGGATGGCGGCCTGGTCGCGAAAGTAGTCGCCCCGCACGTCGGTCGCGCGCGGCACGGCGCGGGCCCGGTAGACCGCCTCGTCGTGCGCATTGGTGAAGCTCATCGAGCACCTCCCCTGGGGGTCGCCAGCCCTAAGGATCACCATTTCCCACGCGTCCGCAAGCGCGCGGGCTTGTCTTCCGCGTGCGTTGGGAGTCAAATGGCGTGATCCACCAACCGGAGAGGTAGCATGCAGCATCGTTTCCTCGTCCTGCTCGCGAGCTTGATTCTGAGCACCAGCGCGGCCGCGCAGACCACGCACATCGTCGACGCCGGCGGGGGTGGGGACTTCCTCACCATCACCGAGGCGATCACGGCCGCCGTGTCCGGCGACCGTGTGGAGGTCTGGGCCGGCACCTACGCCGAGGCCGTGGACCTGGTCGGCAAGGACCTGGAGCTCGTGGGAGATGGATCGGGCCTGACGTTCATCGACAGCGCGGCCGAGGGGCTCGTGGTGGATGGCGCCGGCGCGACCACGCTCAGCGGGTTCACCGTGGGTGCCGACGGCATCGGCCTGCTGGCCACCGCGGACACGCTGGTGATGAGCGATGTGGTGTTCGACGGCGCGGGCCGCCCGGACACCGCCTACGCCCTGGACGTGCAAGGCGTCGTGGACTGGCAGATGACCGGCACCGAGGTCACCGGGTACGCCTCGGGCGTGCACGCCATCGGCGTGGTGGACGCGGTGGACTCGTTCACCTGGACGTCCAACGACTTCCACGACAACATCACCCTCGCCGGCGCGGCGCTGCAGATCACGGGCGCGGCCACCCACGGCGACGTGGCCAACGACGCGTTCACGGCCAACGAGTACGGCGACGCGGTGGTCTCCATCACCGACGCCTCGGTGGGCTTCGACGACTGCGACTTCGTCGGCAACACGGTCACCGCCATCGCCGCGACCGGCGCCACCCTCGACGTGCTGCGCTCCGACTTCTCCTACAACGAGGGCGCAGACGGGGCCGCCATCGACGCCACCGCGACCACCAACCTCGCCGTGGACGGCTCCAGCTTCGAGGAGAACGTGGCGTCCGGGCTCGGCGGCGCCATCCACGTGGCCGACTCCGCGGTGGAGATCGAGTGGAGCCACTTCATCGGCAACGTCAGCCAGCAGTACGGCGGCGCCCTGGCCGTCGAGAACCCGCTGGGCACGGCGGCGATCCACCACAACCGCCTCGTGGGCAACGGCTCGGCGTCCCTGCTGCAGGGCGGCGGCATCTACATCAACGGCGGCGCCTTCGACGCCACCAACAACGTGATCGTCGGCAACGTGGCCGGCGCCAACGGCGGCGGCGTCTACCTGTACGACGCCAGCGGCCGCGTGGCCCGCTCCACCTTCGCGGGCAACGGCGCCCTGGTGGGCGGCGGCATCACCTCCACCGGCGGCACCGTGGAGCTCGTGGACAACATCGTCGCCCACGGCACCCAGGGGTACGGCATCGAGGGTGACGCCAACGTCACCGTCCGCTACTGCGACGTCTACGACAACCCCGCGGGCAACTACGACGTGGGCATCGGCGACCAGACCGGCGTGTACGGCAACATCTCCGACGATCCCCTGTTCGTGGACTACACCCCCGACGGCGACTTCCTCAACGACGACGTGCACCTGCAGACCCTGTCGCCGTGCGTGGACGCCGGCGATCCCGACGCGGACAACGACGGCGACGACTGCAGCATCGACGCGGACGACCAGGAGGACGACGGCTCCTGCCCCGACATGGGCGCCTACGGCGGCGGCGACCCGCTGTTCGCCGACCAGGACCGCGACGGCGTCTCCGTGGAGGAGGGCGACTGCGACGACACCAACCCCGACACCTACCCCGGCGCCCCCGAGACCTGCGACGGCAACGACAACGACTGCGACGGCGTCATCCCCGCCGACGAGATCGACGCCGACGGCGACGGCAT
>CAZLEO010000503.1:0-3781 GCA_964558555.1 uncultured Rickettsiales bacterium | reverse complement strand
AAAGAGGGAAAGAGGGAAAGAGGGAAAGAGGGAAAGAGGGAAAGAGGGAAAGAGGGAAAGAGGGAATGGGCAGGAGAAGACAAAGGCAAGGAGCCCCCTCTCCTGCCTTCCTTTCCTGCCTTCCTGCCTTCCTTAGATGAAATCCTGATCCTCTCCGGCCATCCCAGCCCCTCGCGCGAAGCGCGCCGACCGGTCCTTCCCCGAAGCCTCTGCGCCTCTGCGTCGAATTTGGAGGGCTCCCATCCATACGAAGCCGCCCGCAGGCTGCCGGCCCGTCGGCGCTCGTGCCGTTCCAGTGGTGGATCGGGTGAGGAGAGACTGGCGTATGTTGCAGCGCTTGGATCAGCCCTCTTGTAGAGCACAACGTACAACAGCGAGAAACTCGACCACCCAATCCTCAAAGGGGGCGCACGCTACAACCGCAACGAACGCTACGCGTCGGCATATTTGGGTCGCTGCAACAACCTGGTTGTTGTTCTAGACAGGCACTCTGTCTTCAGGCTCGTTCCCCTGACCTCAGCCTCCCAGCTAACCAGGTCTCGTACTGTAGTCGGTCTTGTCGTACAAGCTCTCGCGTCCTCTCTGCACTCTCTCCAGCCCTCGCAATTCCCATGGATTGCTGCGGATATTCGGCCCAGGAGAGAACATCACGATAGTCTTTTTTCGCCATTCCGACGTAGGCTTTCAGCTCCACTCCAGGATCTTCATCACATAGCTTCAAGATAGCGAGTTGCACGCGGCTCCGCTCACTCTCGTGAGATTCCACTCCATATTTGTCGAGTGCGGCCATGGTTTCTTCCACGGGCTGTTCCGGAAAGATCGCCCGGGCAACAACTTCCACTGCACTGCGCTCTAGCTTGTCCATCGTGCCTCCCCAGAATGATGCAACCACCTCCCAGGCTACCACTGGACCGCCGCTGTCTGCAGCAGGCGTTGCCTGACTCGTTACGCTCCCTTTCAAACCCAATCCCCCAAGCTACAGCGAGGAGTATCAATGCATGCAAGCCCATTCTTCGTGTTACAACAACCAGGTTGTTGTTGCGTGGACCGCCCGCCTACGGGCATCGGGCCGATCGCACACGGTTACCCAAGACGCGTCTTGAGAAGATGAGTGATCCGCCCCCCAAGTTCGTCGCACCGCGCTCGCATCTTCTCCTCGACACCCGCCAGCGTCCCGACGCCGAAGTTCTCGTCCGCACGTACAGCGACCAGGCGCCCAGCGTCGCCTTCGGTGATGCGCACGGACAGGCTGACGGGGAACCATGTGGCCGGAGCGATCAAACCACCGATGATCCGTATGGCCCAACCCATACCCGCCTTCCCGGTGAACTCAGTACCGTCCTGCCCCTCAGTCGGCCTACACCCAATCGTAGAGAAGGCCTCACGGGCCGCCTGCGCACACTCCTGAGCCAATCTCTTCGATGAGAAAACGTCCTCGTAACCAAATCTCGACATGACTCACCACCTGTTGTTCATTCGTGGGCTGATAACACCTGTGATTCTGCTGCGGCGGCCGGCAGCGGTGCGCTTCTGCTGCAGCGGCCACCCAGGACAGGTGCTTGACTGCCCTACCACGCCGCTGAGCTCACCCACGCTCCAACCTACCACGGACGTGGCCGCTGTCAGCAGCTAGCATTGTTCGGCGCAGAGCCTCCACGTGTGGAGCCGGCAGAAGGCGTGGGTGCCCGCCCCTGTGACCAGCCAAGGCAGGAATGAGCACGTGGCTATTCGGCAGGACTCCGTGGCAGTTGAACTCCATGCCACACCCCCACAATCCAGACGGTCTCGCCTTGGACCCGGTAGAAGGACCTGTATGGAGGCACGACCACCTCTCTGTGGGGTAGCCCTGGGAACTCGGGAAGTCTCCGCCCCGACTGTGGGAAGTCCTCGAGCCTCCGCAGTATTCGCTCGGCTTTGAGCCTGAACTCGCGGGCTGCCGAGGGATTGTCTTTGCGGATGTACGCGAGACCAGAGAGGAACTGATCACGCGCAGATGGCGTGAACAAGATCCTCACCGCACGTCTTCCTCGAGAAGGTTGTCCGCGTCGGCCAGCACATCTGCCAGTTCAATGCCGTCACCGGCGGCGATCTCCTTGTCGCCGCGTGCGAGCAGCAGCAGCAAATCGCGTTCCTTCTCCGCCTGTTCATAGGCATCGACACTGAGCATGACCGCAGCGGCTCGGCCCCGCTGGGTGATGACGAGCGGTTCGTCGGAGTCCTTCACCTTGCGCAGAACATCCGCTGCCCCTTGCCTGAGGTCGGAGATCGGGATGATCTCAGGTACACGTGCCATCAGTTGTACCTCCAGTCGTACATCTCAGCGTACATCCGGATACCCTCTTGAACAAGAAGACTCGAGCAGCCTCCCCCCAAGCCACTCCTCTTGCGCCGAACACCTGTGCGTCTGCTGCAGCGGCCGGCAGGGGAAGGGAGCTTCCCCTCGCCTCGCCCGCCCCGGAGCGCACCCAAGCTCCAGCCTAGCACGAGTCCGGCCGCTGACAGCAGCACGCGATGTTCGACTTGGATCCGAAGCTCGCATGCGCCCCCCTCCAGCAGCAGACGCACCAAGCCCTTCGCGGGAACTCGCATGGCTGATCTGGGGAGCTATCGACTGAGCTTGGAGCTAATGAGGCGATTGAGGCTAACGCCAGCCTCGGCGGCTTGGATGACCAACGAACGATGGACACCCGGGGGAACTCGAACCATGAACTTGCCGCTGTATTTGCGCCCAGCCAACGCAGCTGGAATGGCTTCGCCATTGCTCAGCATGTCGTCGACGACTTCCTGCACGACGTCACGGATACCTTGGAGGGCTTCTTCTGGTGAAGCGGCTAGCCAACTCAGGCTGGGAAACTCGGCGCACTGGCCCACGTACTCCTCGTCCTCGTCAGACCAGGTCACGCGGTAGGTGTACCTGTCGTTCTCAATCGGCATCACTCACCTCCAACCGCTCAAGTGCCTTCAGGACCTGTCGGACTTGGTAGGCCTTGGCCTTCCCCCGCGAATCCTGGATGTTGACTCGAGGGTCTCCGACCCACGGAGTCTTGTACACCCGATGACTGCTCCCTTTCTGTCTCGCCTCTCCGAAGTAGTGGTCGCAGACCCGACACAGGTCGGCAAACCGGATTCCCTTCGGGTTCCGTTTCATGCGAGCCACGATGGTCTCGATGCTCTGCATACGCCCACATGGTAGCACTATTGATACTGCCGTCAAGTTGAAAGTCCGATGGGACGGGAGCAGGAAAGAGGCCGCTCCGCCCAGATCCAGAAGTGCGACAACGTTGGATCGACCCCGGAATGTCGAGGCCGCCCCCAAAGCCTGCCTCGTAGAGTCGAACACCTGTGCGTCTGCTGCAGCGGCCGGCAGTGGAAGGGAGCTTCCCCTCGCCTCGCACGCCGCGGAGCTCACCCAAGCCAAGCCTACCACGAGCCCGGCCGCTGACAGCAGCACGCGATGTTAGACGACGTTCCCTTTTGGCTGTACGCGCGCGCAAACGGCCCGTCACTCGCACGGGTAGTTGGCGCCGTTGTCTTCCACGGTGACATCACCACTAATAGTGAGCCCCGCTGCGAAATCCTCTGTCTCGGTCTGGCTTAGACAGTCGTTTCCACTGATATTCAGATCGCCGTCCACAGACATGAGGGCGGGTAGGTCGATGACGCTCAGAGCGTCGTTGTCGTTGATGGATAGGTCGCCGCCAACGGACGGGAGGCCGGATACCCCGGAAAGGCTCGACAAAGAGGCGTTGGACTCGACGTATATCCCGCCACCCACAAACGT
>CAZLEO010000502.1:0-3802 GCA_964558555.1 uncultured Rickettsiales bacterium | reverse complement strand
GACCGGCTGTACGCCACGGTGTACCGCGAGGACGACGAGGCCTTCGAGCTCTGGCGCAGGTACCTGCCCGCCGAGCGGATCGGCCGCTGCGGCAAGGAGGACAACTACTGGTCGATGGGGGCGGTGGGGCCCAACGGCCCCTGCGCCGAGATCCACTGGGATCTGGGCGAGGAGTTCACCCCGGACAACGAGCCCGATCCGTGGGGCTTCGGCCACGACGCCGGCCGCTACATGGAGATCTGGAACCTGGTCTTCATGCAGTTCTTCACCGACCGCGACGGCAACACCACCCCCCTGCCCAACCCCTGCGTGGACACGGGCATGGGCCTGGAGCGCCTCGCGGTGGTCATGCAGGGCAAGAAGGCCAACTACGAGACCGACGAGCTGGCCCAGCTGATGGACCGCGGCGCCGAGCTCGCGGGCCTCGCCAGCGGCTACGACCTCGACAAGCGCACCAGCCTGCGGGTGCTCGCCGACCACGGCCGCGCCACCGCGTTCATGCTCGCCGACGGCGTCATGCCGTCAAACGTCGACCGCGGCTACGTGCTGCGCCGCATCATGCGCCGCGCCATCCGCCACGGCGTGAAGCTGGGGATCGACCGGCCCTTCCTGCACGAGCTGACCTCGACCGTGATCGACATCATGGGCGAGCCGTACCCCGAGCTGGTCCAGTGGCGCGAGAAGATCCAGCGGTTCACCCTGGCCGAGGAGGAGACCTTCCGGCGCACCATGCACCGCGGCCTCGAGCGCCTCGACCAGGCGTTCGCCGGACTGGACGAGGGCGGCGAGCTGCCTGGCGACACCGTGTTCGTGCTGCACGCCCAGGACGGCTTCCCCCCCGACCTCACTGCCGTCATCGCCGCGGAGCGCGGCTTCGGCATCGACGACGTGGGCTACACCAGGGCCATGGAGGCACACAAGGCCGTCTCTGGCGGCATGGGTACCGGCGATGACGCCGCGGACGCCCTGAGTACGGCCGGCGACTTCGGCGGGCTCGTCTCGGCGTTCTGCGGATACGACCGGACGGAGGCCACCGGCGAAGTCCTGGCCCTGCACCGCGGCGGCGCACCCGTGGACGAGGCCGCCGAGGGCGACGAGGTCGCCGTGGTGCTCGACAGCACGCCGATGTACGCCGAGCGTGGCGGACAGGTGGGCGACACGGGCACGCTCAGCGCCGACGACGTGGAGGTCCTCGTCACCGACACGGTGCCCGACGGCGAGGCCACCGTGCACATGGGCGAGGTGGTCCGCGGCACCGTGCGCACCGGCCAGCAGCTCACCGCCCGCGTGGATCTGGACCGCCGCGGCGACATCCAGCGCAACCACACCGCCACCCATCTGCTCCACGCGGCCCTGCGCCGCGTCATCGGCGACCACGTCGCCCAGCAGGGTTCGCTGGTGGCCCCCGACCGCCTCCGCTTCGACTTCAGCCACTTCGAGGCCGCCACCCCCGAGCAGCTCGCCGAGGTGGAGGCCCAGGTCAACGCCCAGATCCGCCAGGACCTCGCCGTGGACACGGTCCTGACGTCCTACGACGACGCCGTCAGCCGCGGCGCCATGGCCCTGTTCGGCGAGAAGTACGGCGACGACGTGCGCATGGTCGAGGTCCTCGGCACCTCCGTGGAGCTGTGCGGCGGCACCCACTGCTCCCGCACCGGCGAGATCGGCCTGTGCAAGGTCGTCTCCGAGGGCTCCGTCGCCCAGGGTGTGCGCCGCCTCGAGGCCGTCACCGGCCGCGGCAGCGAGGAGTACGTTCGCGAGCTCGAGGACCTGCGGACAACCTTCGCAGACATGCTCCGCGCCCAGCCCACCGAGGTCCACGACCGCGTCTCCAAGCTCGTCGCCGACCGCCGCGCCCTGGGCAAGCAGATCGACGAGCTCAAGGCCCGCCTCGCCTCCGGCGACACCGGCAGCTACACCGATCCCGTCGAGGTCGCCGGCGTCCAGCTCATCGCCGCCGAGGTCGACGCCGACGCCAAGGTCCTGCGCGAGCAGGCCGACCGCCTGATGGAGAAGCTCGGCACCGGCGTCGTGGTCCTGGGTGCGCGCGACGAGAAGAAGGCCCAGCTCGTCGTCAAGGTCAGCCGCGACCTCACCGACCGCTTCCACGCCGGCAAGATCGTCGGCAAGCTCGCCGCCGACGTGGGCGGCAAGGGTGGCGGCCGCCCCGACATGGCCCAGGCCGGCGGGAAGGAGCCGGATGGGCTGCCCGCGGCGCTGGAGCGGGCGGCGAAGCTGCTGGAGGGGTAGGGTTGAAGGTTGAAGGTTGAAGGTTGAAGGTTGAAGACAGGATGGGTCTTTCTCCTATTCAACTTTCAACATTCAACCTTCAACCAAACTCCATTCCCGCCATCTCGGACCGTCGACCCCTCCCCCAAAGTGGTACAATCTTCAGCTAAGCAGGCATCGATCCGGGGGGAGCTCAAGAGGACTCGTGATGCGCACTGTCGTCGTCTGGCTGCTGTTCACCGCCACCTCGATCACCCTCCCCGCCGCGGCCTCCCAGGTCGAACCACCCCTGGTGGCCCGTGAAGAGGTGGACATCCCCCTGACCCTGGGCTGCGGCGCCCTGTGGCTCATCACCGAACTCGGCATCAAGGACTCGTTCACGGCCCCGGCCTTCGACGAGTCCCGCTACGAGCACATCGGCGACATGGACCGCCGCGCCATCGGCAACTGGAACCCGTCCACGGCCAGGGCGTCGGACGCCGTCATGATCGCGAGCTTCGTCACGCCGTTCGTGTTCAACACCCTCGATCTGGCGATCTGGGGCGCCGATCGCGCGAACCACGGCCTCTGGCTGTGGTCCGACGCCTTGATCATCATGGAGGCCATCGCCGTCACCGGCGCCCTGACCAACATGGCCAAGTGGGCCTTCACCCGCTACCGCCCCTACGCCTACATCGGCATCCACGACACCGCCCGCTACGACGAGATCCAGGCCGACCCCGACCTCCGCGACTCCCTCCAGGAGGCTGTCGAGGAGCAGGACGCCGCCCTGAGCTTCTGGTCCGGCCACACCTCGCTGACCTTCGCCGCCCTGTGCGCCTCGGCCACCTTGCTCACCGCCAAGCACATGAACGACCACCCCGCCCCACTCTTCGCCCTGTGGGGCGGCACCTTCGCCGCCGGCGCCGTCGTCGCCATCCTCCGCGTCGAGTCCGGCAAGCACTTCCCCTCCGACGTCATCGTCGGCGCCCTCGTCGGCTCCGCCATCGGCATCGTCGTGCCCGCCCTGCACCGCAACCGCGACCTCCCCCCCGTCGCCATCGCCCCGCTGACCCTGCGCGAGGGCGGCGGCCTCGCCGTCACTGCGGTCTGGTAACGTCTCGCGACACCCTGTCGCCTCCACCTGACAACTTCACCGGACACCCGTCACGGGCCCTCCGCGCCGACCGCATCACGCCTCTCCAATCGCACAAAAGATCCACCCCTGGCACACCCCTTGCTCCTTCCCAGGGGCAACAGGACCGAAGGCCCGATCGCTTCGAATCTGCGTGCCCACACACGGCGATACGGGTCAGCGGCGGCGGGAATCATCCCGCCGCCGTCGTTCGTTCTGCTCTTCTCCCTCACCCTCACCCTCACCCCACCCTCACCCTCACCCCTTCCCTCGTTCCCACGGTCCCCCGTTCGCGTGCGGCCCAGGGAACGTCTCCCCGGGCGCTCCAGCGCCCCTCTCCCCTGCAGCGTTCGGCATGGGTCCCGCTCCGAAGTGGCTTCTGTCTGTATCCCGTGGGGCCGGCCTCCATGTCCCGGCCGGCGAGGTGACGAGTGGGGCGGGGAGCTAGATAGCGTTGGA
>CAZLEO010000501.1:0-3806 GCA_964558555.1 uncultured Rickettsiales bacterium | reverse complement strand
AATCTTCAGGACCTGTCACACGCGAGGAAAAACTGGGGATACGTGAGCCTGGCACCCGGCCGGGCACCCGGCCGGCACCCGGCCGGCTCCTCGACCGCAGCCTCTCGTCTCACCCCCACCCCCACCGCACCCATGTAGACTGCTCATCCCGGACCACTTCCGGAAGAACAGGAGACCCCCATGGCCGATCCCATCGTCATCGTGTCCGCCGCCCGCACCCCCATCGGAGGAATGCTGGGCGACTTCAGCAACGTGGCCGCCTACGAGCTCGGCGCCACAGCGATCCGCGCTGCGGTCGAGCGCGCAGGGATCGAAGGCAAGGACGTGGGCGAGGTGATGTTCGGGAACTGCCTGATGGCGGGCCAGGGCCAGGCGCCGGCGCGCCAGGCGACGTTGCTGGCGGGGCTGCCCCCGTCCGCCGGGGCGGTGACGCTGTCGAAGATGTGCGGCTCGGGCATGAAGGCGGTGATGTTCGCCCACGACATGCTCGCGTGCGGCTCGCACGACGTGATGGTGGCGGGGGGCATGGAGAGCATGACCAACGCGCCGCACCTCCTGTTGGGCGCGCGCAAGGGCTACCGTTACGGCGCCTCGACGTTGTGCGACCACATGGCGCTGGACGGGCTGGAGGACGCGTACGATCGAGGCCGAGCGATGGGTGTGTTCGCCGAGTCCTGCGCGGAGAAGTTCGGGTTCACGCGCGACGACCAGGACGCATTCGCCATCGCGTCGACCGAGCGGTCGCTGGCGGCGAACACCGACGGCAGCTTCGACTGGGAGATGGCTCCGGTGACCGTCCATGGCCGCAAGGGCGACCAGGAGATCACCCGAGACGAGCAGCCGTTCAAGGCCAGGCTCGACAAGATCCCGAAGCTGCGGCCGGCGTTCAAGAAGGACGGCACGATCACCGCGGCCAACGCGTCGTCGATCTCCGACGGCGCGGCGGCGCTGGTGCTGATGCGGGCTTCCACTGCCGAAGCTCGCGGCCTCGAGCCCATCGCCCGCATCGTGGCCCACTCGAACCACGCCCAGGAGCCGGAGTGGTTCAGTACGGCCCCGATCGATGCGACCCGACAGGTCCTCGACAAGTCCGGCTGGGCCCCCGACGACGTGGACCTGTGGGAGGTCAACGAGGCCTTCGCCGTGGTTACCCTGGCGGCCATGAAGGCGCTCGAGCTACCCCACGACCGGGTCAACATCCACGGCGGCGCGTGCGCGCTGGGTCACCCCATCGGCGCGTCGGGCGCCCGCATCCTCGTCACCCTGCTGGGCGCGCTGCGCAAGACCGGCGGATGCAGGGGTGTGGCCTCGCTGTGCATCGGCGGCGGTGAGGCGACGGCGATGGCGGTGGAGATGGTCTGAGGCCTGTCACCCACTCCATCCGAACCGACTGCACGTGGAGGCCTCGAGCGTATCGAGCGGGCAAGCCGTGGTCTTGCACCGCCGACAAGCGACGAAGAAGGGTATGGGGACGAACGTGACGACCGCGGATCACTCCAGCAACGCATCGTGGATCTGGAGGCACTGGCCGTCGGTCAGGTTCCAGACCTCGGCCCTGGCGGTGACCAGCTGCACTCCGCCGGGGATCGGGAGCGCACCGACGACCCGCTCTCCGTTGGTGGGGCATTGCCATAGCGTGTGGGTCTCGGTCCCCAACTCGACGATGTACTCGCACCCGAAGAGCCATGGGCCGTGGCCGGCGATGTTCTGACTCCCATGGATGCAACCGATGCTGTCCGCCACCAGGTCATCGACGGACTCGTCGGACGCGAATTCCTCTGTCAGAGGCAGCCTCGTCCCCGGTCCGACTGCGGCGGTCGACGGGTCCAATCCGGTTCGATACAGGTGCCCCAGGGAAACGACAGCCAGCGTGCCGTCGTGTAGCTGCAGCAGGCCCTTGAAGCTGTTGTGATCCGAGGCGTCGACGTGGGCCAGATCGGGCCAGTTCCCGGGGCCTTCGTGGCGACGAATGGCGGGAATGGCACCCGCGGCGTCCCATCCACGCGCAAACAGGCGACCGTCGAAGTAGCCCAGGTAAGGAAGGAAGGTCGGCGTGATCTCTTGCCTCGTCCCACCCTGTGCAAAGTGCGAGAGGAGGTCGGAAAGGGTGGTCCAGTACAGGGCGCGGGGGTGGAGCTGGACGAGTAGCTGCCCGTCCGGGGTGGCCAGGACCCTGTCGAGCTGCTTGTACCGCTCCTGGGGATCGAACTGCACGTCGATCCGCTTCCACTCCTGGCCGCCCCAGAGGTACACGTCGCCAACCTTGGTGAAGATCAGCACCCTCCCTTGATGGTGCAACACGTGCGCCGAAGGGTACCCGGAGTAGGAGTACTCATAGGCCCAGTCCGGAGCCCCAGGGTCCTTGGGGTAGTCGGCACGACGGAAGCGGGCCCCGTCGAAATAGGCCGCAAAGCCCTCGCTCCCCACCGCCCAGAACCGCCCCTGGCCGTCACTGGAGATGCGCTCCACGCGCACGATTCTGTCCTTGCCCAGTCGTCCGAGGCCGGTGGTGGGAACGGAGAGGATCATCGCAGCCGCCGCCAGGAGACCGCAGATCCGATGGAGGTTTCTCGTGAGCATGCCCGTTACCTGAACTGCCAGCCGCTCCAAATTGTTCCCGATCGAACCTCGGGCACCTGGGGAGAGTAGTAGAACTGCTTGGTACTGCGGACGACCAGCTCCACCGGCCCCTGAGCGACGTTCGTTGTGTCGCGGGTGAAGCGGGTGATCTCCGAGACGTAACAATCCATCCCGGCGTCGGCGCAGTATCCGGCCTCGCTCAGGAAAGCGGCGACCATCGGCTGAGACAGGGAGACGCTGCCACTGTCGGGCACGACACAGCTGATGTAGGCCGAGATCGGGCACCCGTGGCAAGGGCCCGGTCCCTGGACCAGTAAGTGGACGCTGGCGTTCGGATCGGCACCTGGCGTCCAGGAGAGTTCCGCGGGCTGGTCCTCGACCAGGATCCACCAGTCTCCGTCCAGTAGATCGGCGTCCATGGTTTCCACGCCGGACGCCCCGAGCTGCACCGCCGGGAACGCCGCCCCCGAGAGGCTGGCCGTCACGGGAGTGCCGGACTCGAACAGCTCCTCGCCGAGATCTCCCGTCGCGTAGCTCCCCTCCCACACGGGATCGATCTCGATATCGACGACCAGCCCGTCGATGGTCAGAGTTCCGCCAGGGATCGACTCGGGACGCTGCTCACAGTTCCCTGCGGGAGTGCAGATCTCGTCCCCCGCGCACGGAGGGTCGCAGAACCCCGGGAAATGGACGATGAGCTGACAGTCGCCCTCCTCCTGGTCCACCACGTACCTGTCCGGATAGGGGAATTCGCGCAGGATCGCATACACGCTCGAGGTCCTGGTGGGATCCTGGAACGGCTGCACTTCGCGGACGTCGATGGTCGCGGCCATCGATGGTGGAGAGCTGTACGGTTCGGAGGAGTCGTCGTCTGCAGCGTCGTCATCCCCGGTGTCGTCGTCATCCCCGGTGTCGTCGTCATCCCTGGTGTCGTCGTCATCCTGGACCACGTCGTCGTCGTCACCACGGTGGCCATCGGAGCAACCCTGCAAGATGAGCAGGGAACCGAACAGGGCCACGAGATGGCGGGAGCTGGGCATGCTCGAGAACCTCCAGGAAACCAGTGTATTCTGGCAGGGTGCTGGCAGGGTGCCTGGCAGGGTGCCAGGGACTTCGCCTGGCAGGGTGCCAGGGACTTCGCAGGGGGGAGTTGGCAGGGTGCTGGCAGGGTGCCAGGGACTTCGCAGGCAGCAGGGTGCCAGGGACTTCGCAGGCAGGGTGCCAGG
>CAZLEO010000500.1:0-3820 GCA_964558555.1 uncultured Rickettsiales bacterium | reverse complement strand
ATCATCCGGCGTGGCGGGACTGGCTGTACAGCAACCCAGCTACTCGCCTTGAGGACGTGTGGTGCTATGTTTCGGGGAATTGGACTTCGGTCGTCGCCGACTGCCAGGCCGCGTTTCCAGAATGGCAAAACCCGACGCTGAGTGAACAGCACGGCACCCAGATGGCGGGAATCCTGCTGGCGGACCTCACGCAAGGACAAGACGCGAACTATCCTGGAACCGGCACTCCGGATCAGCTTGCACGGACGGGCTTCAGTACCGAGACCTCCTTCACATTCATCGAGTCAGAGGATGCAGATTTGGATGACGAAGCTCAGAAGATTATGGAGCTCAATGTAGATATTGTTACTCACTCTCTTTTCTATCGAGATCCAAGCCTCCAATGCTACACCGGACCCGACTACAATTCACAAGTCGACAAAGTCTACCATGACGGCGTTTTCTGGGTAAACTGTGCCGCCAACAACCACATACCGGGGGTTGATTGTGACGTGCCCCCACCTGCAACTGCGTCGGGCTCGTTCACCGTAGCCGCTACTGTGAAGAACGCCGCGGACCTTCAAAACGCCGAAATCTGCAGTGGAAGCAGGCGGGGAGAACATCCAAACATCGACTACACCATGATCGATTTGGCGGCCGTTGGCGGTCGACAAGGTCCGAGTACTCCAGACTACAACGTGGCCAATGGCTCATTTTACAATGATGCTGGCTATTGCTCCACAAGCCAGGCTACCCCCTCAGTGGCGGGCGCCGCTGCAAACCTCAAGCATCATTTCTTGACCATATTCGACCCAGCCGACGTGAATGAACCAGGCCTGATTCACGCCAGCATGCTCGCCATGGGAGATGGTCAGTTGGAGATCCCCATCCATGCGGGGAAGACGACCCCCAACGACCCACGTTGGGGTGCGGGGAGGATGCGCATGCGCTTGCTGACTGGGCCGGGCATGGATTCCCCGTGGCGCTGGCGCTACTACATCGGCGAACTCGGGGATGGCCAGGTCAAGTACGTCAATCTTCATCCGGACGCCTACGGTGTGAACCAGCCAGTTCCTGAGGAGGCTGAGTTTTTCACGGCCGCGCTTTGGTATCACGAACCCAATCTGGATTACTACGCAGGTGAAGTGCCTGCAGACATCGCATTGAGGGTGCAACAATCGCCGTCCGTGGGATACACATGCTCAAGCTATGGGCCACGCAGCCAGCGCCTGACGCTCGGTGACGATCTGAACGGCGGAGCGTGGAAAGTCAAACTGACAGGCCTGAATATTCCGGTCAGTACCGATCTGGACGACCCACTGTTCGACAAAGCAAAGAGAAAGGTATTCCTGGCGTTCTACTGGGAGGATGGCGCGTGGGACGACGCGAATGGTCCGAATGTACCTATGCGTTACGAGCCATAGTTTTGAGGAGTGTAGCAATGTACGAGTGCTGTACGAACCGGCGAAACTGGGTTCTTTGTGTCCTCCCACTACTCTGCGGATGGATGATTGGTTGCGAAGCGGAAAGCGACGACGATGTCGCCGATGACGATACCACCATGGCCGACGACGATGACAGTGACTCAGAATGCGCCGTTCCGCTGGACTTCCAGGAACTTATGCGAAGCGAAGACTCTGGTGACTACGGAGCACAGGGCTGGGTCGATTGCCATGCCATCGTCATCTCGGTGCTAGAATCCCAGCACGCCCTTGAGTTAGCCTATCAGGAACTGCTTCCGAATGTTCCTGCTAATGAAATAGTCACGAGTGTCGATTTCGCAACGGAGTTGGTGCTTCTTTCCTATGCAGAAGAAGGGTGCCCGGACTACGGCTTCACATTGGTAATGAACTCCATCTGCTTGGAGGAAAGTACTCTATTGGTGCATGAAACGCTCATAGAGCCCGAAATGGGGGTCGATCTATCGGCGAGGGTGTACAATGTCACTTCCATACCTGCTGGGGAATATGAAGATGTGGATCTCATATTGACTGTAGAGTACCCCGAGCCATGAAGAGACTACGATACGTCGCTGTGGCAGCGTGCATTGTCGCCGTCATTCTCATCGCCATCACAGTGCTAGACGACAGGCGGAGTGCATCGATTTCACCCACCGGAGGCTCTGAATCTGCATCGGTCCGCTCGGAAGAACAGGATTCAGCCAAAGATGTCCGAAAGCGGATGAGGCTGGCCCATCTGCAAAACCTCCGCCATGATGCTGGCGATGATGAGTTGCTCCGCCTTATGGAGGCATCCGATCGGGCAACGGCCTGGGTCGACGAACACGACATCGACAGTATGCAGGAGTACGTCCACGACCGAATGCGTGAACTAGATATTCCCGACGAGGACATCGAGGAATACTACAATGCCAATATTGAGCTCTTTGGGAACCGCACTCTTGAGGAATCGACATACACGATAGAGAGAATCCTGAAGATTCAAAGTGTGAAGCAGGAGTTTCAAGAGTTGTAGCAGCTGTTTGCCCAGGGGCTGATGAGTTGCTTCACAGATCCTGCGGGATTCCGGTCGCGTGAAGCACACCTATCCTTGGGCTGTCGATTCGATGTCTCGGATCAGGATAGATGATCTCCGCGGCGGCGACCTTCTGAGATGCGCCTCGCGACCAGGGAGGGGGAAACGCCGAGAGCGCGAGCTGCCTTGCGGATGCTGCCGTGCTCGGCGTAGGCATGGCGGGCCTGATCAGCGGTCAGGGACGCCTGGGGCCTGCCCAGCGTCACTCCGCGTGCTCGCGCGGCGTCAACGCCAGCCTGAACGCGTTCGCCGGCCAGGTTCGCCTCGAGCTCGCTCATTGCGGCCGCGATCTGGAACATCGCCCTGCCTATGGGCGTGGATGTGTCCGTACCCTCCTGGTGGCTGATGAGATCGACGTTGCGGGACTGCAGCTCCTGTAGGGTCTCGACCATGTGGCGTAGCGACCGGAACAGCCGGTCCCAGCGCCACACGGCCACGACATCGACCTCGCCGCGACGCACGGCGAGCATCATCTCGTCGAGGGCGGGGCGGCTTGCTTTGCGGCGGAGTAGCCTTCGTCGGCGTAGATGCGGACGATCTGCCAGCCTCGGGCGTCTGCCATCCGCTGAAGCGCTTCGCGCTGGTAGGCGGAGCCGTGCTTGTCGGCCTGGGCGCGCGTGGAGACGCGGGTGTACAGCGCGGCGCGGATCGGCCGCCTGTGGCCTGTCGTGCCCATGGCCGGACGTGCGGTCAGATCCCGCAGCCGGAGTAGTCCACGTCGAAGCCGGCGATGGGCATCACCAGGTCGGCCTCGACGAAGACGTCGTCCATGACGGCGCCGAGCTGGGTAGATAGCGAGCGGATCACGGCCGCGCCCACGTGGGCGCGGATGCAGCCTTCACCTTCCGCGGGTGCGGAGTCCTCCACCTTGTCGGCGGTCCAGTCCAGGGAGACGGCGAGAACGGGCTGCAGGACGGCTCCCAGGTCAGACGGCGGCTCCATGGGCGGCCAGGGATCGGGGAGGATGCTGTTGCCGTCGAGGTCCTCGGCGCACGCGGTCCCGTCGAACTCCCACGCCGGGAAGGTCAGGTGCCCGTCCGGGGCCTTCACCTCGGCCTCGATCTCGGGTGCGTAGAGGGACGCGGCGTCGAAGCTGTCGCCCACGCCGGTCGCGACCATACAGCCGTCGAAGTCGCCCTCGGCGCGAGCGAGGTGCTGGCCGAGGTCGGCGCCGCCTTCGGCGACCTCGAGGATCAGCACCAGAGCAATCCCCACGTAATGCACCCGGCTTCGCTGGTGCGGCACAACGACAATTCCCTACCGCGTCAGGATCCGGTTGGATAACTCCAAGGCTTTGATTTAACGA
>CAZLEO010000499.1:0-3851 GCA_964558555.1 uncultured Rickettsiales bacterium | reverse complement strand
TGGTTGAGCGTATGGCTTCCGAGAACGGCCCGACAGGTGGTGCCATCGTCAGGCCTGGTGACAACAAAGAGATCGAATCCATTGCCTTTGTTCAGTGTGCCGGTTCAAGGGATGAGAACCATCTGGAATACTGTTCACATATCTGCTGCATGGCTACCTTCAAGCAGATGACCTATGTCCGGGAGCGCTATCCTGAAGCCAAAATCTACGTGTTCTATATTGATCTTCGAACACCTGGAAAATATGAGAAGTTCCGTGAGAAGCTGATGGGTGATGAGAACGCCACCTTTATCAAAGGTAAAGTGGCCGAGATCACTCCTGAGGCCGATGGCGGCGTCACCGTGGTTGCCGAGAATGCGGTTACCGGTGAAAAGGTCAGCCAAGCAGTTGACATGGCGGTCCTGGCCACCGGAATGCAGCCTTCTTCGGCCATTGCCCCACCCGCTGAGGGATTGAATATGGACGATAATTCCTTTATCGTTTCGGACTTCGACAGCGGAATTATCGCAACCGGTTGTGCCAAGAAAGCTGGTGATGTTGTATCATGCGCCCAGTCGTCAACTGCCGCAGCTCTTAAAGCTATTCAAGTTTCCAGGAGGTAATGAACAATGGATAAAAAAATCTGCACATATTTATGTACCGGTTGCGGAATTGGCGACGCCCTTGATATGGAGGCGCTTGCCGAGGTTGTAACCGATGAGATGTCCATGGAGTGCAAGGATCATTCCTGCCTCTGTGGTGAAGAGGGAAGAGCCCTGATTGAAAAGGATATGGGTGATGACGGTGTGAATACCGTAGTCATCGGTGCCTGTTCACCGCGTGTCATGCAGAAGGAATTTGATTTTGGTGAGGACAAAATCACTGTACGTGCCAATCTGCGTGAGCAGGTGGTCTGGGCGGAAGTCAAACCGGGTGAAGAAGAAGAGCCCCACGAGGAGGCTGCGGCGTTCTTAAATGAAACGGCTCAGGACTATGTCCGTATGGCCTGTACCCAAGCTCAGAAGACCGAACTGCCTGAACCCCACAAGTTAGAGGTGCTCACTAATAAAATTTTGGTTATGGGTGGTGGTATTGCCGGACTGACTGCGGCAAAGGAAGCTGCAGCCACTGGATACGACGTCACTCTGGTAGAAAAAATCGACAAGCTTGGCGGTAAAGCCATTGGCTGGACAAAGCAGTTTCCGACCAAAGCACCCTACGCCGAACTCGAAGAGCCATCGATTGCTGCACTGGTTGCTGAGGTTGAGGAAGCAGACAATATCGAAATAAAATTGGAAACTGAGGTTGCCCGAATTGCCGGAGCACCTGGAGACTTTGCTGTTACATATAAGGCTGCTGGAGTAAAAACAGAGTGGGACGCACCGGCCAAAGTCACCGTCGATGAGCAGGAGAAGATCGATAAAGGTGAAATGGAGGATCCCAATGACGGCCTTCAGGGATATATGGAAGAAAATCCCGAGGCTGAAAAATTCGGAGCAGTTGTGTTGGCCACCGGTTGGATTCCGGCTGATGTCTCCCAATATGAACATCTTGGCTATGCCGATAACGACAAGGTCATCACCAATGCTGAATTTGAGCGGATGGTGAAGGAGGGCAGCCTGGATGGTGTCAACTCCGTGGCCTTTGTTATGAGCCCCGGTGGTGAGGAACACGACCAGGATTTCCCGTACTGCAATTCAATTACCTCTATGGTTGCCTTGAAGCAGGCCAAATATGTCCGGGATAACAATGCTGACGCCAAGGCGTATATTCTTTATCAACATATGAGGACACCCGGTCACATGGAGATGTTTTACAAAGGTGTCCAGGGCGATGACGGTATTTTCATGACCAAGGCCACCGTCACATCAGTAGAATCCGCCGGTACCGGCTGTAAAGTCACGGCCAAAGATACTCTGCTTGGCGAAGACCTCGACCTGGCGGTTGATCTGGTAGTTCTGGCCGCCGGTATGGAACCGACCACCTTACATGATGACACCATTAATCTGGCCTATCGTCAGGGTCCTGCTTTTCTTGACCTTGATCTCTTTGACGGTTATGCCGATTCGCACTTCATCTGTTTTCCTTATGAAACCAGAAGAACAGGAGTATATGCCTGCGGCGGTGTCCGCAAGGCAATGACCATGGAAGAGTCCATTGACGATGCCACCGGTGCGGCGCTCAAAGCCATCCAGTGTATTGAATCCATTGACCGTGGTGTGTCTGTTCATCCCCGCTCAGGTGATGCCACCTATCCCGACTTTTTCATGCAGCGATGCACCCAGTGTAAGCGGTGTACTGAAGAATGTCCCTTCGGCGCCCTTGACGATGATGAGAAGGGAACGCCACTGCCCAATCCGACCCGCTGCCGTCGCTGCGGTACCTGTATGGGTGCCTGTCCTGAACGGATCATCGGTTTCACGGATTACAATATCGACCTGATCGGCTCCATGATCAAGTCCGTAGAAGTTCCTGAAGACGATGACGACAGATTGCGTATTGTGATCTTTGCCTGTGAAAATGATGCCTACCCGGCACTCGATATGGCCGGTATGCGGCGCAACGGCATTAACCACATGATTCGTTTTATCCCGGTTCGCTGCCTCGGTTCTGTGAATATGGCCTGGATCAGGGATGCGCTCTCAGCCGGCATGGACGGAGCCATGCTCCTGGGCTGCAAATATGGCGATGACTATCAGTGTCACTTTATCAAGGGTTCTGAAATTGCCAATACCCGTATGGAGAACATCGGTGATACCCTGTCAACCCTGGGCCTCGAGTCTGAGCGTGTAAGGGCTGAACAGGTAGCGATTACCGACTATGATAAAATTCCGCAGATGGTCAATGAATTTGTGGAAGAGATTGTCGAGATGGGACCGAATCCTTTCAAAGGCTTCTAATCCATACTGTAAATTTTGGTGATCCGGTCTGCCTGGCCGAATCACCTTAAAGGTTTGTTATGTATGTTGGTCATTAAGCAGGAGGAGCGAATATGAAAGTCCAACCTGATTTAGAGTTTATTCAGTACCTGAAAGGAGCAGGAGGAGACACACTCAAAAAGTGTTACCAGTGTGCCACCTGTTCGGTTATCTGTCCGTTGTCGGGGGATAAAAAACCATTTCCCCGCAAAGAGATGATCTGGTCCCAGTGGGGAATGAAGGATCAACTGGTAGCTGACCCTGATGTGTTTCTCTGCCATCAGTGCGGCGACTGTACTACCTACTGTCCCCGGGGTGCCAAGCCGGGTGATGTTCTGGGCGCCATCCGGGCCTATGCTTATACCCATTACGGCTGGCCGGGCGGCCTGGCAAAACTGGCTTCAAGCGCCAAAGGACTACCGATGCTGATAGCTATTCCGGCCATCATCATTCTTGTCATGTGGTTTATTTCCGGTGGTATGTCGCTTCCCAGCGCCGAAGATTTTCACCATCACGGCTATCAATGGTTCTTTGGACACTGGGATTTCAAGTGGCTGTCTAAAAACGTGGCCTTTATTGACATGATCATGCTTCCTGCAGTTGGTCTGGCGCTTTTTGCCGCCTACAAAGGTGTGTCGACCATGTGGAAGCAGATGGTTGCCAATGCTGGAGTGAACGCTGATTTCAGACCGTCAGCCGGTCAGTTTATCAAGGATTTTCTTTTTCCTTCTATCAAGGAAATCCTTGATCATAAGCGATTTGAAGAATGTGGTGAGAATGCTGACCGGGTTAAGGGGCACAAGCCGCTGCTGCTTGCCTTTATCGGACTGTTCATCGTTACGGCCTATTCGGCAATTGTTAATGATGTCTTAGGACCGTTTTTTCCCAGTCTCCATGGCCCGATGGCTATCTGGAGTCCTGTGAAAATACTGGCGAATGTTTCGGCAATTGCCA
>CAZLEO010000498.1:0-3874 GCA_964558555.1 uncultured Rickettsiales bacterium | reverse complement strand
GCCACCAGGGTGAAGCCGGCCGCTTCCCGCCGGAAGACGACGGCGACACCTCCGGTGAAGAAGCCGGCGAAGAGACCGGCGAAGAAGGCGAGCCGGGCGCCGCGCCGACCAGGGCGGCCCAGGTCGGAGGTGCCGTGCCTCCCGCGGAGAGAGGTACGTATCCCGGAAGTGGTCTTCCAGCGCCAGGAGGCCGTATCAGAGCAGACTGGTCTGCCGCCGATGGAGGCGCTGTGGATGCTGGCCCACCTCGGCTGGTGTCAGTGGAGCCGGGACCAGAGGATGACCGACCCGGGACACCTCCGAGCCGAGAGCGAGAGGCCCGAGCTGCGATGACGACCCTGGACCGCCACAAGTACCTCACGCCAGACGAGACGGCCCGGCTCCTCGATCTGCTCGACCGCGAGGCCATCGTCGCCCGGGCGCGCGGCCACCGGCTACCTGTCCGCGACGCGATGCTGATCCGCCCTGGCGTTCGTCTCCGGCCTGCGCGCCAGCAAGCCGCGTGTGACGTCCAGCGCAGGCGTACAGCAGCGGGGAAAGCGCTGTGGGGGCCTGGTGCCCGCGCGAATTCACTTCCGTGGTTGGCCTGCCGGTGGGTATCATTCTCCTTTGACAATAGGAGAAGAGTCCAGAACCTAGTCAAACTCCATGGGGGGGACCGTGACACGGCGCCATTCGTTCATCCGCAGGTTACATCTGACCTCAATCCGCCGAGAAATCCATACCGGAAATTCGTTCGCGTGGTTCGCGTTTCTCCTTCTGCTGTTCTGGGTACCTGACACGGCCAAAGCTCAGCTGGAAATCGACGAGGCCGAAGAGGTCCTGTCGGTCTACACCCGTACGGTCTTTCCCGATGGCACCGAAACCGAGGAACTGACCGGCTCGAACGTCGTGACGTTGCGGGACGGGAGTACCTTCGCTGTGGGGGTCAATCACCTCGAAGACCCTGACGGTGGCTCCTACTACATCGTCGGAGATGCCTACCAAGAATCCGAAGACTCTCCGGTCGTGTACCAGGTGCAACTCGTTCGGACCGAGGTCGAAACCCTCTCCGAAGACGAGCTCGTGGATGCCTACCTTGAAGGCAAGCCGGACGCCACTCCTGAGGAACTCGCCGCGTTCCAGGACCGGCGAGCCGCGCGGTTCGACGTGCCGGAGCCTTTCCTACGCGTGAACGAGTCCGTAACGGATTGGCTGGATACGGCCGATGAGGAGGATGTCCTCGACGTCATTGTCACCTTGGAGGAGCAGCCGGCACTGGCGCTTCCTCGACTCCACAACAACCTCCTCGAAGAAGACGTGGTCTTCTGGCTAGACCAGATGGAGGAGCGCCTCGTAGCGATCGAGTCGCGCAAGACCGAACTCGAGGTCATTCAGGAACCCTACATCCAGTACCTTGAACAGGCCGGAGGACACCTCATCGATCAGTACTGGATCGTTAACGGATTCGAGGCAGAGGTCACCCCCGAAGCCCTGTCCAGGCTCATGGAGTATCCCGGCATCTCCAGCATCTACGAGCAGGTCGAGGCCGAACTCGCGTCGAATCAGGGGGACGAACTCCGTGAAGCCCACCAAGTCAACCAGTACCTAGACGCAGGCTTCAATGGTGCGATCGGCAGCGGGCGCAGCGAAGTCGGTGACATCTACATTGCCGTCGTGGACCAGGGCTTTGATGTGGACCATCCGGCCTGGAGAGACTGGATATACAGCAACCCAGCTACGCGCCTTGAGGACGTCTGGTGCTACGACTCTGGGAGTTGGACATCGGTCGTTGCCGATTGCCAGGCCGCGTATCCCCACTGGCAAAATCCGCCCGGAGACGAACAGCACGGCACACAAATGGCGGGAATCCTGCTCGGGGATCTCACCCAGGGGCAAGACGTGAACTATCCTGGCACCCTCACCGCAAGCCAGCTCGCGAGAACAGGATTCAGCACCGAAAGTTCTTTTTCGTTCATAGAAGCACAGGGCGCGACTTCCGCTCAAGAGGCCCAGAAGGTCATCGAATTAAACGTTGATATCGTCAACCACTCTGCCTTCATCGGGGGTGCGAATTGGTACTGCTATACAGGTGACGACTTCAACAAACATGTAGACAATGTCTACCACGACGGTGCTTTCTGGGTTAATTGTGCAGGCAACGACCATTCAATAGTGAATCCTTGTGATGTCCCCCCGCCAGCTGCGGCATCGGGTTCTTTTACCGTGGGTTCTGCCAAGAAGGACGCTGTAGACCTCCAGAATGGTGAGATATGCATAGGCAGCAGGCGCGGGGAACATCCGGACATCGACTACACTATGATCGACATGATCGCCATCGGCGGCCGCCAGGGTCCGACTACGCCAGATTACAACCTCGTAGACGGCTCATTCTACAACAATGCTGGTGCGTGTTCCACCAGTCAGGCCGCGCCGTCCGTAGCAGGTGCTGCTGCAAACCTCAAGCACCACTTCTTGACCATCTTCAATCCCGCCGACGTGAACGAACCTGGTCTCATCCACGCCAGCATGCTTGCTATGGGGGACGGCCAGTTGGAGACTCTCAATCACGCTTCGGCGACGACCCCGAATGACCCGCGTTGGGGTGCGGGGAGGATGCGAATGCGCTTGCTGACAGGCCCAGGCATGGACTCGCCGTGGCGGTGGCGTTACTACATCGGCATCCTGAACGACGGTCAGACAAAGTACGTCAATCTTCATCCGAACGCCTACGGCGTAAACCAACCCCTTCCAGAGGAAGTAGAGTTTTTCACGGCAGCACTTTGGTATCACGAACCGAATCTCGACTACGATGGAGGTGAAACCCCAGCGGATATTTCTCTAGCGGTGCGGAAGTCGCCAACAGAGGGCTACGTCTGTCCTAGCTTTGGCCCTCGAACTCAGCGCCTGACTATCGGCGATGCGCTGGCTGGAGACGCTTGGCAAGTCAGACTAAAAGGCCTGAGCATCCCGGCTGGCACTGATCCAGACGACGAAGAAGTATTGAGGGGCGCAACAAAAAGAAAGGTGTTCCTAGCCTTCTACTGGGAGGACGGTGCATGGGACGACACGAATGGTCCGAGTACACCTATGCGGTATGAGCCATAGCTCAGAGGAGCCGTGATGTACCAACACCATGCGAATCGCGCGTACGTGGCCTTCTGGGTCCTTCCATTGATCTGCGGATGGATGATTGGGTGCGAGTTGGAGGGCGACGACGAAATCGTCGATGACGACGCCACGGCTGACGACGACGATGACATTGCTTGCCCGGCCCCTCTGGATTTCGAAGAACTCGTCCAGGGAGAATCGTATCACGATGGAACTGGGTCGACGCAGGATTGCCACGAAATCGTCGTGTTGATACTGGAATCACAGTCTGCGCTCGAACTCGCGTATCAAACATATTTGCCGGGGCTGAACATGTACACAATGCCAACAGGTGTGGACTTCGATAGTAGGATACTGCTCCTATCATACGCAGAAGGTTGCTCGGGCGCCGGTTTCCGACTCGCAACGAACTCAATCTGTCTCGATGGGAGCGCTCTATTAGTCCACGAGACCCTCTTCGATCCGGTCATGTATCTCGGCACGGAATCAAGGGTATTCAACGTCACTTCTGTTGAGACTGGTGAGTACGACGATGTGAGCCTCGACCTGACAGTAGAGTATCTCGAACCGTGAAACGACTTTACATTCTTGCCCTCGCGGCGTGTGCCGTCGCGGTCGTCCTCGTACTCGTCGCGTTGGAACACATCGGCCCTACAATCTCGGAATCGTCGGACGGCGACGCAATACGAGCAACGGGCACCCCAGAAGAACACGACTCCGCCGAGGACATGAAACCCCAGTTTGACAGTTGCAGCGACATGAACCGGGGTTCCGGCGGACCTGG
>CAZLEO010000497.1:2745-3881 GCA_964558555.1 uncultured Rickettsiales bacterium | reverse complement strand
CGCTCGAAGACGTGGTCCAGCTCCGTCCGGCTCAACTCCGACACGCGCTACTCCTTCACCCAGGTCTTGCCACCCGCCGTCCCGGGCTCCACCCGGACCTTGAACGGCAGCAGCGCCACGTAGCCGTCGAGCCGGTTGGTGAACCGCCGGAGCGCCCGGCCCCCGCCCACCAGGCGAACAGCCTCGGCTTCGTTGAGGTGCCCGAACTCCTGGAGGTGCAACAGCGCCCTCCGGTGACCCGGGTCGGTGATGCCCTCCAGCCACGAAGGTGCAGGGGGAGCGACAACCGGCGCAGGCTCCGCCGCGGGTGGCGCGGGAGCCGGGTCCGGTTCCAGTGGTGCCTCCCACGTGTCCTGCCCCGGCTCGATCTCCGGCTCGCTCCCGGTGTCCCACCACCAACCAGGCGCACTCGGACGACCCGTGCCCGTCTGGACTGCGCCGAGGAAGACCAGCGGCACGACCATTTCCTCCAGCCCCACCCCGCCGTGGAAGCCTCGCCGCTGCTGTCCGGAGTAGGCGCCGAATCGATGCAGGCAGTGGACCGGTCCCCCTGGCACCCCAGCTCCGTCGAGCTCCACGGAACCCTCGACCGGCGTGGTACCGAACCGCTGGCCCTTGCCCTTGCCCTTGATCTTCCGCTCGATGGACAGGAACGGCGTGTGCCCGTGGTCGGACGTGATGACGACCAGGCGGCCGGCGCCGATCGCCGCATCCACAGCATCGACGAAGCCGCTCCCGACCGCTCGCGGCTCCCACCGCGCGAACGCGGTCGTCTCCTTGCTGCTCAACGCGTCGTCGATTCCGTTGAAGACCGCCGCCACCAGGGCGTGCTCGGAGGACTTCAGGGAAGCGACGAGCGCCTTGCCTCCGTCACGCAGCTCGCCCTTGAGGAACAGCCGCCTCGAGAATCCCTCGAGTGGTCGGCACGCCATGAGCGCCTTGTGGTCCGTCTTCGCGTCCGCGGGCTTCAGCTCCGCGTCGTCCAGCGCCGGGTTCTCCGGGATGGCGCCCGCGAACAGGGCCCGGCGGCTGCGATTGGTCACCGTCGGTGGTACTGCCCAGGCGGAGCCGAAGGTCGGCAACCCGTTGAGCTCGGCCAACGCGACGGTGTCTTCGGAGAGCCCCGGACCGACCAG
>CAZLEO010000497.1:0-2645 GCA_964558555.1 uncultured Rickettsiales bacterium | reverse complement strand
CCGCTCGCGCGCCGGCATCCACTGCTCCAGGCGGCGCAGGTCCAGGTCCGATTCCGGCCGACCGGAGGCTGCCAGCTCGGCTGCAGCCCCCAGGCGGGCGTCGAGCGCCGCGCCCAGCAGCGCGAACTGCTCGGGGTCGCCGCCGTGCCGACGGAACCAGTCCTCGGCCGGCTGCAGCAGCCCCGTGAGTCGTCGCGGCTCCGTCAGCCACAGGTCGCGCGCCGCTCCCTGCGCCAGTCCGGCCAGGGCGGCGAGCACGGCTCCGGGTACTCCGCTCTCTCGCTCGAGCTCCGCCCTCAACAGCTCCAGCCGCGGTTCGGGCAGCGAACGATCGCCGATGCCCGCGGCCAGCGCGCCAGATACGAGCAGCGCATCCAACAGGCCGTCGACCAGCGCCTGTCCCAGCCAGCGCCCCTGGAGCCCGTGAGCGTCCGTGAGCGCCTCCAGGACGATCGCCTCGAGGCCGGAGATGTCGGGGGGCTCCAGCAGCCACTCGGCCAGCAGCGTGCCGGGCTCGACCCTGCTCAGCCGACGTTGGCGGCCGAGCACCGCCGACAGCACCATCTCGCGGACCTCTGACCGCTGCACCGTAGGGCCGAGGGTCCAGCTCCCGGTCGTTCCGTCCAGCCGGTCGAGGCGGCTCAGGACCGCAGCCTCCAGATCCGGATCGTGCAGCGGCGCGCAGGGGCGGCCGGCGAGGGCCGGGATGACGTCCTCGTCCGTGCGCAGCTCGATGACCTTGTGCTTAAAGGCCAGGCCGCGCAGGTCCACGGGCAGGGCTGCCCCGGGTGGGAGCATCGCGACCACGCGCTCGACGGTTGCCACATCGCCCGAGCCGGGCATCGGCCGCCGAGGAAGCACCGAGCGGAGCTCCAGCTCCCCCTTGACCGGTACGAACCGCCAGGTCTCGTTCGCGTGGACGAACGTCCCCCTCGTGGAGTCCAGCGCGGGGTGTTGCTGGACGAGGATGACGTCCCGGTCCAGCTGCGCGGGCACGTTCAGGCGCCGCAGGAGCTCCTGCAGCACCCGCTCGCCCAGCGGCCTCCGGGACGCGGTTCTCACTTGCGACGCTCCACGACGACGGTCACGTGCAGCGTCTCACCCTCTCCGATGTCCTTCAACGCGGCCGCGGCCAGCTGCCCTGCCTGGTCGACCACCGATGCACGCGCCGCCGCAACCGGCCCCTTCGTCACCCGCTTGCTGCCCGGCGGCGGAGGTGGTGGCTTGATGCGCTTCATCACCTCGCGGAAGGAGTGGTCGAGCTGCTGGCGGATTCGCGGCCAGTCGCGGCTCAGCGCGATGGACGCGGGGTCCTTCAGCAGCTGCCGCAGGGACCGGAGCGGCTGCTTCTCCGCCTCCGTCCCGTGCGTCTCGACGACGGTGATCTCGTTGTGCTTGCCGTGGATCTCGATCGCCGCGCGGTGATCGCCGGCGGCGTTCTTGGTGCTCGCGACGCGCTCCTTGCGCTCCTCGGCGTTCGTTGGCAGCAGCCCGGCCAGCTTGCGGACCTTCTCGGAGTTGCTGGTGGCGCCCATCAACTCGGCGAGGGCGGAGGCCGTCCGACCAGCTTCGGTCAGCCGCTTGCTGTCACCGACCGCCACCCCCAACCAGCCGCAGACCTCCTCCAGCCTCTTCTGCTGCCCTTCGAGCTGCTCCTTTGCCGCGACCGTAGCCTGCACCGCGTCCCGCGCCAGCTTCGCCTGCTCGGGGGACGACGGCAGCTCCTTGCGCTTCGGCAGGGAGAACAGCGCACGTCCGGCGTTCCGCGCGGCGTCCCACTCCACCGAGCTGACGACGTCGTCCTTGCGGAGGATGAACTGGGGGGGCAGCCCCGAGGCTGCCTCGATGGTCAACCCCTGGCCCCGAGCGGTCACGGCCTCGTAGTCCCGGACCTGCATCAAGTAGAAGAGGAACAGGTTGGCGACGTCGTCCGTCAGGCCGAAGCCGTCGCGCCCCTCCTGCTGGAGCTGCGCGCGGATGGCGCTGGCCTGCACCTCGCGCTTGTCCTGGGTCCAGTCGAGCACCTGGCGGAGGTAGCGGCCATCGTCGCGCGCCGTGACCGAGGACGCCCCCGACCAGACCAGCTCCAGCGGCTCGGCGATGTTCTTCGCCAGGTCGAGCTCGCTGCCCCGCAGCTCGACCGGCTTCCCGGTCTTCGCCGCCTCGATGACCCAGCCCAGCACCGTGTCGATGTCGCGGGAGTTGAGCAGCTTCGGGAAGCGCGGGTGCTGCGGGTAGCGGACCTCGAGCAGGCGCTCGGCGATCGCGCCAACGGTGTTGCGCTTGTCAGCCCGGCTCAGGTCCAGCACGGCGCCGTCCTGCAGGGGCTCGAGCAGGCCCTCGTCGAAGTAACGCGTCCGGACCGCTCCTTCGAGCCGCTCCTTCATCGTGATCTGGATACGCTCGAGCTTCGTCAGCGCCGCCTGCTGCTTCCCCAGGCCCAGGCCCTTGAGGTACTCGCGCGGGTTGTCGCGAATCAGCTCGATGGCAGCGGCGGTGGTGAGGGCCTTGTACTCGGCCTCGTTGAAGTGCGACGGGAGCCACGCGGCAGACCACTGGCGGCCCCGGCCCCGGACGGTGCGCAGCCGGTCCCGGTCGTCCTCGCGGTCCTTCGTGCGGTCCTCGTCGAAGGGGTAGTCGACCAG
>CAZLEO010000496.1:0-3891 GCA_964558555.1 uncultured Rickettsiales bacterium | reverse complement strand
TATTTGACCCGGAGCGCGAAAGGACCATGGAAGGCCCGCCCACAGATTCCACATACCCACAGCGTCTACGACGAATACATAAAAAAATCAATTTGAAACACCGATCAAGAACTGGGGAGACCTCGCGGTGCCTGGGACTTCGGAATCGGGCGTGCGCCTGCCCGTCCAGCGGCGATCTGCCCGAGGTACGATCGGACACGAGGATATTCGTGACTCCGCCGATCCGATCCGCGCGTGGGCTCTGTGGCAGCCTTGTCGTGTGCCTGTCGCTGGCGTTGGCCGGCTGCAGCCCCGACAAGGCCTGCATGTCCGAGTGGATTACCACCGTGGGCGCGTGCTTCCACACCTACTACACCTGTCAGTACGACAACGGGGGTGACCTCGGCTATACCCCCGCCTGCGGAGACGACCACGAGGATTGCTACCACGAGGCCTGGGCGTCGATGGGACGGTGCGCAGAGCCGGGGGGGTGTCTGGACCAGTACGTCGAGTGCTGGGAGTACGTCTACAACTACCACCGGAGCTATGACGAGCCCGTGTGTGCGTACGGTCTGGAGGAGTGCGTGAGCTGGTACGACCTCGCCTGCGAGGATTCGTGCTACGAGCAGGCGGGCAAGATGGACTGGGGTGAGGGATGGCTCGGCGAACGGGACCATACCGATTGGATCTATGAGTGCATGGGTGATTGCCTGTGAAGAAGGGGGGCTGAACTTTGACTCGGGCGAGGGCCTTGCCTGGCTTCGAGATACCGTGACACCACCAGCCCCTACCAGTCGAACACCACCCACATCTCCCAGGTGTAGCGGACCACACACCAGAGCCACAGCAGGTTCGTGACCACGGCGCCGGTGGCCATCCAGCCTTCGCGGCGTCGGACGGCGTAGGCCAGCAAGCCTGTGAGCGCGGCGATGAGGAGAGCGAGTTCGGGGACTCGTCGCTTCATGGGGATCTCGACATCTGGGGTTCAGGTGTGTTTCGCCTCACAATTCGGTGCCGCCGAGGAACAGGTAGGCGTATCCGGGTCCGTCCATGGCCCCGGTTACCCCCCCGGTGCCGCCGAGCAGGAAATCGTCGTAGCCGTCGGCGTTCACGTCACCGGCGCCGGCCACGGAGTACCCCACTCCCTGGTCGTAGACGTTTCCGGCGAGCTTCAGGTCGGCGTCGAAGACCTGGAGCGAATCGGAGAGTACGGGGCCGAGGAAGAGATAGGCTGCACCGCCTTGACCGATCATGATGTCGGCGGTGACCGTGCCGATGAGGACGTCGTCGAATCCATCGCCGTTGACGTCGCCGGCGATGGCGACGGATCGGCCCGCGTCCCCGCCGTCGGGCCCGGCGAAGAAGATTGCGTCGGCTTCCGCGAGGGAGACCTCTCCTGGGGGCGGCGGGCCATGGATCAGATAGACGCGTCCTTCGTGATTCGGACTGCCGCCGCAGCAGCCGCAGGCTCCGATCAGGATGTCGTCGAAGCCGTCACCGTTGACGTCTCCAGCGCCGGACAGTGCCTCTCCGGCGCGGTCATCTTGATCCTCTCCCAGGAACAGGGTGTCGCCGCCGAGTGCGCCGTGTGTGCCGAGCAAGGGGCCGAGAAACAACGAGATGAAGCCGTGATAGGCGGACCACGCCTCGGGATCGGTCCACTGGTGGGAGGTGACGAGGATGTCGTCGTGGCCGTCGGCGTCCACGTCGCCGACTCCGGCCACTTGCTTGCCGGCACTGTGGACCGGCGACTCGCCCGCGATCACCGCGTCGGCGGATGCCTGATCGTGGTGGCCGTGGGCGGGGGACAGGAAGAGGAACGCCGCTCCTCTCTGCTCACCGCTGATCACGGAGTCCTTCGCGCCGTAGAGGACATCGTCGTATCCATCCGCATCGACATCGCCAGCCGAGGCGACGCTGCACCCCGAGCTGTCGTCCACGATTCCCATGTAGGTCGCGTCGGTCGCGCCGAACACGTGCTCGCCTGAAAGCGGGCCCCTGAGCAGGGCGACACCAGGGATGTCCGTTTCACCATGGGCGAGCGATGCGGGCGCACCGACCAGCACATCGGCCTGCCCGTCTCCGTCCGTGTCGCCTGCAGCGGAGACGGAGCCTCCGACGCGTTCGTAGGCTTGTGCGCCCTCGAGGGTCGCTCCATCGACGGTGACGTTCAGGTCGTGGAGCAGATGGATGTCTCCGGACAGGGGGCCCTGGAGGAGATAGGCCTTCCCTGCGTGGTTTCCCGCGTAGGGCGCCCCGATCAAGATGTCGTCATGGCCGTCGGCGTCCACGTCGCCCGCCCCGGCGACCGAGTGGCCGGTCGCGTTGCCGCTGGCCTCACCCTGGATCACAGCATCGGCCGCCTCCTGGATGGCCAGCCATCCGGGGTACGCGTCGTCGTCGTCGGCGGCAGAATCGTCATCTGCGTCATCGTCGTTGCCCGAGTCGTCGTCCGCCTGATCGTCGTCGTCCGGGGAGGTGTCGTCGTCTCCCAGAGGGTCCTCTGCCTGGCAACCACCGAGGACCAGGAGTCCCGATACCAAGATGGAGACGATGGTGTTGCGAACAGACATGGCGCCCTCCCGCCTTGCAACATAGCAGGGTGCGTACGAATCGATGGGGCCGAGACGCGCTACCAGGAACAGAAGGAGGCGTCCAGATCGACGTCGACGGTGATGGTCTCGCCGCTGCGGGAGGTCATCTCCACGGCGCTGGCGGAAAACAGCAATCGATCACCGGGCGCAGCCGTGACCTGCACGGCCGAGTCGTCCGATTCGTAGATGGCGCCGGGCCAGTAGTCCAGGCTGAAGAATGAGTTGTAGAGTGCGTTCCAGTCTTCCCAGGTGGTCAAATCGTCGCAGTCACCAATGAACGCGTCGATGGCATCGGGGACGTCCGCGACCATCGTCCTCATCGAGATGCTGGGAGCCGCGTCGTCGATGGGCAGCTGTGCGTCGTCGTCCCACTCGTCGCGCCAGTAGCAAGCCGAGTACGTGCAACTGTCGCTTGGATACCAGAACTCGTACATGCCCATGTCCGAGAGCGCGTGGTGGTAGTTCAGCAGCGCCTCACAGGCAGCCAGCGGGTCCTGATCTTGTTCGGCGGTGGCGTTCGCAAGGACGTACTCCATGGCCACATCGTCCATTTCCGGGCGTATCTCGGATTGGCGTTCGCACACGTTCGACGTGCGGAAGGCGAACACGCACGTGGAGCCGAAGTTCTCGCCCCAGAACACCGACCCGAGATCTCCGCAGATCTCGGCGCCGTCGACGGTGATGTGGTCGTCGGGTGCTGCGGGTGACGTGTCGTCGTCGTCTCCTGGCGAGGCAGGATCGGGGCAGCCCACGAGGAAGGCCGCTCCCGATGCCAGTACGGCGGCGATGACGCTGCGAATGGTCATGGGGCCCTCCCAGAGGACAAGATAGCAGAGAGCCTGTTCGTTACGGTCGGTGGGATAATGGGTCCAGCGAATGAGTCTGCGAACCTGACTCTGGAGGGGTATTGATGTCCGTTCGAGATTCTCACCGTTCGGTCGTGGCTGCGGAGCTGGACGAGGCACTCGTGTCGACCGCCGTCCGCGAGATCAACCGCATCTACACGGTCAAGAAGCTGGAAACCTACCTGGCGATCGGGCGGTACCTGCTCAAGACGTTCTTCGAGAACGACTTCGAGGTGTTCCGGAGCAGGGGGAGGTCGGATCCGAACATGAAGGCGCTGGCGGCGAGGCTGGATCTGCTGGTGTCGGCGACGACGTTGTGGCGGTCGGTGGCGGTGCTGGAGCAGAGCAGGCGGTTGCCTCGGGAGGTGGCGAGGGAGCTGACGTTCTCGCATCACGTGGAGCTGCTGGGGGTGGAGGACGACGGGGCGAGGGAGAGGCTGGCGCGGGAGGCGGTGGACGAGGGCTGGAGCATG
>CAZLEO010000495.1:0-3898 GCA_964558555.1 uncultured Rickettsiales bacterium | reverse complement strand
GACCTGGTCTTCGACGAGTGGGACGAGTCGGCGAAGATCACCTACGACCGGCACCTGCTGGACGAACTGAGGCTGCTGCGCTTCATCGAGCAGCACCACCATGTGCTGCTGATGGGGCCGGTGGGCGTGGGCAAGACGATGCTGGCCCACGCTCTGGGGCACCTGGCTGTCCAGCGGGGGCTGTCGGTGCAGTGCCAGACGGCCGACGAGCTCTTCAAGCGGCTCAAGGCGAGCCGCCTCGACGAAACCCACGCACAGGAGCTCCGCAGGCTCGTCGCCGTCGATTTGCTGATCATGGACGACTTCGCCCGGGTCGCCCTCGGCGAGATGGAGACTGCAGACCTGTACGAGGTGGTCACGGCGAGGCATCGCCGAGGATCGATGATTGTGACCTCCAATCGCGATCCCGAGGAGTGGCTACCCATGCTGGCCGATCCGCTGCATGCACAGGCGCTCGTCGACCGCTTCTCGAACAACGCCTACGACCTGGTCATCGACGGCGAGTCCTACCGCAAGAACCAGAAGCCCTGTCTCCCGGCCCCTGCACTCAATTAGCTCAAGCTAACGCCGCGCGGCCCCCGGGGGCCGTCCCTGGGGCCTACGGCCCTGCGGGACCTGATTGTCCCGACCTCGAAGTCTCGAGGTCGGAGCCATCCGGAACTGGTGGGGCTGCGCCCCCCCAAGCCCCCCTGCAGGTGGTCCCTAGATCGTGGCGCGGGGGCGGTCCCATCCTCGTGGCGCTTGACAGCGGATGCCGACGGTCATTCGGACGTCCTTGTCGGATCGATCTACAACGATGCCGGCGGATCGGAAGCTGGAGCCACCTACTTGCTTCTGGGACCCCAGTCGGGCCAGGTCGATATGGAGGACGCAGACGCCATCCTCGTCGGCGAGTCGCAAGCAGACTGGTCGGGAGCAGGCGTCTCTGGCGGTGATCTAGATGGCGATGGATACGACGACGTGTTGACTGGGGCTTGGGGGCAGGACCCGTCAGGGGATCGATCGGGGGCTGCGTATGTGGCCTGGGCCCCCATTCCGCACCCAGCAGGCGGTCAGAATCTCGCGTTTCGACGTCAGATCCCGCCCGATCACGGGCCGCGACGCGCGTGATCGCAACTTCGCGCGGCCTCTCGGGCACACTTCACCACCCCCGGCTCTTCGCCGGTAGCCGAGCCTCGCCTACGCCGCATTGCGGTAGTCGTGGATCAATCCGCCCAGTACGGGGCGAGACTCCATCTGCACCGGCCCCTCCCTCGGCGCCGCTCCCGCGAGCGCTCCATGCTCTGGCTCAGGTATCCCCCGGATTCCTTGATGGACGCGCGCGCCGTTGTAGTACCGTACGTACTCGCGGACAGTCCTTCGCAGATGCCCCTCGGACGCGAAGATGAAGTGGCGGAGGCACTCCTCCTTGAGCGTCCTGAAGAACCTCTCGACGAAGGCGTTGGCGTTCGGCGCGCCGTAGGGGATGGGGATGCCCTCGATTCCCATGGTTCCGTGCAGCCAGTGGTCGAGCGCGGAGCGGAAGCGCCGGCCGTTTCGCTTCCTGGTCTTCCCTACTACTCGGCCGAACTGACCGTACACGCCATCGTTGAAGTGCAGCAGGAACCGGGGAGTCAATCCGTAGGGTGTGGCCTCCCGGATCTGCTGCTTGATCCAGTCGAGAGTCGGATGTGCAGTCACGGCGACTTGGACGATCCGGCGCGTGTCGATGGCCATGAGGACCAGCACGTAGCGCGTGGAGTAGTTCCACAGGAACTGGGTGGTCATGTCCATGGCGAAGATGCCGTGGGCGTGGGAGGCGATGAACTTGCTCCAGTTCGAGGGTTGGGGCCCATCCAGACGAACCAGGTAGCGCCGGACGCACGTGGGCGAGACGACGATGCCCAGCTTGAGCTGCAACTCCAGGGCGATGCGGTCCTCACCCCATTCGGGGTGGTCGCGAGAGATGCGCTGGATGATGGCGATCGTGCTGCTATGGATTGGAGGGCGACCAGGAGAGCCACCCGAGACCCGGCGCCAGTGACGACGATAGCCCTCGCGATGCCATCTCAGCACCGCCTCCGGGCTGACGATCACCAACGCGGACTGCCAGCGAGTCCACCACCGGCTCAACCAGATCCAGAACACCCGGTCCGACGGGAGCAGTCGCGGCGACCTGGACTGACGGCGGTAGATCTCGAGCTGCTGGCGCAGCGCGGCGTTCTCGACGAGGAGATCGGTGCGGGACAGGATGCTCGCCTTCGCGAAAGAAACGCACGGAATCATGAGGTCGAACATGGGGCGCGGAATGTGCAAGATGCCCACGCATGTCAAGCGGAGCCACCGGAATACGCACCAGGAACTACTGTCATTTGATAGTATCGAGCCATGTCGGATCCGCCTGTCACGATCACACCCACGATCCTCGATCTCAACGCCGTCATCCACAGAGAGCTGGGGAGGCTCGACGGCATCGGTGGGGTTGCACCGCAACCGAGGCTCCGGCGAGGCAATCGCATCCGCACCATCCACGGAACGCTCGCAATCGAGGGCAACACGCTCACGCTGGCCCAGGTCACCGACGTGCTGGACGGGGTGCGCGTGGCCGGGCCTCCCCGCGACATCAAAGAGGTACACAACGCGAACAGCGCCTACGAAGATCTCTCGCGCTGGAAGCCTACCTCCTCGGCGTCCATGCGGAGCGCGCACGGCGTGATGATGGACGGCTTGATCGAAGACGCCGGGCGCTGGCGAACAGGTGATGTCGGTGTTCTGCGAGGCAGCCGCGTGGCCCATGTCGCTCCTCCTGCTCACCGAGTACCGGATCTGATGGAGGATCTGTTCGTCTTCCTGCGCAACCGCGAAGGGCTACCCTGGCTCGTCCGCGCTGCTGTGTTCCACTACGAGCTGGAGTTCATCCACCCCTTCAGCGACGGAAACGGCAGGATGGGCAGGCTATGGCAACAGGTGATCTGCGTAGCCCACGAACCGGTGTTCGAGCACCTCCCGGTGGAGAGCCTCGTACGCGTGCACCAAGCCGACTACTACGCAGCCCTGGCCGAATGTGACCAGGCAGGCGAGTCGACCCGATTCGTCGAGTTCATGCTCGGCCTGGTCGCCAGGTCGCTGCAAGAGCTGATGACGACGATCCGCCCAGCACCATCGACAGCCGTCACCCGCCTCGAGCGTGCCCTCGAGCGGTTCACGGACCGGGAGTTCTCCAGGAAGGACTATCTGGCGCTGTTCCCCACGATCTCGCCGGCCACAGCCAGCCGCGACCTGCGCGCCGCTGTCGAGCGAGGGGCCCTGACGCGAACGGGGACCAAGGCGACGACCCGATACCAACGCGCTTGAGCTGCACTCTCACGCGCCAACCAACGCCCGAAACCGTCGGCGCTGTTTCCCACGGTCCCCGCGCGCCGCAATCTCCCTCAATCGGGTCACGCTGGCGCCCGGTGGGATGTGATCGACCTCCACGTCCACGCGGTCGAGGATCTCCCGAGGCAGGTCCATGACACCCACGATCTGGCATACACGCGCGCCACTGATCCCCTCGGCACGTCCGAGCTCCCGCATGGACTGCACCTCGCCGCTGTCGAGCATCGCCCGGTATCGTTTCGCACGGTCCAGGAGCTTCCTCACCCGCTCGGCGCGGACTCGTCGCCGCCGCTCCCCGGATGACACGGTTCCATGACACGCATCGCAAACCGTGCCACCCCCTTCCCTTTCCTCAGTCTTTTCAGACAGATGGCCATGACACGGTTCGATGACACGGTTCGCGAACCGCCCGGTTCGGGCCGGTGGAATCCGCTCGACGACCTCCCAGGTCATCAGGATATCTTCATGATCAACCAGGCGCGTCTTGGGGAGCCAACATTGACCATAGGCAGAACCGTGGGTGACCACCGCGGTTCTGCTT
>CAZLEO010000494.1:0-3900 GCA_964558555.1 uncultured Rickettsiales bacterium | reverse complement strand
CCACGGCCAGGGGGTTGTGGCGCTTGTTGTAGTCGTACTTGCACGTGGCGCCCACCTTGCAGGCCCCGCAGCCAGGGCCGTTCTTGTCCGTGGCCATGACCACGCTCTTCCACGCGCCGCCCTGACGCCTGGCATGCACCATCCGCCTCTTGCCAGTGAGACTTCTGGACCAGAGCACATGGGGGGTCCCCAGACCGCTGCCGACCACGGCCATGCCGGCGCCCCCGTTTCCTCCGTAGGCCTCAGATGTGGTGTGGAGCTGCTCCACCATGTCCATCCCTGGCACATGCCAGGTGAACATTGAAGTCCCGCCTGGAAAGAAGGACTGAGTTCCGCCCACCAGATGGGCCAGGCCCGAGCTGTTCAGAGCGAGAAGGAAGCCCCCCCCTGGCAGGTAGATCTTCTTGGCCTGCCACTTTCCGCCGGGAGTCCGCTGGATGTACTTGTTGCTGTAGGAGAAGTTCCGCATCGTCAGGTGGAGGCACCCAACGCTGTCAACGGCCATGTTGCTGCTGCTGTATCCGCGGGAGAAGCCGACCAGGGCGGGGGTGACGTCCTGGACCTTGTTCCAGCCCTTGCCGCTGTGGCGCCACAGCTGATTACCATTGCCCCCCCCGTCATAGGAGAGGGCCAGCATGGAGCCTCCCGGTTCCCGAACCAGATCAATGGAGGCAGCCTTGAACGGTGTGTCTGTCACCGTCCACTTTCCGGCGGCTGTTCGAACGCCCTGGTTCCCCGGAAAGCTGATCGTGTAGGAGGTGAGCGAGAAGAGCACCCGGGGCTGGCCGGTGGCGTCCAGGGCCAGGGCGGGGCTTACCCGGAGCGGGTTGTACTTGACGGGGATGTTTTCGTGGATCAGGACCTTGCACGGCTTTGATGAAGGGCCACACAGGGCGCCGTTGTATGTGGCCTGGGCAGGGCCGCACGCCTTGCCGCTGTACTGGTCTGCCTCCTGTCTGTCCGGGACGCCGGGCAGGTCACCGGGGGAGGCGTCTGCCTTGCTGTCACCGGGTGAGTGGGCGTCCAATGAGGCGCTGTCTGGCACATCGAGGCCGTCGAGGCTGGCATCACTGCATGCGTTCAGGACCATGACACCCAAGAGCCCGACGAGAACACGACGGTCCATCACGCCTCCATTGCCTGAACATTACCAGGCTATAATGCAATGGTTCAGGTCATCAACCGGGGGCTCGTATGAGGGTTGTCATCCTGCTGCTTGTCTGCGGCCTGGTATCTCCGGGCTGCAATCCGGACGCCGGTCCGCTTGGTGGGCTGCGCGTAAAGGACAGCCCGCTCTCCGGCGGCTGGATGACCAAGCTGCCGGCCAACAAGTACATGGGCGGGTACTTCGGCGAGGAGGTTTCTGTAAGCGGCGGCGTGGCGGTGGTGGGCGCTTCTGGCACCAAGCTCGCGAGCGGAGGTTCGGGCGCCGCTTATATCTTCAATCGAAGCGGCGCCAAGTGGATCGACGTGGGATCAATCTCTGCTTCTGTGGCCACGGACAATTACTACTTCGGGATGCATGTCGCGATAGGGGGCAGCTCAATTATTGCCGGTTCGTTGACCAGCGAGGCGGGGGCTGGTTCCGGATCGGTCTACATCTTTGCCAAGAGCGGAACGAGCTGGAAGCAGCAACAGAAGCTCACCGCGGCCAATGCGGCCAAGGCAGATTATTTCGGCCACTCCGTCGACATCGAGGGGAACACGGCGGTCATCGGGGCCCCGTACAGGGGCACCAACGGGTCGGTGTTTGTCTTTGGCCGCAGCGGCACGACCTGGAGCCAGCAGGTCGAGCTGACCCCCAAGAACGCGCCGACGAGCGCGATGATGGGCTACTCCATATCCATGGATGGGAACACCCTGGTCGCCGGCGCCCCGTATGACAAAACAAACGGTGTTCAAAGCGGGGCCGCGTATGTGTTTTTCCGATCCGGCACCACCTGGACACAGCAGGCCAAGCTTACCGCCATAACAACGCCGCCCAAGAAACGACTGGGCGACGCGGTGTCCATCCACAAGGACACTGTGATTATGGGGGCGCCCCTGGAAACATGGAACGGGATGGCGTCGGGCACCGCCCGTATCTTTGTGCGATCCGGCACAACCTGGAAGCTGCAAGCCACGCTGAAGGCCTCGGACGGCGTCCCGGACGACCACGCCTCTCTTGATTCGGTGGCCGTGTACGGGGACCACGCCCTGGTGGGCGCCTACTACAAGAAGATAGGCGGCTGGTCGGCAGGCGCGCTGTACCATTGGGAGAGGAACGGCACAAAGTGGAAAGAGACCCAGAAAACCCTTAACTACGGCACCCTGTCCGGCAATTTCGGCCGCTCAGTGGACCTGGACGGAAAGACAGCCCTAGTGGGCGCATTCAGCCGGGCATACGTCATCGACCTGAACAAAACCCCACCCCCGGACGCCGGCCCGCCAGATCTGAGCCCGGACGCCAGCCCGGACATGGCCACGGATACAACCCCGGACAAAACGCCGCCCAAGGACCTGGCGCCCGACCAGCCAGCTGACAAATCAACATCCCCGGACGGCCCCTCAGTTCATACCAGTGATTCGGGATGCTCTGTTGTTCCAGGAGGCCATGAGGAAGCGTTTTGGTTGTTGATGTTGATGCTCATTGCGGTGCGAGCGAAGCGACGCAGTTCCATACCGCAACCAAACGCCCCGGCGATGAACCGGTCATCCAGGTCGAATTGGATCTGCGAGCGAAGCGACGCAGTCCCATACCGCAACCAAACGCCCCGGCGATGAACCGGTCATCCAGGTCGAATTGGATCTGCGAGCGAAGCGGCGCAGTCCCATACCGCAACCAAACGCCCCGGCGATGAATCAGGCATCCAGGTCGAAATGGATCTGCGAGCGAAGCGACGCAGTCCCATCTCCCCGCAAGCGGCAAGAGGTGGAAACCACCACGGGGAGGCGACCTTTGGTGAAGAAGTACAGGCAGCTTCACCGCCTGTACTTCTTCACCAAAGACGACGGGCAATCACAACAAAAGGTCGTCCCAAAAAAAAGGCCCCTCTCAAAGGAGGGGCCTCTCATGCGAAAGGGGGGAGTCGAACCCCCACGATGTTTCCACCACTGGAACCTGAATGGAGCCAGTCGCCCCCTAACTCACTGGGATTTTTAGATTCAGGTCGGCCAGGTGAGGCCAGGTACGGCCAGGATGGGCGTCCTTTTGACGACCTGGTAGTCAGCCCTGACGGTCACTCCTGCAATGAACAGGTCTTGGTCGATATTCATGTCTCTCTGAAAGGCGCTCTGGCCGACCTGGAGCGCGGAAGGGTGGACTTGGCGCGTGAAACGCTTTTGGCGTTGCTGTGCCATGGTCGCGCCTGTTGAGTCTAGATCAAACCCGACCTAAGATGGAGCGCAAACCATCAGGAAAAGGAAACAGCATGCCCATCCCGTCGCGCACCTACTTTTCCGTGAAATTCTTTCTGTTCGCCAACGCCGTTTTCAGTTTTATCGGGCTGTTGATGTTCCTCTCGCTGATCCCCTTTGGTTTTGTGGTGATGGAGGTTTTTCAGCCCCGTGCTGAAAGTTATAGCGGTTTTTCTTTGCGTAATGATTCGGAGACATTCCAGCAGCGGGTTGCCCGTGTGAAGGATTATTATCCATGGGAAAAGGCGGTGCGAGAGGGGATGACCTGCGCCATCGACCCTGACCAGGAGAATAGCAGCAGCATCAAGTTCCACTGCTTCCGCAACCCGCTTCGCGTGTCGAGTTACGCCGATGCCGAAGTTATGAGAGAATGGCTGCCAGTCCTATTCATCATCTATTCTGTGTTCATTGGGATCTCCGCGCTGATCTGGTTCGTCAAGCGCAATATTATCCCCAATATGGTGCGGTTGCTTCTGGATATTGAGATGTCCTCCCGCCATTCCG
>CAZLEO010000493.1:0-3928 GCA_964558555.1 uncultured Rickettsiales bacterium | reverse complement strand
TGGCCGTCCGGCAGGAATGCCACAGCGATACCGATTGCCACGGATCCAAAGTGGTCTTCTTCTTCGAGAACATTTCTGCCGCCGCGTAGGCCAATGCCAAATCCATATTGTCGCCACCGACCAGCAGATGGTTGCCGACCGCGGCCCGCTGCAGAACAAAATCGCCGTCTTCCTCCGCAACCTTGACCAATGTAAAGTCGCTGGTCCCGCCGCCGACATCACAGACCAGTAACACGTCGTCCAGTTTCAGCGATTTACGCCAGCGGTCGCCTGTCTTCTCGACCCACGCATAGACGGCAGCCTGTGGTTCTTCGAGAAGCAACAGACCGTCGGGCAGACCGGCCGCCAGTGCGGCTTCGCGCGTCAAGTCGCGTGCGGCTGCGTCGAACGACGCGGGGACAGTCAGCACCACGTGTTGGTCGCGGACCGGTGCATCGGGGAAAGCGTGCTCCCAGGCGGCGATCAAGTGCTCCAGGTATCTTTGTGAAGCCGTGACGGGCGAGATCTTCGCCACTTCGGCTGGTGCATTCCACGGCAGGATCTGGTCATGCCGGTCAACTCGCCCGTGACACAACCACGATTTTGCCGCGCCCACCGTACGATCCGGCACCTCGGCCGCTTGTCGGCGAGCCATCTCGCCCACAACGTAGTCGGCCCCCTTCGCCCAAGGAAGATCAAAGGCCCCCTTCCCTGCTTCGTGCTCGCTGGGCAGATAGATGAACGATGGGAGTGCACCCAAGGATTCCACCGTTCCCGGAGCCACCAACTGCGGGATTGGCAGAAGCTGGACTTCCGGTTCTTCGGCGTCTAGCGGAACGTATGCAAGCACGCTGTTCGTCGTGCCCAGGTCGATGCCCACGACGTATTGGGCGGTCATGTTTTGTCTCCTACGCGGTCCTTACAGTTGCACTTCAGCCGGCGCGATGACACGAGTGGCCTGCTTGCTGCCCGACCACTGGGGAACCTCGCACTTGGCGGCTTCCCAACCATGATGTACCAGGCTTCCACGAAACGGCGGCTGCCCGGCGACGTTACCGGTCAGTCGGTAACGCCCCGTGTCGAAGCCGGAGGGGACTTCTATCTCGGCCCCTTCCTCTTCGGTCAGTACGGGTGACAGCTTAAACAGTCGGTCCAACACGGTTCGGCAATCGCGCAAAACGTCGCGGGCCGCTGCTCCAACCTGCTCGTCGCTGTACTCGTCCAGCGACTCTTGGGTCAGATCGACAAATCTGGCTTCTCGCTGCAACGCAGCCAGAAGCGTGATGGCCTCGCTCCGTGCGGGCTTTTTCGGTGTTTCCGGTAGGGCCGGTTTCGGTTTCTGGGGTTTATCGTCATCCGCCGGCCCGGCGGTAGTTTCCAGAGCCGCCTTAATTCTTTCGGCTACTGCTGCGCTGAACAACGCAACAAAGAACACGCGGATTGCCAGTATCAAGCGCATAGGAAATGCCTCTCGCTTTAGGTAGTTTGGGTATCGTCGGTCGTGAGGAAAGCCTAATAGTACACCGGACCGATCAAGATATTGTCAACGGGATATGCGCCGTGGATTGAATATCAGCGGCTTGCGGCGACAAAACTCTAGAAAAAACGCCATACAACGACGGAAGATCAACGCTCGGCGGTATGATGCACGCTCATCTGGATTTGCGCCGGCTTGTTTTCTTCTTGGGCGTCTTCTTCCGCGTCGAACTCACTTTCCTTTTCCCGATTTTCTTTTTCGCAGTCTTCTTTCTTGCCGTTACCTTCTTTTTCGCCTTTGGCTTTGCTTTCGCCGTCAACTTTGGCCTGCCAGATGCCTTCTTCAGGCGGCGCGTCAGGCGGAAATCCAACTCGCGACGGTCCACGTCGACGTGTGCGATTTCTACTTCGATGATGTCGCCAAGCCGAAAAACGTTGCCTCGACGATGGCCGGTCAGCGTGTGCGTCTGTCTGTCGAAGCGGTAGTAGTCGTCGGCCAACGAATCGACTCGGATCAAGCCCTCGGCCGGCAACTCGATGCCCTGGGCGAACATTCCGTACTTCTCGACGCCCGTGACCACCGCTTCCATGTGTTCGCCGATGCGTTTGCTTAAAAAGGTCAACAGCTTGACCTTGACCAGTTCACGCTCTGCGGCCTCGGCCCGCTGTTCGCGGTCTGAACAGTGACCGCCTAGCACGGCCAGTTGATCGAAATCGTCGGACGGGCGTTCGCCGCGCGCCAAGCTGTCCAACATGCGATGGATCACCAAGTCCGGATAGCGGCGAATCGGCGAAGTGAAGTGGCAGTAGTGTGTGCTGCCCAGGGCGAAATGGCCTTCCTCTTGAGGCCCATAGACGGCCTTACGCATACTGCGAAGCACCGCATAGTGTACGGCGTGTTCGCGTGGCTCGCCGGCCACTTGCTCGACCACGCGTTTGATCTCGAAGCGGCTTTGTAGGTGATCGCAGTCGATTCCCAGTTCGCGCACAAACTCCGTCAGCGCCTCGAGTCTCCGCGGATCCGGCGGTTCGTGTACGCGGCGCAGGAAGTTCAATTCCTGATCGTTCAGGTGCTGGGCTACTGCTTCGTTGGCAGCCAGCATAAACTCTTCAATGATCCGGTGACTGTCCGTGTGCTGGACAACGTGCGCCCCCCCTACCCTGCCCTTCTTATCCAAGTCGATCTTGATTTCAGGCAACGTCAACTCGATTGCTCCAGCCTCCAACCGGCGTCGCCGGAGGATCATGGCCAATTCGTGCATGCGGCCCAGCAGCGAGAAAACGCCAGTCGTCAGTTTCGATTTCCAGCGATGTGGGTCAGCCAGGAACTGGTCCACCTCTTCGTAGGCGAATCGCCGCTTGCTCTTGATGGCCGAGTTATGGAACTCGGCACCGACTCGAGCGCCGTCCTCGGTGAATTCGATGAACGCCGTCTTGGCATACCGCACTTTGCGCGGCTGTAGGCTGGCTAGTCCATTAGATATCAATTCGGGCAACATCGGAATCACGCGACTGGGCAGATAGACGCTGGTAGCCCGTTCGCGCGCTTCGCGGTCTAACAGTGAACCGACGGGCACGAAATGAGCGACATCGGCGATGTGGACACCCAGCCGCCAATGGCCGTTTTCCAGCCTTTCCAGCGAGATGGCGTCGTCGAAATCGCGAGCGTCTTTGGGGTCGATAGTAATGACAGTCTCGCCAGTCAGGTCCACCCGGTCGCCAATCGCCTCGTCGAAGGTTTCGGCCTGCGCTCGAGCCGTGTCCATCACCTCGACGGGAAAACGGTCAGGCAAGTTGAACTCGCGCATGATCGACAATGTGTCGACGCCAGGCGTTCCGCGCGCGCCCAGCACTTCGACAATCACACCTTCGCCGTCGTGAAAGTGCGTGGGAAAACGCACCATTTCGACGACGACCTTGTCGCCTTCCATCGCGTTTTTCGCGCCCGGATCGCCCACGGGCACGGGTTCGGTGAACACGCGCCCGTCAATCTGGACCGCTGGCTCGCCGTGCCAATTCGTGTAAACGCCGACGAACTGACTCGTCTCGCGCTCAATGACTTCGACGATAGCGCCGCTCAGCCGATTGTCGCCACGTCGCTGTCGCTTCAGCCGCACCTTGACCGTGTCGCCCGTCGCTGCGTCCGACGTGTGGCGGAGAGGAATGAGAATGTCCTTCGTTCTTCCGTCCGACGGCAACGTGCCTATCGGTGTGACAAAGCCGTAACCTTGAGCCGCTCGACGGAATTTCCCCGTGACCAGCGATTCGTCGACTTTCTTCTTGGCCGCCCGACTCGCGGGCTTCACCACATGCCGATCGCCATAGTCGACTTTGCCCTGCTTGGCAAGCTTCTTTACCGTCTTGCGCAATTCGCCATGACGGTCTTTGGACAAGCCCAGTTGCTTGGCGATGGTGCGTGGTTTGACGGGTTGGTAGTCCGGCGAGTTGATGTGTTCCAGTACGAGTGCTTTCA
>CAZLEO010000492.1:0-3999 GCA_964558555.1 uncultured Rickettsiales bacterium | reverse complement strand
CCTCTGCTTCCGGCGGTTTCTGTTCCGAGTTTGTCTGGACCACTACGGCGGGCCGGGAGGGGCCTGGTGAGTATATTCGGCCGACTCGGGCCTCCAGGAGTAGCGCACGAGCGCTTCGCCGGGTGAGAGCACGACTTCGTCGATCATGGACTTGAGAGCGCGACGCTGAACAGCGGTGTCCTTGTCGCGCCAGCGGGAGATGATGGCGCGGCGGAAGGCCTCCATGTCCACCTCGTCGGCTGATGGGATGGGGCGTGGCGGCGGGAGTGCGCCCAACTCCTCTCGGGCGTAATCGCGGGCCGAGCGCAGGTCCGCTGACAGCGACCTTACGTCCTCATGGGCCATGGTGTCATCGGCTATGGCCTGCGCGAGCTTCCTCAGCTTGGCGCTGGCGTCGGCGATCCGTTCTTCGATCTCCTCACGGGCAGCGGCGGCGTCGGCGCCCCCAGTGGCTCGAAGGCGCTCCACCGACTCCTCGATGACCGTTCGCACGTTTTCAGGCGTCAACACCTCATCCTCGATGTGGTCGAGCAGCAAGGGATCCAGCTGGTCCACGCGCGCGGTGAGGCCGGTGCAGGACTCCTTGTCGTCGAAACGTCGCGAACAAGCGTAGTAGAACTTCCACCCCGAGCGTTCAGATCCACCTCGGTTGACACGCATGGGCCCGCCGCAGACACCGCAGCGCAGCACGGGCACGAAGACGCCATTCTGGCCTGTGTTCAGCCGGCCTACCTCACGTGGGGCGCGGTGCCGGGCCTTGCGCATAGCCTCGGCCTTCCTCCAGGTCTCCCTACTGACGACGGCAGGGAAGGCACCCTCCAGCAGCACACTCCCGTTCATGGCTGCAGCGCCGCGGTAGACGGGATTCCGGATCAGCCTACCGATGAACCTGTGGTTCCAAGTTCTGCCGAGCACGCGCTCTTTCGTGAACTGGGCCGCAATACGCTTGTAGCCGTCGCCGGAGATGTAGAGTGTGTAGATACGCCGTACCACGGCGGCTTCTTCCTCGTTGATGACAAGGACAAACCGATGGGCACCGCGATGGTTGGTGGTGCGCTGGCGGCGGAGAGCCAGCGGCACGCGGTTGAAAGGCCAGTAGCCCCGACATAGCGCATTTCTTTGGCTGCTTCGGACGTTCCGCCCGTATATCATCCGTTCCATCTGGCCGACGCCGCTGTATACACCGATGAGGAGGGCGTTGACAGCATCATCTTCGGTCAACGGATTTGAGATTGCGACGACCTCGACCCCCGCCTTCCGCAACTCCCGAAAGAGGATGAACATGTCCTCTTGGCTCCTGGAGAAGCGCTTGTAATCGCGCACGTAGAGGCGTTTGACCTGTCCCTTGTTCTTGCGCGCCCACTCGATGAGTTTCACCATTTCAAGGCGTTCGTCAATAGTTTTCCCGCTCTGCTCTTCTCCGAACCACCGAACGAGCTGAAAACCGTCCGCGGCTGCGCGCTCGGACAGGTCTGCGCGCTGTGCGGGGATAGATGAATCCTTCTCGCCCTGTTTCCTGGTTGAGACGCGGCAGTAGCCGATAGCGCCCTTCAAAGGGTTCTTGTTCAACATGAAGCCTCCTGCAAAGCGAAGGTGAGATCCTGGCCTGTCAGCACCTCGTGCCAAGTCTCGAGCACCGGCGAGCCATGGGAAGCGATACGCTCGATCTTCGTGAGTGTGCTGGCACGCTTGGGAACGACGAACGAGATGCCAAGGATCAGGAGCCTCGTCAATCTGTTAGGGTGGAGGAGCCGCCACAGCCAGGAGCTGTCGGCTTTCGGCCCGGCAGGCCTCGCCGGGCTTGCTCCCCGCCTCTTCCTTCTGACCAGTCGCCGCGACTTGACGCGCAGCCGAGTCCTCGGGATTCGTGGGGATTCCACCGGCTTGGCGGTTGCGCTCGGTTTAGCAGCGCTGCTGTGGAGCCGGATGAGCGAGAACGGACGAGCCAGGTTCGGTATGAACAGGGTGCCCGCAGTCGGCATGATCGCAGCGAGGATAGACGGCCAGACCAAGCTCGTGGCCCTCGTGGGATACCACTCCGCATCTGTCTTCATGTGAACCTCACTTCTGTCTTTCGGAGCAGCCGAGATCGCGTTGACGGCCCTCTCCCGTTTCCTCAAGGTCCTCCTCACGCAGTAGGACGAGGAGCGATTTCTTGTCGAGCCCATACCTGTTCGCATTGAGGAGACACTGGACGATTTCTCGTTTTTGCCGGATTGAATAGGACTCCAACCACTCCTCGGTCATGCCCGGGGCCTTAATGTTCGCATGCATCATCAAGGTCTTGAAGCGCTCGTTGACTGACCAGTGAGGATCTGGGACCGGTTGACGTAGGACACCAGCTCGAGCCTCTACCTCGCCTAGCGGGCGGTGCATCACCATCCCGATTTTCTCCAGGAGCTCCAACGGAGGCTTCTTCGCTCTGCCGCCCGTCTCCAGACGATGGAGGTAGTGGTAGGGTACTTCGAGAGCTTCTCCGAGTTTCCGTAGAGAGTACCCCTTCGCTTCACGATGACATCGGAGATAGGCGCCAAATGATGGATCGAGGTCGTAGTAGAGCACGTATTCTCTGCGCTCTGGACCGTCGGTAGACCCTTTACTCATCTTCTGTTAGACTCTGACAACAGCATCGTAACACTCCATTCCCAGACGGTAGTCCAGTCACGACCGAAAAGCAACCACGATCTCATCAATACCGAATCTCAACATCCCTGGAGAAGTCTCCCTCATGATGCGACACCGCTTCTACATCAAGAGGTCGAAGGTCCAGGAGATCCTCGACTTCAACCACCTCACCCACCGTGGATTCGCGAAAGATCTCGACCTCAGCCCCAGCCATTGGTCGCTGCTCTTCAACGGCAAGCGGCCGCTGACGCCCACCGTCCGGCGGAGGCTCCTCCAGAATCCAGTTCTGCAGTCCTGCTCCGAGTCGGACATCTGGAACGTCGTACTGGCCGAAGGCTGACTTACTTCCTAGATGCAGGAGGAGCACCAGCTATCGGAAGAACGCCAACGCCCACTCGAATTCGTTCTCCCTGATGTGGCTGGCTAACTCGTCGAATCCACTGCGCTGGGCGAGGTTGCCTAGTCCCTTCGCCAGTTCGAGCGCCTCGCCTGCCTGGAGGCGCCCCCCTCGGTGGGGAGCGGCCCGGCTTCTCGAGTTCGCCCTCATCGATACTAGCTTCCTCTCTCGCCGACGTTGCTCATCCTCGCGCTGTCGTTGCTGGGCGCGGTGCCACTCCTTGACCTTCCATTCCCAGGTCGAGACAAAGCACTCGTCGAAGAGATCATGGAGGCTCGCCTTTCGCGCATGTACCCCACAGTAGCGCCCATTGGTGGCAAGCCTCATGCAGCGTCGGGGAGGAACCAGGCCAGCACGATTGCCTTTTTCGTCACGCCCGAAGAGCACGATGGCCTTGCACTGCTTGAATTCCATTCAGCTATTGTACTTCCAGCCGGTCCACCCTGCGAGTCTTGCCTTCCCCGGGCATGCGCATGAGCCAGCAGCCTCACGCCTGCGGCAAACGTCGATGGCTTCGAGCATGCCCGTCAGCTGTTCTTCGATTTCGGCGGCCATCGCAGCTATCGCCAACACCCATTGGCTCTTCAGCACTCTTCTCCGCTTTCGTCTACGGGTTGCAGCAGTAGGTGTAGCGCGTCCTACCTAGTTCAGGTCCCAAGCGCGATCGGTAGAATTCTGCGGAGGGCGTCTCCGACTTCGGTATCAGCCGCTTGGCCGCCAAGGAGGTTGGCCACAAGCCGGTTCCCCTCCATCACGAGGTTCTCCGCGCCGATCATCGACCGCAGAGGTTCTATGCAAATCGTTGGAGCCGTGAACTCGGACCAGTAATCTGAGTACACCTCGGGCCGGCTCCAGGACGACGCGATGAACTGGAGGTTTCCCGCGATGAGCAAGTCCTCCGTATGGGTCCGTCGCGTTCGGCTGTGTAGGGACCCGCGCAATCCCGCGTCCTGATTCCCTGGATGCGCCGCCCCGGA
>CAZLEO010000491.1:0-4002 GCA_964558555.1 uncultured Rickettsiales bacterium | reverse complement strand
TTGATGTTGGCTGTGTAGCGGTCGATGCGCGCGGGAATCTTCCTACGCTTGAGATTCATACGCTTGAGCTCGCTCCAGACATTGTGCACGAGCATCGCTGGCGACAGATACAGCACCCGAGCTGTAGGGTGACTGTCGAGCACCCACTGGATCAGCAAACCCGCCTCGATAGTCTTGCCAAGGCCGACCTCATCCGCGATGAGGAGCCGTCGCAGGTTTTGCTGCTTGACGTATTCGAGGAGAGACACCTGGTGGGCGAGTTTGTCCACTGGTGCAGCATCGAGCAGGTTCTTCCTGTCTTCGTGCAGCAACCACAGCGCAAATAGGCGCTCGATGGAGAGCTTGGTGCGTGTGGGCCAAGCCTCTCGCCGCAGAGGCAGTGCCTCTTCGAGGGCCTCTGCTGGTGACGGTAGGCGATGGAGCTCCTCGGGAAGGAGGCTGTGCTGCTCGACGGGGGCTGCGTCTCGGCCGTTGTAGAGCCTCGGGAGGAGCGGGTGGGCACTGATCCGGCACAAGCCGGTGAACTCGTCTTCGTCCACCTTGCTGATGATGTAGAGGTGATCTCCGGCTTCACGTCGTCCGGAGAGATGAACGAGGTCCATGCGGTGGAAAATACCCATATTGTTCTTCCTTCATTTCAGTTGGCGCGGCACGTGTACCAGCCGGGTGGGCCGCATCGGCGCGCCGCCACATAGGAGAAATGTTCCAGGATGCCCAGACGGGCGAGCGCCTTCTTCACCGCGATTTTCTTGCCGTATGCCCACAAGGCACCGCCAACCGGGCGGTTGTCCTGGTATCGAAGCCCGGCCGTCTCGATCAGGTCCACAAGAGATGGGGGCGAACGGGGTTCTACCTCTTGAGGATTGGGAAGCGGCCAGGGCCGGGCGTGGGCCTGGACTGCGGCTAGGATAGTGCGGAGGCGTTCCAATTCGCCATCGAACTCCACGCGATTCACGACATCTGAGCTCGGCGGTCGCGGATCACAGCAGAACGTCTTCGCCAATAGCGATCGGTCATCGAACCGACCGCCCACGGCGCGGGCGATCAGCTTGGTAGCCACGATACGACGCCTTCTGGAAACGATGTCCGCCGCACGGCCAGAGTTGACGTGCTCGTCTCCATGAGTGGCCACGCAGAATAGGCGTTCGCGGAGCTGCTCCGGGGTCCAGTATTCTTGGAGCCTCTCCCAGAGCACATCGGGGGTTCGCGTTCCTAGTACACATACCACCGCATCGACTGCAGAGGCGTTTGCATGCAGCCAGCGAGCGGCTGAAGTTCCACCGACATCGTCGTGTCCAAAGCCAGGAAGGTCCACTAGTCTGGACTCGGGACGCGGGCTGGAGAGCGAGACCCGAGTGAGCATCTCCGCTGTCCAACCGGTGAGGAGAGTCTTGAGGTGGCGACGGGCCTGATTGGACGGTAGAGGGCCGTTGCCGGCGAAGTTGGCGATATGCTGACCCACCAACAGCCGGCTCAGATCGAAATCCCTACCGGTGCGTCGCCAGTCCATCAATGCGGAGTCTAGCTCTTCCCATTCCTCCGTACTGATCTTCTCTCGAACGCGCGCGATGCGGGCACGTGCAGCATTGCTGCCCTTTGTCGCCAGCTGTTCTCCACCGACCCACTCCACTCGAAGCTGCCATGGCCCCTCGAGTGAAGGGAATCTCCCAACCGTACATTCGCAGACCGATTGGGTGCATGGAGCCCCCCCCCCATACGTGGGGAGGATCTCTGTCCCGATGAGCGCGTTGATCAGCGACGACTTGCCGACCTGCGACTCGCCGACGAACGCTATGGTTGGTATTGACCCGGGCTTGGCGGAGTCGTCAATACTCATTGATCGGCACCGAGGCCGGTCTGGAACTGAGCGCTGGCGTCCTTGGCCCACTCCACGAGAGCCCCTCGTGCTTCGGCAAGCTCGGCAGACTCAACGGCGTCCTGAGCGGCTTCAATGAGCTTCTGGAACGCTGGCCCTATGGGGTCCTTGGATAGCACGCCCTCGCGGATCTTCCTCCGCAGTCTGTCTAGTTCTTCGTTGGCCGCTGCGATCCCGACGTCGGATCCCTCGATAATGGCTGATTCCCCGACTCTCTCGAACTCACGCAGAGCACGGCGCGTCCACCCATTGCCGCGAGGCGTGCGGGCGATGACCTTCTCGCACTCGATCTCAAAGTGATCCAGGAGGCGTTCCCTCAAGACATCCTTCATACGATCTGTTGCCACCCCGATAGACGCACTGAGACTCCTGCGTAGTGCTTGCAGGCTGTCCTGTAGCCCTCTCCTGGCGTACTTGATCGCCTCGATATCCGGAGTGACACCTGACTCACTTGCCGCTTTCTTCGCCGCCGTCTCCAGGGAATCCAGGAGTTTGTTGGCGTTGTCGTGGTACTCGTCGAACAGGGCCCTGATTTGGGACGCAACATTTTTCCAGCCTTGCTGGAGTTCTGGGTGAATCTCCCTCGCGAGGTCGCCAGGGAGGTCGATGCGGTGTGTGCTCACGTAGATACCACCGCGTCTCAAAGCTGCCTGCAGGACCGTCCAGTGGACCAGATATCCTGTGTACCCATTGTACGTACCAACGGTCCGGCAGAGTTCGATCTCGGCGGCCTTGCGCAATCGAGCCTTCCGCTCTGCTCGGAGTCGTGCCTGTTCGAGGGGGTGCTGCACTTTGTACTGGAGCCGCATCTCTACGCGCTCTCTGATCGCGGTCCAACGATTGCTCAGGCTGTGCTTGGCCTCTGTCATCGCGCCCACGTATGCGATTCGCTGGGCCGCCTGGAGCTTCATCCCTTCGTCAGCAGCGTTGGCTCGAGCGATCCGAGCCAATTCTGCAAGGATGCCACGGCCAATGAGCTCCGTCTGTTTCTGTAGCGGCGTGAGCCGCTCGACGTGTCGCTTGCGGGCGCGGGCGCGGAAGTGATCAAGGAGCTCTGGAACGCGAGTAGCCCGCAGGTTCGTAGTGTAGACGCGCACGTCCTCTTCTCGATCAAAGACAAACGCCTCTGCAGCATTTCCTTCCACGCCAACGACAGACGTGCGGTCCATCACGTGATCAACCAAGCTCCTACGCTCATCTTCATCGAGGTGCGCGACAGAATCTTCGAGAAGTGCTCTCAAGGTCCTGCGATTCCTTGCGGCAGCTCTTCTACTCGCACGAAGGAAAAGCTCATCCGAGGATGGCCATTGCGACTTCTCAACCCGATCTCTGCGCAGCGCCTTTCTCGCCGCCGTGACTCCCTCTTCGATATGTGTCACGGCGATGCCGAGATCGGTGTCCTTGTCCAAAACGCGCTCCAAGACCCTCGCGGCTCTCAGGAGCCTACCAGTGTCTTCCTCAAGACCGTTGCCTCTCACGACGACCAATAGGCCGTCAAGGGACTTCGAGCGCATGGCGTCGGTCAGAACCTCCAGCGCGACGTTGCTCGCGGGATCATCGAAATTCCCCACACCCGGTAGGTCTTCGACATCCAACACCTCCAAGCTCTGAGCTGGAAGGGCCAGTTCGAGCCGGCTGACGAGAAACGCCCTCGCCTGCGCCGCGTGCTGCTCGATGGAGCGGTTGAATCGCCTCCACCCGACCTCAGATTCTCGCACCTCATGCTTGGTGCCCCATAGATTCTTGGCGTCGTAAACCGCGATCCGCTCACTCCACAGGTCGCCGTACCTGGCCCCAGCCACAGGAGCATGGCCGAGCAACATACACCAGCCGTCGAGCCAGTCGGGGGGCGAGGCGCTATCGAGGCAGTCTCGATCTGCCTTGGGAAGGTCGAACATCGCCTCAGGATCTCGGACCTCTGGGTAAATGATCATCTTCATCTGCGTGACTATGTCGCGGTATTTCTTGTCCAGATCCTTCTGAACCCTCTTGCGATCTTCATCATCGAGCGGCTGCTCGATGTCTTCTGGCTCACGGGAGAGGTCAGGAGGTAGCTCTTCCGCGAGATCGGCAGGCTCCTCAGCCGCTGATGGCTTGGTAGCTAGCCGGTAGCTGTATTCATCCCT
>CAZLEO010000490.1:0-4005 GCA_964558555.1 uncultured Rickettsiales bacterium | reverse complement strand
TTACCTGTTCTAGGATTGGATGGAAAGCGACACGACAGCTCATATAAAACAGGAGAAACCACCCATGGGCGCAACACTCATTCTTCAGCCAGAACGAATCGAGGCCACGGGCACCCAGTTCACCTACGCCCTGCCGCCCGTCGCCGGGTTCGGTCAGATCAAGGACGTGTTGTTCATGGCCAAGGTCCACAAGGTCCGGGCCACGGCCAGCACGCGCGTCTCCATCAAGCTCAAGCACAGCCCCGACGGCGACACGGCCACCGCCATCTTCCATTCGACACCGATCACGGCCAGCACCGTGTCCACCGAACCCGCGATCCTCGACGGGTACACCGACACGGACACCAACGGCCCAATCGGCGAGTATCTGCATCCGGAGGTCGTGATCAGCCACGCGGCAAAGACCGGCCACTGGGCCGTGGTGAGCCTCTATCTCATCAACAAGCCCATCTGACCGCGCCGCAGCGCGATCCCCCATCTTTGTCGGCGGAGCCGGCCGCTCCGGCACGACCTTGCTGCGCGTCATCCTCGACTCTCACTCCAACATAGCCTGCGGCCCCGAGCTCAAGGCCACGCCCAAGATCGCACAGTTGTGGTACGAACTCCAGGTTGAGTGCCGCGAGAGCTTCGAGGCCCATGGAATCTCCTGTGAGGTCCTCAACACCGTGTTCGGCCAGCTGCTGTCGAGCTTCCTCGAGCCCTACCGTCGGGCCCAGGGCAAGGCTCGCGTCGCCGAGAAGACGCCGAACAACGTCTTCTATTTTCAGCACCTGCACTATCTGTTCCCGGATAGCCCTCTGATCCACGTCGTTCGCGACGGCCGCGACGTGGTGTGTTCGCTCCTCGAGATGGAGTGGGCCGACCCGGCCACGGGGAAGCAACTCGAATACACCACGGATCCCGCCGCAGCCGCTCGCTACTGGCTCGACGCGGTCGAGGTCGGCCGAGCCGCGGCCGAGCATCCTTCCGCGTCCAGACAATATTACGAGATCCGTTACGAGGACCTCGTCACGAGGCCCGAACCGACGCTGCAGAGCCTGTTCGAGTTCATCGGCGAGCCCTATGAACCTTCCGTGCTCGGGTTCCACAACCAGTCGAGGGAGTTGGGCCACGAATCCAGCGCCTCACAGGTCGTCCGACCTCTGAGCGCCAACTCCGTGTGCCGATGGAGGAGCGATCTCGTGGGTAGGAACCGGGAGATCGTGAAGGAAGTCATTGGCGCCATGGTGGAGCGACTCGGCTACGACGAACCGAGCTACTGGTGAGCAGAGCCGTCGAGACACCTGGATACAGTGGAGCCTGCCTTTTACGTTGACCCACTCCGATTCAGCTGAATAGAATACTCACCACGGGGCAAGAGAGAGGAGGGGGTGGCTCTTCTCTTCTCTTCTCTTCTCTTCTCTTCTCTTCTCTTCTCTTGCGCTGTTTGCGGCGGGAGGTGCGCAAGTCGACACAGACAGGATGTGAACACCGATATCGGGGACACGAACATGAAAGGAAGGCGGGGCCAACATGACACGTGATAAAGGGACGGACAACGGTGATGGACCGAACGAGGAACACGACCGCTCGGCTGCGGTCAACGAACAGGAGGACGGAACTCTGCCCGGTGAGAGATCGGTGGACAAGGCGCTCGTCGACGAGGTCGAGAAGAACGTGGTCAGGGCCTGGCAGGACATGTGCATGAGGATGTGCAGGCTCACTGCCGAGTCCGTGCTCACCACCTTCTTCGACAACGATCTGGTCCAGTTCGAGAGGAAGTCGAACACGCACGCGTCCTACTTGGAGCTGCGCGAGAGATTGAGAAGGCGCAAAATCTCACCTTCTACGGTCAGCCGACTCATGGGCATTTACGTGCAGATCCAGGATCTGCCCGAGGAAGTGGGCGAGAAACTCTCGTACTCCAATCACTGCGAACTCCTGCCGGTGAAGAACCTGAGGATGAAGAAGGAACTCGCCAAGCTCACCGTGGACGAAGGCCTCACAACCGACCAACTCAGAGCCGAGCGGACGCGAATCGAAATGGCGAACGCCAACAAATCGCTGGCCAACGATCCGAAACGCGGCCGCCCTCCTCTTCATCCATGGGTGAAGGGAATCAACGGGATCTGGAGGACCGCATCGAGGGCAGTGCAGCAGTTCCTCAAAGAGGAGTACATCGATGGCCTGACACGTGCACAGGCCCAGAGCGTCCTCGACAAGATCGAAGAAGTGCTCGCGACTCTGGAGGCAGCCCAGACCCTCGTTGCCAAGCGGATCGGTCCTGAACCCGAATGACCGGCGCCAATGTAGTAATTGCGACGTCGCAATTCGATTCGAGCTGAATTCGTGGATTTGCGACGTCGCAATGGTTCGGCTGCGAGCGCGGCAGCTCTGCCACTCGTGCCGCTCGGCCAGTTCGAGAGGAAATGATGCAGGCATGCGGCCTGCACGGAGCAGCGCAGTCGCACGGATGAGGGATTCACGCGCTCCGAGATCAACCGTTTCATGAGCGTCTTCATGCGAACCCAGGATCTGCCTAAGGAGGTGGGCGAGCAGATCTCCTACTCCATTCACTACACGCTGGTGCCGGCGAAGAACCCAAGATGGCGCGTGAGCTCGTCAAGCTCTCCGTGGAGAAGGACCTCACCACTGAGGAACGCTCAGCCTTGCAGGCGCGCCTCGAAAAGGAGACGAGAGACAAGCTGGCCGGTCCGAGACTCGGTCGGCCCCCGCTGCACCCGTGGGTGAAGGGAGCCAACTGGAGCCTGAGGGGTGTCTCGCGGGCGGAATGCAGCTGCTTCGCGCGGATCTCCTGGCGGGCCTGACTGTCGAGCAGGCCCTCGACATCTACACCAGGATCGAGCGAGCCTCCGAGGTGGTGGTGCCCGCCCGGATCCTACTGGCCGGGAGGCTCCAGTCCGAATCCGACTGAGCGAAGGCGTCGTGAGTGTTGTTACGTAGCAACATTCGGTTGCTCGGGTAGCTGATCACTCCCCAACTGCCGCCAACCTGTCGTGCTGATCCCTCGATTCCATCTCGAAGAAGTGGCGGATCAAGTCTTGCTGTTCGGAGTCCCGATGATCGCGTGTCATTGTGACATCGCGCCTGCCCTGTTCCTGGAGGTCTGCGCTGGCTTCGGTGAGGTTGTCGCAGTTGTTGATGGTCCTGGGGACCTGCACCGGGACACCACCTCAGTGTGAGCTCGCGTTTCGTCCGATCTCGTGCCAGAACAAGTCGTCGCCCTTCACTAACATCAGTGAGTCACCCGGATGCATCGAGTAGACCTCCGAATTCGCCAAGTGGATGTTGTAACAGCCGTACAGGAACCAGTCGTAGTGAATCCGTGAGGGTTGGATATCGACAGTACCATCGATGTCTCCTCCGACCAGGATGATGCGTTGCCCCTGAAATCCGTCTTCGAGGCATCGGATCTCACCGGATCCGTTGACGTGGAAATGCGTGTGAGCGGTAGGTTGCCGATTGACCGAGAACGTGTGCACCGGATTCGGGCCCGGGTCCGCGTCCAGCTCCGTGTAGACGACAGGCATCGAGTGCCAGAAGCCGTCGTACTGCCCCGTGACGAGGTTTGCGTCCTGCCGAGTGGGATAGATACAGTCGTCCCGCGGGGCGAACGGATTCTCCAGGGTCGTCTCGACGAGATTTCCGGTGAACTCGAAGCTGCTGACGTCGAGCGAGTCGTCGACGGGATCCGCCCAGCAAAATGACAATGTCGTACCTCTGCTAATCGGTGCACCGAACTTGTTGTTGACCATGGACAGGGGGCCCGTTCCCGCCAGGTCGATGATGGTGCCGTCCGGGTTGTTCCCGGTATTCCAGTCGTTGATCCAAACCGGATTGAACTGGTACGAATCGATGTGGACGCCGCCTGGTATGGCCACGCTCCCTGGGTCGTCAGTGCCGACGAGGATTGCCTTGGCTCTCTCCGTGTACACACCCGAGATGGTGACCTTCTCCGGATTCCTGCCGACCTTGAAGACGGCCTCCTTCACGCCGTTGGCCAGT
>CAZLEO010000489.1:0-4021 GCA_964558555.1 uncultured Rickettsiales bacterium | reverse complement strand
GGTGCCGTTGCTGATGCGTCAGGCCGTCAATCCAACCGGATCCTGACGCGGTAGGAACTTCGAGTACGACCTGGTGTCCACCCACAAGCTGCTGCAGCGGTACCTCGGGGAGACGATCCAGGTCACCACCGAGTCCGGCGAGATCCACAGCGGCATCCTGCTGGCCGGGGCCGGCGACGTGATCCTGGAGGACGCGGCGGGCGGCGTCGTGGTGCTTCGCCTGGAGCAGATCCGTGACTTCGAGTTCCCGGAGCTACCCGAGGGGCTGGCGTCGCGACCAAGCCTCATGTGGGACATGGAGGCCGGCCGGTCCGGCGACCACGAGCTCACGGTGACCTACCTCACCGGCGGATTCGGCTGGAGCGCCGACTACATCGTGCAGCTCGCCGACAGCGACGACGCGGTGAACCTGTCGGGCTGGGTGTCGGTGACCAACAACACCGAGGCCAGCTTCCACGACGCCCACCTCAAGCTGGTGGCCGGAGACGTGCAGATGGTGCCGACGGCCGAGGTCTACGCGGTCACCGAGGAGCTGGCGAGCGTCGGCTACGGCCTGGGCGGCGGGGGTACACGAGGGCCGGTGCAGCGCAGCTTCTTCGACTACCACCTGTACGAGATGCCCCACGCCGTGGACCTCATGTCCAGCGAGACCAAGCAGGTGGAGTTCGTCACCGTCACCGGCGTGCCCGCCGACGTGACCTACGAGATGGAGTTCGACGGATACTGGTACGGCAACGCCGTGAAACGTCACCCCAACGTGGCGGTGGAGCTGACCAACGGCGAGGAGCAGGGCATGGGCATACCGCTGCCCGCGGGCATCATGCGCGTGTACAAGGCCGACGTGGACGGCGCTGCCGAGCTGGTGGGCGAGAGCTCCATCGACCACACCCCCAGGGACGAGAAGGTGCGCCTGACCGTGGGCCAGGCCTTCGACATCGTCGGCGAGTGGAAGCAGACGCAGCACCGGGTCATCGGAGACTGGACCGACGAGTACTCGTACGAGGCCGTCGTGCGCAACCACAAGACCGAAGAGGCCACCGTCGCGCTGGTCCACCATCCCTACCACTGGGGCGAGTGGAAGGTGCGCCGCTCCAGCATCGAGGCCGAGCGCACGGACAACAACACCCTGCGCTTCGAGGTCACCGTGCCCGCCGAGGGCGAGACCACCCTCACCTACACCATCCGCAATCGCTGGTAGGAGGACGGCATGCGCATCACCGGATTCTTCGTCGCCGCCCTGGCCCTCGGGCTATTTTCGTGTGACACACCAGCGGCCGACGAGCCCGTCCCGATCGCGCCGCCCGAGCGGGTCGCCAGCGCCCTGACGGTCTACAACGGAGGCCGCGCGCTGGTGAAGGATACGCGTCGGTTCGATCTCGAGACCGGCGAGAACGCCGTGCGCTTCGACGACGTGACGTCCGGTATCATCCCCGGCTCCGTTCAGGTCGCGGGCACGGACACGCGTGTGACCGTGCACGAGCAGAACTACGAGTACGACCTGGTCTCCACCTCGAAGCTGCTGCAGCGCTACCTCGGCGAGACCATCCAGGTCACCACCGAGGAGGGGCACATCCACAGCGGCACACTGCTGTCCGGCAGCGGCGACGTCATCCTCGAGCCCCTCGGCGGCGGTGTGGTGGTGCTGCGGCTCGACCAGGTCCGCGACTTCGAGTTCCCCGGCCTGCCCGAGGGGCTGTCCTCCCGTCCCAGCCTCATGTGGGATCTCGACGCCGAACAGGGGGGCCAGCAGGACCTGACGGTCACGTACCTCACCGGCGGGTTCGGCTGGCACGCCGACTACGTGGTCACCCTCGCCGACACCGACGACGCGGTCGATCTGTCGGGCTGGGTTTCGGTCAACAACAACTCGGAAGCCACCTTCGACGACGCCCGCCTCAAGCTCGTGGCCGGCGACGTCAACCTCCTGCCTACCCCTGACATGACCGTCGCCGACGAGATGGACTCCCGCTACTCCCGCCGCGAGGCCGAGGCCCAGTCCAAGGCCATGCCCGTGGAGCGCAGCTTCTTCGACTACCACCTGTACGAGATGCCCCGCCCCGTCACCCTGCGGTCCCACGAGACCAAGCAGGTGGAGTTCATCGACGCCCCAGCGGTGGCCGCCGAGGTCACCTACGAGCTCACCTACGACGGCTACTGGTACGGTGAGACCGTCACACGGAATCCCTCGGTCTCGGTCGAGATCCTCAACTCCGAGGAGAAGGGCCTCGGCGCTCCCCTCCCCGCCGGCATCGTGCGTGTCTACAAGCGCGACATCGACGGCGCCTCCGAGCTCGCCGGCGAGTCCCGCATCGAGCACACCCCCCGCGACGAGAAGGTCCGCCTCACCGTGGGCCAGGCCTTCGACATCGTCGGCGAGTGGCGCCAGACCAAGCGCCGCGACATCTCCATGTGGGTCCAGGACGTCTCCTACGAGGTCGTCCTGCGCAACCACAAGACCGAGGACGTCTCCCTCACCCTCACCCAGCACCCTTACGCGTGGGGCCAGTGGTCGGTGCGCAACGCCACCGAGGAGCACACCAAGACGGACAACAACACGCTGAAGTTCGATGTCGAGGTTCCGGCGGATGGCGAGCTGACCGTCACGTACACCATCCGGAATCGCTGGTAGGAGAGGGCGACGGTCGACGGTCGACGGTCGACGGTTTGGGTCGACGGTTGGGTGGTCGACGGTTGGGTGGTCGACGGTTGGGTGGTCGACGGTTGAAGGTTGATGGTTGAATGGTTGATGGGTCCTCGTTCCCACGGTTTCCGTGGGAACGTCTTCTGCGGCCGCTTTGCGGCCTTCTTCTTTTTCCCTCCGCTGCTGGCGCGGGTTAGAGTCCCCCATAGGAGGGATCCCATGATCACGTTGCGTACGATTGGCCTGTTCTCGATCTGCCTGTTCTCCATCCACATCGCCGGCTGCCCGGGGGAAGCCGTCCTCACCGACGACGACGACTTCTCCGAGGGCGACGACGACGACAGCGGCACGCCAGCCGATGACGACGACGCCACACCCGGCGACGACGACGACGCCACACCCGGCGACGACGACGACGACGCCACACCCGGCGACGACGACGATGACGACACGGGCGGGTCCACGGATCCCGACGACAACACGTGCGACGAGGGGGCGACCTCGTCCACGTCCATCACGTTCACGTTCCAGAACGCCCTGCTGCAGCCCGTATCGGGCGCTGACTGGGCCCTGTACGACCTCGACGCCTTCACCGGTGATGTCGACGCCACCGTCATCCAGTCCGGCACCTCTCCCGCTTCCGGAGAGGTCCCTGTCACCCTCGACTGCGCCTACGGCTGGATGCTGCTGGAGACCACCCACCCCGACTTCCTCAACCAGCATTCGTTCTTCCGCGTCGTCGCCGCACCCAACTGGCCCATCGTCCTCGTCGAGGAGGCCTTTGCCGCGTCCACCGTCGGCCTCCTCATCGCCGGCCCCGACGAGGGCCTGCTCGGCGTGTACAAGGCCACGGCCTTTGCCAGCCCGGACCTCCAGGGCGGCGACACCTTCACCCTCGACAATGGCCCCAACCTGGTGCCTGGAGGCGCGTCCAACGATCTCGGCATGTGGGTCTACGACGGCGCGCTGGGCATCGAGACCGCTGGAATCTGGCACGTGGACGCCGATGTGCCCGGGTCTGACGCTGTCGCATTGTTACATTACGAGGATTCCAGTGAGGGTCACGGGACGGCGGTGAACTTGCCGATCTGGAGCTGGGACAGCGGGAACGGGAATCACGAGTTGACGGTGGTCTATGTGATTGATTGATCCGGAATTCGGATCGACACGCCCCTCGCCTGCCGTGAGGGTCACCGTGAGGGCCCACCACCATCGCCATGGATTTGACATCGCCGTGGAATCTGTGGGCGGGCCTTCCATGGCCCTTTCGCGCTCCGGCAGTTCTCGGAGCTTCCATGGACAATACCCAGCAAGCCCGACGTTTACACGAGAGCCTCGCCACTGCAGTGCGCGCCTCACGCCAGTGTATGCGGGAGGTCG
>CAZLEO010000488.1:0-4043 GCA_964558555.1 uncultured Rickettsiales bacterium | reverse complement strand
GGCGTGTCAACCGATAGCGAGCGCAAATCGATGATGAATTAGATGGTCGCTACAGGCCTGGAGGTAGGTCGAGTCCACCCCGACGACCTTCCCCTTGAGCAGCCCGTGCTCATTGACGATGCCGAGGACCAGTCCGAACACCTCCTCGTACACCTCGACGTCCAGTCGGTCCGCCGTCCGCGATAGCGTCGAGTGATCCGGCACGCGCTCATGGGGCTCGAAGCCCAGGAAGTGCTTCAACGACAGCGAATCGGAGCACCGCCATTCCAACCCCCGCGCCGAGTCGATGCCTTCGAAGTAGCCGACCAGCAGCATCCGGAAGTAGGTCCCCGGCGGAATCGACGGCCGGCCTGCCGTGCCGTCCGCCTCGTAGTACGGCGCACAGAGCGCCTCCACGTACTCGTCGAACTTCGCCTCGGCCATCAGCTTGTTTAGAGCCTCGTAGAAACGATGGCCTGGACCACGAACACGTGTTCCGGCCACCCACATCGAACTCTGCTTGCTGCCTCGCTTCCCCATCGACATCGGTCGCGCTCCCGTCGCGACCGAAGGCTACCCCACCCGATCCGCGCTGGATATCCCCTGGCGAGGGAAAATCAACGGGCTGATAGCACGGCGTCTTTCGCCTTCCGGCACGCCGTCGATTCGCGGGTGGTGGCGAGGGCGTGGAGACCGCCAGGAGGGCCGAGAAGGTCATGATGTGGCTCGTGGCCCCCGCGTATCATCCGCTGGTCTTCCTGCGCCAGGAGACGCCGCTGGAGTGGCCTCCAACGCGGGGATGGCCGTGGATGGCGTGGAGATCAGGGTGCTGCCGATCGTGTTGGACTCCGAGGGGTTGCTCGCGAGGTAGGTTGGGGCGGCACCTGTTCCCGACGGCGACGTGCTCTTCCCCTCGGAGCTACTCGGCCAGGGTCGACAGGAACTCCGAAAAGAGGGGGAGGATGCTGTCGATGTCCGCCAGGATCGCGGCCCTCTCAGGGCCCTTGGCACTCCCCAACAACGCGGCCCTGTCTCCGTGACCAACGCGAAGGTTCCGTTGGTCCTTCAGTCGCTGTCCCCAGAGTCTACGAGCCCTGTCGATCCGCTTGTTTAGTTGTCTCCTCAACCTATCGTTGGGTGACCGTTCGAGAACCAGTCGGGCGAGGTATTCAAGCGAGAGGTATGTGTGGACCACCTCCTTCCCGGCTACGGTCATCTTCTGTTCATGCCGGGCTACGAGCCTCCCGACCGCAAGGACCATCTCGTTCCGGATGTCCTGCTCGACCATCGTCCGAAAATCATCGCCCCCGATCTCTCGAAGCCGCTCTATGGTCACCGCAGTGTCCACCTCGAAGAGCGCTCGATGGACCTGTCTCCGCCGTTGGAGCCAAGTCACCTGCTGGCGGAGGTGATCGTAGACTGGGCGGGCCTCGTCAGAAATTTTCGATACCATCGGACTCCTCCGCGGTTGCTCTGGTCGAAGATCGTGTCTGGACGACCGGTGAGGTTCAAGGTCGAGTTCGAGTTCCGCCGTGGCGTCATTCGTCGCCCTTCTCGTCCCGGTTGATGAGCGCGGCGGCGCACACGCCCATTGCCCCGATGACCGCTGCTCCGAGGGTACCTACAAGGGTGATGATCGTGGTGATGAGCGGAATCCAAAGTACGAGGTGCTCCATGGCCCTAGCCCTTCCTCTACGGGGCGCCGCCTCCTGTTCCGTGCCCTTGATGCTGAAGGCGACGACGCGCTCCTCCTTCTCCTACGCAACCGCGATCACTGTCGAACCCCCCTTGGGATCCATCGGTGATTCTCGGTTGCCTCGTCCGGCTGTCATCGCCCCTACCCACGAGGAAGGAGAACTAAGAAAGAAATCTCGCGCCTGCGGCTCCGTCGGCTGGTTGTTCTTGGTAGGGGGGCGGCGCGTACTGCCGCAAGAAGGTCTGGGCCCGCGCTACGGTGGCATCGACTGAGGACCGGTGGACACGAATGGCCCTGCTTCGCAGGGCGCGGATCAGGTTCTCGATGCCCACGCAGACCGCGTCCTCACTGCGTTGGAACCTACCTCCCGCCCAGGTCGCGCCATCGGGCGCGACCTGGGCATCACCGAGACCTGCGCTGAATCCCCCCTCGGCCGATCTGGTATCGCATGGCCCGAGGTCCCCGGGCCGAACCGTTCGGCTCAACGGATCAACGTTGCTTTCTTACTTCTTTCTAGGAACGGTGTCGGCGATCTAGAAAAGATGGGAAGCGCAACGTTGATGTGTTGAGCAGTGAGGTCGGGGGCGATCTACAGCTGCGCGGTCGCCCGTTCTTCGTCCGTCAGTTCCCGCGCGAGGAAGCCGCGTGCGCCGCGGTTCCGGCGCTCGTATCCCGAAGCCACCAGGCGGCGTCCGAACTCGCGCTTCTTGACCATGTCCTCGCCGTTCGCGACGCACCACTGCTCGTAGGCGAGGTACAGCTCCGAGGAACGCATGAACTCGTTGTGGGTGCCGGGGGCGATCGTCAGCGAGGCCCACTCGCCGACGTTGTCGCTCTGCGCGGCCCACTCCTTCGCGAACCGCGCCGAGGACGACGGACGGACGAAGTGCCCGCGCGCGACCACGCCCCGGGCGGCGGTGTGCATCGCCCAGGAGGCGATCGAGGGGATCTCTTCGAGCAGTTCGTCGGTCAGGTGCTTGTTCTGCCGGGTCAGTGGCACCACGTTCGGGAAATCGATGAAGACGAACCGGTCCCGGAGCGCAGGATCCTTGATGGGCGGCGCCTCGTTTCCCGCGAGGACATGGCCGATCTTGCAGCGGAACGGGAAGGGCTGCTTGTACTTCTGCTCCACCATGATCTCATCACCGACAAGGAGGCCCTTGGCCAGTTCGCTGGCAGCGAGACTCGCGGCGGGCAACTCCGTCACCACGTTCAGGGACGCCCCGATGAGGGGGGACGCCCCGAACCGGCTGCCCATCGCCTGGAGCGAAACTGACGTCGTCGTTCCCGGCGGGAAGCATCCGCCGATGACAGACAACAGGACCGATTTTCCGGAGTCTTTGGGCCCGATGAGCACGGGATTGTCTTTGTGTCGCCAGGTGATCCCCAGCATCGAGGCCCCGACGTACTCGCCCGTGAAACGCACGCGTTGCACGAAGTCCGGGCTGCTCGCCCAAGCGTCGGTCAAGAACTTCATGAACCCGGGCGCCTGGCATTCCTCGAAGGGCAGGAACGGGTACGCCCGCACGTGCTCGGCGTAGATCCGGTGCTCCTTGCGGATGGGCTCGATCACGATTTTCTTGCCAACGACCCTCACGAGGCCGTTCGAGAATGCCGCCCCGGACACCGCGTCGTTGAAGAAACCGAACCGCGCGAGTTCCACTTCGGCCTGCTTGACGATTCCGCCCACCTTGCTGGCGCTCAGTTGGATCATTGTCGGCTTGTGATTTCCCTCCTGGTACCACTTCCCCTGGTAGGCTGCGGCGCCGCGCGCGACGTCCTCACGTGGAACAAGCACCCACCCGGGGGCGCGGGGGTCGTAACACCTGAACTCGTTGCGGTCGAAGACCGCGTTGTCGCGCCCCCCCATGAGCCCCGCGAGGTGCGTTCCGAGCACTGCGTCGGCGTTGGAGTCGAACAGCAAATTCGTGCGGCGGACGAGAGTTTCCAGGCTACCCATCCTCCCGCCGTTCCCCGACGTCGGCCCCGACGGTCCCGCTCCAGGTGTCGGACATCACGTGCTCGATGACGGCCATGAAGCTGAGGATCTCGCGACCAGCAGCGGAGCCGGCCTGCTGACCGGGAGTGCGACCACCGTCGAGCCGCCGAAAGGACATGGAGCCGCCGATCATCCTCTTCGCGACGCGGCCCATAGCCACGAGCGCGTCCAGGGTGTTCTTCAACGTCCTGGGCGCCATAGTGCTGGCCCGGACGATGTCCTCGTAGGAGGTCCACTCCGTCCCGATCAGCTCGGACGCCTCGCGCACGTTCTTCCTGTACGTGTTCGGCGCGAAGTCCGTGGCGACCGTCACCCCGCCGGCGTAGAACACCGCCGCGAGTCGGACCGCCGCGTCCAAGTGCCGGTCAC
>CAZLEO010000487.1:0-4052 GCA_964558555.1 uncultured Rickettsiales bacterium | reverse complement strand
CGGCGACGAAAACCCCGTCCGCTCCCCCCTCGACATCCTTTGACCTTCCTGCCCCCGCTTCCTCTCGCGTATATTCGAGAACTGCATAAACATCACAGCGCGGGCTCAGCCTTCCCGAAGGCAATCCGCAGACGGGCCACCCATCTCTTCCCAGGCCAGGTCCATCGGGACTGCCGCTTAGATGGGCCAGCTCACCGGAGATCCCCCCGCTATGTTGAAGTGTCGAAACAGGTGTTAGAATCACGGAGGGAGACATGGTCTGTGCTCATCTGAGGGAGTTGGAGCAAGCGCTCCAAGCGATGGGCCTCACCGAGACCTACCGAGGGCGGGCTTGGAGCAAGAACTGCCGCGAGTGGGTCTACTTCGATTGCTTCATCGACCGGCAAGCGACGCGGGAACTCTTCGAATTCGAGGCGTGCGTTCGAGACCACACCCACTTCGGAATCAAGAACGGGCAGGAAGCTGGATTCGTCTGCTACCAGTGCTTCGACGCCATCATGGGGCATCACCGCAAGTTCCGCCTGCCAGAGACGCCGGTGTTCCCTCCTGCGGACCAGGACGACTGAGCCGTGGCTGAGGACAGGTCTCCAATCGTCGAGTGCCCCCATTGCTTTGGTCGGGTCTTGCCAATGCTCGATGGCCGTTGCCCTGCGTGCCAGAAAGACACGAAAGACCAGTCCGCGGCGGAGGAGAGAACCACGGTCGTAGTCAGACCAGATACGGTCCTGCCGAGCATCTGCACGATTTGCGGTCGGGGCAACGAGCGTAGAATCAAGATCAGTCACAGCAAGCACGAGACGCTGGGGCCGACGTCAGGCACAGCTACGTTGCAGCACCTGGGAGTTCTCGGGATCTTCCTCGACGCCATCTCGAGGCGCTTCACCCGCAGTGTGACGATCCATCTCCCCGTCTGCCACGTCTGTCAGCAGTCCAAGTTCGTCTATCCTCGCAACGTCTGGTTCGAGGAGCGGAAGATGTCGTTCGTTGCGCACAGAGCTTTCGCAGAAGCACTCCGAGAACCTGGGTGCGACAAGTAGTCCCCCTGTTTGTGTAGCGGCCGTCCCCGTTGGGCGTTTTTGCTCACTGCGACCTGATGCAAGGCCGAGCGGATTCTAACATCGCGTGCTACTGACAGCGGCCGGGTTCGTGGTAGGTTGGGGCTTGGGTGCGCTCCGCAACGGGTGAGGTCTGGGGAAGCTCCCTTCCACAGCGGCCGCTGCAGCAGACGCACAGGTGTTAGATGTAGGACAGAGACTTCAGCCCTCCCCTCTCGCCCCTGAAACCCCCGACGAACACGTTGGCCCCGCTCTTGCACAAGACCCTGCTCCATGTGCAGGTCGACCCCACCGCATGGCCAGGCTCTGAGCCTCCAGCGCGTCCTCGGTGACTACGCCGACGAGCTCGAGTTTCCGGCGCACGTGCGCAAGGTGCTGGCGCAGTTGGTCGCCTGCGGGACCGGCGACATGGGCTACCACTACTTGCGCTGTTCCAACTGCGGCCGTGTGGAGGTGGTGGGCCGCGCCTGCCAGAACCGCCACTGCCCCAACTGCAACCACGCGAGGACCGCGCAGTGGTGCGCGGACCGTGAGGCCGAGCTGCTGCCCGTGCCGTACCAGCGCTACGAGTTCGGGCTTCCGTCTGGCTTGCGCCGCTTCGCGCAGCGCTACCAGCGCCAGATGTACTCCCTGCTGCTCAGCGCGGCTCAGGACACGGTGCTCGAGCTGGCCAAGGCCCAGTCGTCGCTCGGAGTCGCACCGGCGGTCATGACCACGCTGCACACCTCCACCGCCTCGCTGCACTACTTCCCCCACGCCCACGTGGAGGCCAGCGCCGGCGGCTACGATGCCACCCAGGATCGTTGGGTGCCCGCGCCCGACGGTGCTCTGATTGCCCCCCTCGACCAGGCCGAGCAGCTGTTCCGCGACAAGGTGTTGGCCGGACTCGACCTGCGGAGGCGACACGGCCGATTTTCGGACGGTGACCGTCCGGAAATCGAACTCCTCGACGACGAACTCTGGCTCGACTGGCTGGCTCGCCTGCGCGAACAGCGCTGGCCGGTCTCCGGCGGCGAACCCTACGGCGGTGGGCTCCAGTACCTGCGCTACCTGGCGAAGTCCATGTACCGCGTGCCCATCGCCAACCGTCAGCTGATGTCGTATCGCGACGGTGAGGTGGTCTTCCAGTACCGCGACCGCAAGACGCAGCGCAACAAGAAGCGCCGCATGGCCGCCGACGCGTTCATCAAGCTGCTGGCCATGCACATCCTGCCGCCTGGATTCCACCAGGTCCGCTTCGCCGGCCTCTGGGCTCGTCCGTGCCGAGCCAAGCTCGTGGCCGCACAGGCCGCTGCCCTCCGTGACAGCGGCTCCTTCCCCCAAGATCCGCCCACCGCCGACCGCTGGGTCCCGCCACCGCACATCTGCGAGCACTGCGAGCAAGGCGAGCTACGCCTACTGCTCTCCACCATGCCCTGGGGCACAGTCCTCGGGCCCGCCGCACTGGAACTCGCACCTCGCGGGCCGCCGCCACAGCTACCCCCTCACACGACGAGGTCAGCATGAGCGGCAGCGACGTAACCACGCTTCTGTCCATGCACGGGTGCGTCTCGTCGTGCCTGGATACGTCGACTCACAGCGCCCAACACGCCAACCGGACGAGGACACAGCCCGTCGCGCTGGTAAGTGACACGAACTTTTCCGCACCCTCGAAGAACACCAGCGATCCGTGGCGGTCGGCCTGTGCCACGAAATCGTCCAAGTCCCGAGAATCTGTGCCGAACTGGGATTCACCCGATCAGCAGCTTCGAGGTCCACATCTAACATCGCGTGCTGCTGTCAGCGGCCGGGCTCGTGGTAGGCTGAGCTTGGTTGAGCTCTGCGGTGTACGAGGCGAGGGGTAGCTCCCTTCCACAGCCGGCCGCTGCAGCAGACGCACAGGTGTTCGGCGGACAAGAGAGCCGACGAGACGAATGAAGACGGACGTACATCTCGAGCCAGTACTCGAACTCTCCGGGCCGGAGTTCGCGCCCCTCTCCAAGGTGACGAGGGATGAGGTGCTGGAGGAGATCCATGGACACCTTGCTCCATTGCATGAGATGAGGTGCTGGAGGAGATCCATGGACACCTTGCTCCATTGCATGAGATGGGCCAGGACCACGCTGAGACTTGCCCGCTGTACGGCGGAGTGGAATTGCGGATTGGGGGAGAGCCCTATCTCCGGCCACAGTGCTGCGGAGATCTGTCGGATATTGCGAGTTGGTGCGGTGTCGCCGAGCCAGGCTTTCGGGAAGGATACCTAGCCCCAGAAGGGCATCCAAATCCCCATGTCAGGCGGGAGGCGTCCGTCCTGCGGTTCGCTTGCGTAGATGAGTACGATCCATTCAGCATCGACACGATCCCCTACTTCGACGTCCAGCGAGAGGCGTTCCTCGCCGCGATTCCCTATATGTTGCGTGAAGTTGATGCGTTCGCCGATCGCGTATCGCGCCTGACGGCGGATGCAGGGCTGAAAGTGGGAGCCTCCGAGTTGGTTGGCATTTCAGCTGCAACCCTGCTCAGGAGGATCGAAATCACAATGGTCTGAGGTGCTGCGCCCTGCAGCACCTACCACCGCTTTCAGTGCCACATGGGCTCTCAGGGGGAGCCTTTTCCACGAAGCGGAATGCCTTTGCACAAGGGCGTGAGGAGAGAGGAGACCAACCGCATTCTTAGGCCCAACCAACCACCCCCGTACCACCCAGCGAGGGCAGCCAGGCCGCCGAACAATGCATGCTGCAGACAGCGGCAACCCAGTGATAGTCTGGCAGGTGATTGGGCTCAGCGGGGTTGGGTGGGGATTCGTACCTTCTTCCAAGAGGCCGCTGCAGCAGATGCGCAGGTGTTAGATTCAAGAGGGGGACAGCTATGAGCGGAGAGACGTCCCTTCTGCCAGTTGCAGTCCTTCTTCTTCTCACAGGTTGCTGTGGGGCCGGGCCGTGGTACTCCAACCGCAGTGATCTCTCTGAGACGCAGTCGAGTGCTGGTGGCTGGGCAACCGTCGCTGTCGGCTACGAC
>CAZLEO010000486.1:0-4082 GCA_964558555.1 uncultured Rickettsiales bacterium | reverse complement strand
GAACACCGTGTCGGTCTCCGAGCCGGTGAGGTCCACGTCCTCGAGGACGTCGCCGTCGGCGATGAGCACCAGGGACCAGCCGGGCTCGAGGTAGCCGGTCTCCACGTGCACCACCTGATCGAGGTCGCTGGCCAGCACCTGGCCCATGTCGGCGCCGTGTTCCGACCACAGATCCAGCAGGGGCATCTCGCCCAGGAAGGGCAACGGATCGCCGAAGAAGGCGCGGCCGTTGAGGACCTGCTCCATGATGCCCTCGGGGGAGGGCTCGTCGAGGAACACCCAGGTGTGGTAGCGGTTGCTGCCGGACAGCCCGTCCGGGTCCATCCAGTCGCCCGTCCAGTGGTTGTCGCTGGTGCCCACGCCGGTGACGAACACGCCGGCCTTGCCCAGCTCGTCCCAGAACAGCAGGTGGTGCTCCAGGTCCACGACCCGCTCCTGGTAGCCCACCTCGATGGCGTCGCAGGCGTGCCCTTCGGCCTCGATCCAGTCGTCTGCGGTCTCGAGCACCAGCGTCTCGGCCGCCTCCCCCTCGTACAGCACGGACGGGCTGATGCCGAAGGGGTGGTTGCACAGGGCCACGCCGCCCTGCTGGTGCACGTACTCCACGGCCTGGTCGATGGTCAGCATCTGCGTGTAGGTGTAGTCGTGCATGGGCACGTCCACCCCCAGCACGTTGATGTGCTGGGTGTCCTCGATGGGGGTCATCTCCTGGCCGACGATGTGGGTGACCGTGCCGTCGCTGTAACGCTCGGCGAGCATGTCCACCTGCTTGTCGCGCAGGGCCTCGCCGGACACGTTCCACGCCATGGTCCAGTCGTCCGCGTCCACCTCGGCGCGCACGCCGTTGCGGCTGGACAGCTGCAGGTAGATCTCGTGGGCGCCCTGGTCGTCGCGCTCGACGAAGTGCTCTGCGGCGGCGGTGATGGGGAAGCTCAGCGTGGTCCACTCGTTCACCGGCGCGAACAGGGGGATGTACAGGGAGTCGTCGTCCGTCTGCGCGTTCAGCGCCTCGCCACCCAGGTAGTAGGTCACGACGTTGGTGGTGTCGGCGAGGTTGCCCGACAGCGAGAACACCACCTGCAGCTGCCAGTCGGGGCTGGCCTCCAGGTGCGGGCGAATCGTCAGCGTGGCCGTGGCCTCGGCCATCAGCGGCACGTGGTGGGCGTAGAAGTCGCCCTCGTAGCTGAAGCGGTACACCTGCCAGGTCTCCGCCGGGTCCGACTCGGCGGCCAGGTGCCAGAAGCTCCCCGTCCCCGACGGGCCGCCGGCCAGCACCTCGGAGGTCGAGTCGGCCGTGTCGTCGGTGATCTCGGTGAACCCGTACTGCACGTCGCTGCCCAGGGCCTCCAGCTCGTCGGTGAGCAGGCCGTTGTCGAAGTCCAGGCCCTCGGCCCGGGCCAGCATCTGGATCATGGCGTCGTGGTCGGACCACCACAGCACGTCGATGCCGTACTGGTTGGCCTGCTCGGTGTGGTAGGCCATGGTCGCGTCGAACTCGCTGAGCGACCCGTGCAGGTGCAGCTGGACCGACAGGGGGTCCTCGCGATCGGCAGGGCCGTCGTAGCCCTCCGGCGTGGGGTCGATGCAGTCGGGGAAGCCGTCGCCGTCCGTATCCTCGGCGCCGTCGTCCACGTCGCCGTTGCAGTCGTTGTCCACCCCGTCGCAGACCTCCTCGGCGCCAGGGTGCACGGCGGGATCGCCATCGTCGCAGTCGTCGCCGCCCGATCCCAGCGACGCGTACCCGTCCCCGTCGTGGTCGGCGCCGTCCACGCCGTCGCAGTCGTCGTCCACGCCGTCCCCGACCTGGTCCTGCTGGCCGGGATACACGTGCGGGTCGAGGTCGTCGCAGTCCCACTCGTCGAACGATCCCTCGTACTCCTCGTCCTCGCGCGGGAAGCCGTCCCCGTCGGCGTCCACGCCGTCGCTGCCGTCGCAGTCGCCGTCGATGTCGTCGCCGAACGGGTCCGCCGCGCCAGGGTACACCTCGGCGTCGTCCGGCCCGCAGTCCTGGAGGTCGCAGGTCCCGTCCCCGTCGCGGTCCTCGCACGCCTCCTCCGGGCACCCCACGAGGAGCGCGAGGAGAGCGACGTACAGCGATGGGACCGGCCACTTGTGCAATTTGTGCACCTTTTTCGGGGCGCGCCTGGCAATCGCCAGGTCCGATGCTAAGGTTAGCGCCCGAACGACGAAGCTGTCATGCGATTGTGACGCGCGCGGAGACGACGATGAGCAAGAGCAAGGTCGCCATCCTCAGGACCCGGCCGGAGACGGTGCTGGCCGACTACCACGATGTGATGAACCTGGCCGACTACCAGGAGACGCTGGCCAGGGACGTGGACACGGCCCTGAAGATCAACATCTCCTGGCACTTCTTCTACCCCGGCTCCTCCACCACCCCGTGGCAGCTCGAGGGGGTCATCCGCGGCATGATCGCCGACGGGTACGATCCCGACCTGATCCACGCCTGCCACAACCGCACCGTGGTCATCGACGCGCACCTGGGCGAGCGTGAGAACAAGCAGATCAACGTGGTGGAGAGTCACGGACTGCGTAACGTGCACCTCTACGAGGGCGAGGAGTGGATCCCCATCCGCGAGGCCGTGGGTGACCTGACCCGCGACTTCCTGTGCCTCAACGAGGTCTACCCGATGGGCTTCTCGATCCCGAAGCGGTTCATCGGCGAGAACATCCTGCACCTGCCCACGGTCAAGACCCACATCTTCACCACCACCACCGGGGCGATGAAGAACGCCTTCGGCGGCCTGCTCAACGAGCGCCGGCACTGGACCCACCCGGTGATCCACGAGACGCTGGTGGACCTGCTGATGATCCAGAAGAAGATCCACCGCGGGGTCTTCGCGGTCATGGACGGCACCTTCGCCGGCGACGGGCCCGGCCCCCGCTGCATGATCCCCCACGTCAAGAACGTGCTGCTCGCGTCGTCGGATCAGGTCGCCATCGACGCCGTGGCGGCCAAGCTCATGGGCATGGACCCCCTGTCCGACTGCAAGTTCATCCGCCTGGCCCACGACCTGGGCCTCGGCTGCGGCGACGTCAACGAGATCGAGATCGTCGGCGACCTGGACGCGGCCGAGGAGAACTGGCACTTCCAGGGGCCGTTCCACGAGATGACCTTCGCCTCACGCAACCAGCACCGCATCTACTGGGGTCCGCTCAAGAAGCCCGTGGAGTGGTCCCTCAAGACCTGGCTCGCCCCCTGGGCCTACGTCAGCTCCGTGGTCTACCACGACATGTTCTGGCTCCCCACCACCGGCAAGGAGCACGTCCGCACCGCCCTGGAGAGCGAGTGGGGCCGCCTGTTCGCCAACTGGGAGAACACCCGCCCCAGCCGCGACGGCGCCGGCTACCCCGACGTCGGCCGCGTGGACAGCCGCGTGACCACCGCCGGATTGCGCCACTTCCTGCGCGGGCTCCGCCTCGTCGGCATGGCGGTCAAGGAGTCCCCCGAGTTCGGGGCATCGTTCCGCCAGAACTTCGGCAAGTAGGGCTGACCTGCGGCCAAACGATTTGTCCCCTCTCCCGTTCTTCACCCGTCGACAGACCAGACAGGCGAAGGGACACAATTGAATACCCAGGCCAGGGCGCCTCACCTCTCGCGGATCGTTGCACTCCCCAGGGACTCCTCGTTGTTGACGCTGGCCTTGTTGTGCTCGCAGGTCGTGGCGGGTTGCGGCGAGGAGGCGTCCCAGCAGCCGGGGAACGAGGGTCCTGCCCTCGGCGCATTCACCCTCGACATCGAGATACACGAGGACCTGCCCACGGTGGCGACCGTGAGCTGGATCTGGCAAGAGAACGCACCGACCGACGCCTGGCTCGAGTACACCCTCGAGGGGGCAGCCCCCAGGGTGGCCACCGCGAGTCCCACCGACGGTGGATTCACCTGTACGTTGTCGGGCCTGAAGCCTCTGACCGAGTACACCTTGCTCGCGGGCATGATGGTCGAGACGGATGAATACGAGAGTGTAGCGGGGTTCCTGGTCACCGGCGCCCCCCCCCCCAACAAACCCCCCCCCCCCCACCCCCACCCCCCAAGCCCCCCCCCCCCCCAACGCATTATTGTT
>CAZLEO010000485.1:0-4118 GCA_964558555.1 uncultured Rickettsiales bacterium | reverse complement strand
GGGTGCCGGCGGCGGAGAACCTCGGCGGGGAGGTGCCCACCGCGGGTCTTGTCGTAGGGGACCAGCTCCTCCTCGGCGGTGGTGCGCAGCGCGGCGGCGGCCTCGACCACGGCAGGGAAGTTGCGACACTCGATCATTCCAAGCGCTTCAGCCATGTCGTTCTCCTATTCGAACCTTCTTGCTCTCGTTCGGGCGCGGTCCCCACGCGGGGCGACTACGCGCCTCCTGATTCACGGACGATCTTGATGCCGGCGCTGGCCCCGATACGGCTGGCGCCGGCCTGGATCATGTTCTGGGCGTCCTGCAGGTTGCCCACCCCACCGGAGGCCTTGACCCCCATGGTGGACCCCACGACGCGACGCATCAGGGACACGTCCTCCACGGTGGCGCCGCCGGCGCCGAACCCGGTGGAGGTCTTGACGTAGTCCGCGCCCGCGGCCTTGGAGATCTCGCAGGCGCGTACCTTCTCTTCCTCGGTGAGCAGGCCGGCCTCGATGATGACCTTGCTCAGGGCGCCGGCCCGGCGGCAGGCGTCGGCGACGACCTGGATGTCGTGGTGGACCACGTCGTACATGCGGCTCTTCAGGGCGCCGATGTTGATCACCATGTCCAGCTCGGTGGCGCCGCGCAGCAGGCACTGCTCGGTCTCGTACAGCTTGGTCTCGGGCGTGGTGGCCCCCAGGGGGAAGCCGACCACGGCGCAGACCTTGACCCCGGAGCCGGCGAGCTGGTCGCTGCAGAACTCCACCCAGTAGGGGTTGACGCACACGGAGATGAAGCGGTGGGTGCGCGCCTCGTAGCACAGCTGGCCCACCATCTCGCGGGTGGCCACCGGCTTGAGCAGGGTGTGGTCGATCATGCCGGCCACACCCGGATCGGGCCGGGCGCCCAGGGTCGTGGTCAGGCGGGAGGCGCCGGCGTCGACGATGTGCCCGACGCGGTCGGGGGTGAGCTGCACGCACAACATACACTCGGCGCAGCTGCCGCCGGCGGAACGGGAGCAGCCGCCGTCGGTGGAGGCCAGGGACGCCACCACCTCCCGCGTGATCTGCTCGACCAGGTTCTGCAGTTGGCTGTCGTTCACGTCTTACCCCTTCGAGAAGCGCTGCTGGATGCCCATGATCTTGTCGACCCGGCGGCCGTGCCGGGCCGCGCCAAAGGGCGTGCGCAGGAACGTCTTCACGATCTGCTTGGCCAGGTTGAGACCCGTCAGGCCGCTGCCCAGGGTCAGGAAGTTGGCGTAGTTGTGTTCGCGCGCGTTGATCGCCGTGGACACGTCGTAACAGTGGGCGGCCCGCACGCCGGGCACCTTGTTGGCGGCCATGCACGAGCCGATGCCGGCGCCGTCGATGCAGATGCCGGCGCCGCAGCTGCCGTCGGAGACCAGGGAGGCCGCGGCAAAGGCGAAGTCCGGGTAGTCCACGGCCGCGTCCGAGTCAGGGCCGCAGTCGAGCACGCCGAAGCCCAGCTCCACCAGGTGGGGCTTGAGGGCCTCCTTCATGGCGAAGCCGCCGTGGTCCGCGGCGATGGCGATGGTGCGGTGGGGGGCGGCGGCCGAGGCGCCCGAGGGGGGCGTGGCGACCGGGGTCGCGGGGGCGCCCTCCTCCACCAGCTCGATGCGCTTGAACAGGGCCCACTCCCGCGCAGAGGGCGTGACGATGGTGCCGCGGGGCACCTCCAGGGTGGTCCCGGGCTGCACCTCGATCAGGTGACTCTCGGTCAGCGTGCCGCCGTGGGCCTTGACCGCGGGGGCGGTCGCGCCGCCGGCCGTCGGTCCCTCGGCGAGGACCCGGTCCAGGGAGCGGCGCACGAGGGCCTGGATGGCCGCCTTGTCCGGCTTGCTCATTCGGTCCCTCCGGTCTGCAGCCGCAGGTTCGGGGCCTCGAGGGCCAGATCGAGCCGGTCGAGCCCGACGGCGTCGGCCTCGTCGAAGCGGTCGGCGCCGAACACGTGGTTGAGCAGCTCCTTGCCGTCCGCGTCGTTGGTCATGCCGATCAGGGCGAGGGTCATGGCGCCGCGCTGGGCCAGGGTGGTGCCGGGCCACGCGCAGATGACGTCCGCGGGGATGGGATCGGTGCACAGGACGATGCGCATGGGGGCCTGGGCCTCGGCCTGGGTCCAGCCGGCCATGGCCACCTTGCCGTCCGCGGGATCACCGTGGAAGGAGCAGTAGGTGGCGCCCGCGTCCACGTCGCCGTTCTCCACCGCCGCCACCACCTTGGGGTGGGCCTTGAGGAACGCGGGCGGGGATTTGGGGCGGATGCCCTGCTCGGCCAGGGCCGCGGCGGCGACGAGGAAGCCCGACGCGGAGCGGCGGTGCACGTAGCCGAGCTTCTTGCCGCGCAGGTCGGCGGGCTCGCGGATCTCCGAGTCGTCGCGCGTGAACAGGACACTGTAGTACGCGTGCAGGCCCGAGCGCACGGCGTGGGCCATGACGTGGACGCCACAATGCCGGCGCAGGCCGGCGGCGGGCAGCGGCGGCAGCCAGGCGAAGTCGAGCTGGCCTTCGGCCAGGTGGTCGGCCAGCTCGCTGTAGTTGGCGTAGAGCCGCACCTCCACCGGGCTGGACAGGGCGCCACCGAGGTAGGCGCCGAAGTCGCGCGCCAGCTGCGGGGCCACGGCCTCGGGTAGAGGGGGCAGGCCGAACAGGATCAGCTGGGACATGGCCGGCCTCCTTGTCGCGAGTGAGGGGTCATCGGCGGCCTCCGGGGGTTCGCGTCTCCCAGGCGGCGCGGGCGATCCCCACGAAGGACTCGGGTTTGAGGGACGCGCCGCCCACCAGGGCGCCGTCGACGTCGGGCTGGGAGAAGTAGTCGTGGGCGTTGGCGTCGGTGACGCTGCCACCGTACAGGACGCGAATGCGGCTCGCGGCGTCGGCGCCGAACAGCTCGGCGAGCACGCCGCGGACCACGCCGCCGCAGGTCTGGTTGGCCGTGCCGGGCGGGCATGCCTTGCCGGTGCCGATGGCCCACACCGGCTCGTACGCGACGACCAGCCGGTCCGGGTTCACCCGCAGCCCGTCCAGGGCGGTGATCACCTGGCGGGCCACCACGTCGGTGGTCTGGCCCGCCTCCCGCTGCGCGAGCTCCTCGCCCACACACAGCATGGGGCTCAGGCCGGCCCGCAGCACCGCTTCGACCTTGCGGCGGACCGCGTCTTCGGTGTCGCCGAACATGGCCCGCCGCTCGGAGTGGCCGATCAGCACGTAGCGGGCCAGGCCCTGCAGCATGGGCGCGGCGATCTCGCCGGTGTACGCGCCCTCGGCCTCCCAGTGGCAGTCCTGTGCGCCCACCTCGATGGGGCTGCCACGCAGCATCTCCGACACGGAGGTCAGGGCCAGGGCGGTGGGGAAGAACACCACCTCCACGCCGCGGAATCGCCCCAACGGATCGCGCATCGACCGCACCAGGGGTACGGCGTCGCCTGGCGACACGTGCATCTTCCAGTTGCCCGCGGCTATGGGGGTTCGTGTGTGTGGCATCGCGCCCTCGAACCGTCCTAGCGGGCGTACGCGGCGTCGTCGTGGTCGCCGCTGCCGTGCTCGTCGAGCTCCTGGTTGAGCTTCTCCAGCACCGAGACCGCAGCCTCGGCCGCCGAGTCGATCTCCGATTCCGGTCCGGCCAGCACCAGCCGGCCCGTCGCGCCGAAGGGCCGCAGGCTGATCAGCTTGATGTTCGCCGCCTTGAGCGCCTCGTTGCACGCCAGGGCCAGGTAGGCCGCGGGGGTCACCTCGAAGATGAACACCGAGTCACCCGCCAGCACCATGTACCCCTTGGAGGTGCCGGTGAAGAAGATGGCGTGGTCCTGCTCGATGCCGCGGATGATCTTCTTGGTGAGGATCTTCACCCGCGCGCGGTCGTAGGTGGTCAGGCCGGTGGTCTCCAGCACGGCCTCGCCCGCGGCGATGACCTCGCCCTGCTCCGGGTGCTGGATCTGCATCAGGCCGAAGTGCCGCTCCGTGACCACTGACCCCAGCCGCACGCGCGTGGCCTTCAGGGCCAGGTCGATCATGCGATGGATCTCCATGGCCGGCGCCAGCTCCAGCAGGATGGACGCGTCGTATTCGTTGGGGTCGTAGACCCGGTTGTCCTTGGCGATGAACTGCGCCAGCTGGGGCT
>CAZLEO010000484.1:0-4148 GCA_964558555.1 uncultured Rickettsiales bacterium | reverse complement strand
GACTCGCGATCCCCGCCCCTCACACGCGCGCCAGGAACCCCGCGGGCACGCGTGCTTTCTTTGTCATTTCCTTGATCCTGCGAACGTGAGGAGTTAAATGGGGGCCCGCACGAGTATGTTCGCGGGATCCGCGCGAAGCTCGTGATCGAGTCGAGGGGCCTCAGCGCTCGGGAAAGGGAACCGTGATCCGCGTCGCCGCCGGCGTCCTGATTGCCGTCACGTTCGTGATCTGCCCGCCGGCAGATGCGCGCATCGCGGTGGTGTCGCCGGCCGACGAGAACGGTGCCCCCATCCCGTTCACCGGCGAGCTGCCCGAGGGCGCGGGCGGGTTCATCCCGCTGACCTGGTCGTACACCGACGAGCTCGTACCCCTGCTGGTGACCGGCGCCGAGGTGCACGAGGCGTGCGAGGGCGACACGGCCCCGTCCATCAACGTGGTCGTGGCCCAGGCCATGCAGCTGATGACCGACCTGGATCTGGAGGGCGCCGTCGAGGAGCTGGACCGCCTCGTCGAGGAGCTGCCCTGCCTGACCCAGCCGCCCACGTCGCGCGAGCTGGCCCGCATCTTCTACTACCGCGGCGCGACCCTGGCGTTCCTCGGCGAGAGCGAGGCGTCGGCCGATTCGATGATGCGCGCGCTGGCCATCGATCCGGAGCTGCCCCCCGACGCCAACCTGCCCGCCGAGATCAACGACATCTTCTCCGAGCAGCGCCCCAAGACCGTGGCCGAGCGGTACATGGGCTACTGGCTGCCCGAGGGCACCCTGGTGCACGTGGACGGCAAGGAGCAACCGGGCAGCGTCCCCGCGGGCTCCATGGGGCTGCTGCAGCTCCAGCTGCCCGGCGGCGAGTGGAACACCGTCCTGCTCGAGGACATGGGCGACGTGACCCTGATCGGCACCCCCAGCGGCGTGCGGGAGCACCTGTCCGAGGTGGAACCGCCCGTGGCGCGGCTGGCCGCGCTGCTGGGCGAGAAGATCGCCCACCCCTTCAAGGTGGACGGCGTGCTGCTGTGGGACGGCGCGGACAGCACCCTGTACTGGGACGCCTCCTCCAACACCACCGAGTGGCTGGGGGACGACGGCGAGGTCGTCGCCACGGGCGACACGGGCACCACCGAGGAGCCGACCCGCAAGCGCGAACGTACCCGCCCCCGCCGCCGGCCCGAGCCGCTGACCGAGGGCGTCCGGCTGGCCATCGGCGGCGGCGTGGTCTACGTCCATCCGTTCCCCTACGGGCTGGCCAGCTTCGACGCCAACGTCCGGCTCTACCGGGGCCTCGGCCTGGGCGTCGGGGTCGACCTGGGGTTCCCGGCCACCGCCTACCGCAAGCCGGTGGTGCTGCCCATGTTCCACCTGGGTCCGCGCTACACCTTCAACGCCGGCAAGGTGCACCCCTGGCTGGGCCTGAGCGTCCGGATCGCGCTGGACGATCGCCCGGGCGTGGTCTGGGCCATGGTGGGGGCCAGCGGGCTGTTCGGGCTGGACTTCCCGCTGACCAGCGTCCTGATGCTGCGCGTCTCCGGCGACGCTGGGGTGATGTTCCTGTTCCGCGAGTTCGAGGCTCAGGGGAAGATCTCCGTGGTGCTGCGAATTTGAAGTAGGATCGTGGGAGGTATGCGGCGCGAAGAGCCTCCGGGCCGCGCCGCGACGGAGTAGGATGCGTCAGCTCGGACGATACCGACTGCTCGAAGAGCTCGGCTCCGGCGGCTTTGCCGTGGTGTACAAGGCCGAGATCTCCGGGCCGGAGGGGTTCCGATCCCGCTTCGCGATCAAGCGCATCCACCCCTTCCTGACCCACAACCAGCCCGGCTTCATCGCCACGCTGACCAACGAGGCGCGGCTCTGCGCACGGTTCGAGCACCCCAACGTGGTGCGGGTCACCGAGCTGGACTCGGTGGCGGACGACGAGGGCGATGAGCAGTACTACATGGTCATGGAGCTGGTCGACGGGGTGACCCTCGACGTGCTCCTGCGCATGTGCGCCAAACGCCGCGAGCGGCTGCCGGCCAACGTGGTGGTGGATCTGCTGCTGCAGATCTCCCGCGGCCTGGCCTACGTGCACTCCCTCAAGGACGAGGACGGCCGCGCGCTGAAGATGGTCCACCGCGACCTCAAGCCCAGCAACATCCTCGTCAGCCGCGAGGGCGTGGCCAAGATCTTCGACTTCGGCATCGCCAAGGCCATCAACTCCTCGGGACCGCGGACCGCCACCGGCGTCACCCGCGGCACCGCCGCGTTCATGAGCCCGGAGCAGGCCTACGGCAAGCCGGTGGACTTCGCGTGCGACCTGTTCGCCTTTGGCGCCATCATGTTCGAGCTGGCCGTGGGTGAGCAGCTGATCGTCGGCGACTCCATGGCGGCCCAGCTGATGACCGTGGTGAACACGCCCGCCGACTTCCGCGCCAAGGAGGTCGAGGCGTCCATCGCCGGCCTTGGCCGCATCTTCAAGAAGCTGCGGCAGCCGCGCTCCAAGGACCGCTACGCCTCCACCCCCGATCTCATCGAGGACCTGCGCAGGCTGCGCCGCGAGCTGGAATCCGACATGGATCCGCAGGCCTACCTGATGCGGCTGTACGACGATCCCGATGCACAGGTGACCCAGGAGGAGATCGCCCGCTACAAGGTGATGCAGCACGAGCGGGTCCCGTCCACGGCCACGTTCTTCGAGGTCCCCGGATACCGTCGCAACCGGGACGGCAAGCTCGTGCCCAGTTCAGACGCGGCCCAGTCCTGGGGCGTGGACATCGCCGAGCCCACTGCGGTGACCCGGGAGACCGCCGCCCTCGAGGAGGACGACGGCGACGACGTCGAACTCGAGACGTACACCGGTCCGGCGGTCCGGCGGTTCAGACCGGCCTACCTGCTGCTCGCGTTGATCCCGGTGCTCGTCATGGTCTGGGGTGGCGGCGTCGTCCTCTCGCGTATCCTGTTGCACTGGGGGCTCGGGGGAACGGCCGCGGTGGAGGAGTCGATCACGGCCGCGCCCGACGGCGTGGACGGCGGCGAGGCTGCCGCCGAGGCGGGCGAGGGCTCGCTGGAGCCCGGAGACGCGGGGGAGGCCGCCGATGGGTTGGCCGCCACCGAGGCCGTCGAGGACGCGACCGCGGCCCAGGCCGACGAGCGTCCCGACGTGTCGGACCCCACCGAGGCGACCCAGGAGGCCGCGACCGCGGCCCAGGCCGCCGAGGCGACCGACCCCACCGAGGCCGAGGCGGCCGAGGAACCCACTGAGGCCGTCGAGGAGGACCTTGGCGAGCCCTCGATCCTCAAGATCAACGCCTACCCCGCCGCCACCGTCTACATCGACGGCGCCGAGGCGGGCAGCACGTTCGTCACGGCCCGCGGCGTCTCGCTGGCGCCCGGCCCGCACAGCATCCGCATGGTGCGCAGCAACGACGGCTTCGAGCAGAGCCTGTCGGTGACCCTCGAAGCCGGGCAGACCCTGGTGGTGCCCTTCAAGTGGAACGAACCGGCCGATGAGCCGGAACAGCCCGAACCCCCGGAGGAGCCATGACGCGCGTCCACGGCGCCTTCATCCTCACCGTCGCGCTGACCGCGATGGTGGCGACGTCCGCCCTGGCAGAGCCGTGCGAGTCCACCGCCGGTACCGAGACGGCCCAGATCTACGCCGAGTACTGCGAGCCGGACCTGGGCTACGTGGGCTGCTGCTACGCCAACGAGGCGTTCTGGTGCGAGACCTACCTGGGCCAGCAGTACACCTGCAAGATCCTCTGTACCGCCTCGCTGACCTGCGGCTGGAACTCCGAACAGGGGTACTACTTCTGCGGCATGGAAGGCGGCGCCGATCCCTCCGGTGACAACCCCTTGACCTGCCCCGACGACGACGGCGACAGCTGGCACCTCGGCGGCGACTGCGACGACTCCGAGGCCACGGTCAACCCGTCCGCCGAGCTGCTGTGCGACGGCCTCGACAACGACTGCGACGGCGAGCCCGACACCAACGAGGCGGACGCCGACGGCGACGGCCACAGCGAGTGCGACGGGGACTGCGCGGACTACAACGCCGCGGTCTACCCGGGCGCGGAGCAGACCTGCGACGACGGCATCATCGACAACGACTGCGACGGCTACATCGACGCCAACGAGACCGACGCCGACGGCGACGGCTACACCGAGTGTGACGGC
>CAZLEO010000483.1:0-4170 GCA_964558555.1 uncultured Rickettsiales bacterium | reverse complement strand
CCCGCCCACCGACGTCAAGGCTGACGTGGCGGCCGACGGGTGCTCTGCCTGCGGGGGGGACTGCGACGACAACGACGCCACGGTGTACCCGGGCGCGGACGAGGTCTGCGACGGCGTGGACAACGACTGCGACGGCGAGATCGACGACCTCGGCGACTTCGACGGGGATGGGTACGGGTACTGCGACGAGTGCGACGACGGCGACGCCTCGATTCACCCTGGAGCCGACGAGGTGTGCGATGGCGCGGACAACGACTGCGACGGCGTGATCGACGACGTGGACCTCGACGGCGACGGCCACCTGGCCGCGGAGTGCGGCGGGGACGACTGCGACGACGACGATCCCGGCGCGTATCCCGGAGCCGAGGAGCTGTGCGAGGACGGGGTGGACAACGACTGCGACGGCGCCGTGGACGACGCGGACGACGCGTGCGAGGCCCTTGACGTGGAGGACGAGGACGAGGTCGAGGACGGGGATCTGGACCCGCAGTTCGGCACCTGCCAGTGTCGGTCGGCCGGAGGTCGATCGGGCGTTGCTGCGGCAATCCTCTGGGTGGGGTTCGGTGTGTGGGTACTGGGCCGGATCAGGGCCCGCCGTGGGGTGCCGCCGCGTTGCTCAGCGGCTGATTGAACGGGGGCTCGTGGTCCTCGATCGGGATGGTGTTGCTCCGCTCAGCACCCCTGCCCGGGGAAGACGGTCTCGTCCCGGTCGTCGCAGTCGAGGTCCAGCGAGGGGTAAGCAACGGGATCGTACTCGTCGGGCTGCCACCACAGGGGGAAACCATCGCCGTCGAGGTCCCACTCGTGCCCGGACGGCGCGCCGTAGAGCCCGATGTCGGCCGGGGAAGTGTCGGGATCCGTCTCCGCCCCGGCCCCGGCGTCGACGAGGGGAGAGCCCAACTGGAGGTGCAGGTCCCAGTCGAGGGGGTCTGCTGGGCTCGTGTCGAGGAACAGGGGATCGGTGCGTTCGTTGCCGTTGATTCCGGTGGGATCGGGCATGTTGCCGTAGTCGTCGCCGTAGTTGTCCCAGACGACGCAGCTTCCCAGAGTCAGGCCGTCGGACTCGTAGTAGATGCCCGCGCCGTCCGCCGAGCTGTTCTGCATCAACACCACGTTGGCGAGCGAGGCGACTCCGCCCAGCCACAGCCCTCCCCCGCGGTTCCCTGCGCTGTTGGCCGCCACGACTCCGCCGGTGATCTCCAGCGAGGTGCCCTCGAAGTACAGGCCTCCTCCGGTGCCCCCCGGCCCGTTGGTCTGGTTGGCGAGCAAGGCCAGGCCGGAGACGGAGACCTCCGTGCCGATCGCGGCGTTGATCCCGCCACCCTGCTCGATGCCCTGGTTGGAGATCACGGCGACGTTCGCGGCGTCGAGGATCGTCGAGCCGGCGAGGTACATGGCTCCGCCGATCGCCGAGGCGGTGTTGTGCAGGCAGGCGAGATCGTCGGCTCCGAGGGTGGAGTCGTAGGCGTAGATCGCGCCACCGTAGCCGGCCGAGTTGCCCTCGATGTGCACGCCGCGCAGCTCCAGGGACGACTGGTGGATCCAGAGGCCGCCGCCTTCGGGGGCCGTGTTGTCTTCCACGCGCACGCCCAGGAGCTGGGCTCCGGTGGAGTTGCTCACCGACACGCCGCCGCCGCCGAGGAGGGCGTTGTTGCCGGTGATGTACAGGTCCTGCAGTACCGGGGACGCGCCGTCGATCCGGACGCCGGTGCCGTAGTCCAGACCCGCGCCTCCGGTGACGGTGAAACCCGACAGGACGGCCGCGGTGGTCTCGCCCTCCTCGAACGTGACGGCGGCACCCGTGAAACCTCCGCCGTCGATCACCGTGGAGGCGTGGCCGTTCAGGCCGAGGACGGACACGTCCGCCCCCTGGAAGTTGACGTGCTCCGTGTAGGTCCCGGGGGCCACGCAGATGGTCTCGCCGGTCAGGGCGATGCCGATGGCGCCGTTGATGGTCTTCTGGTCGCCGGGCACCTGCAGATCGCATTCGACGCAGTCCACGTCGGTCTGGCCGTCACAGTCGTTGTCGATCTCGTCGTCGCAGATGTCGACGGCCCCTGGGTGGATGGCGGCGTCCCCTTCGTCGCAGTCGCCCTCGCACTGGCTCCAGCCATCGCCGTCGTCGTCGGCGTCCTCGTCGGTGACCGGATCACAATCGTTGTCCACGCCGTCGCAGGCCTCCTCCGCATCGGGGTGAACCGCGGCGTCGTCATCTGCGCAGTCCCCTTCACAGGAGGAGTATCCGTCCCCATCGAGGTCCCCGGGGCTCAGGGTGTCGTCGCTGTCGTCGCAGTCGTCGTCGCAGGTGGAGTATCCGTCTCCGTCCGCGTCGTCTCCGTTGAGGGCGGGATCGTGGTCGTCGCAGTCGTCGGTCTGGGCGCAGTAGCCGTCCTCGTCCTGGTCGATGCAGGGGTCGCCGGCGCACTCCTCGTCCTCGCCGTCGGTCTTGCCGTCGCAGTCGTTGTCCACGCCGTCGAAGCAGTCGTCACCGGTCTCGCCGTGTCCCGGGTAGATATCGGGATCCCCGGGCGCGCAGTCGTCGTCGTCGACCACGCCGTCCCCGTCGTAGTCGAACAGGCGCCCGTCCTGGCAGGCGGCGAGCGAGAAACACAGCAGGGGGACGGTCAGGCGGAGGACTCGCCGTCGTCGCGATGGACAGGTCATGATCGTCTTCCCGGTGCGGGTGGTGTGAGCCGGCCTGTTCGGTGACCGTCGCCCGCCCGGGGCAGGATATCACGGCCCGCCGTAGGGCGGCGCCGCGTTACCGAGCTGGCTGTTGAACTGGTTCTCGTTGTCCTTGACCAGGATGGTGCCGTCGTACTTCACCAGCGCGACGGTGGGGATGTAGCCGTCCTGCTCGAAGTGGTTGGAGAACTGCCAGCCGGGATCTGCCACGACGATCACGTCCTGCATTCCGTACTGGTTGGCGTATTGGTTGAGCTTCTGCTGGCTGGGGGTGTTGCCAGAGTTGTCCTCGGCGAGCACGTACATCACGGTGATGCCGTCCTGGATCCACTGGTTGTAGTACTGCTGGGCCGAACCGGCCAACGTTCCGCAAGCCGGTCACCACTCGGCGCCGATGAATATCGCCATCCCCCACCCCGAGAAGCCGTGCGTGTGGATTTGCTCGCCGCAGCGGTCGGTGAGCACGGCGTCTTGCATGATCTGGCCGGTGTTCCAGCCCTGACCCTGCCACTGGGGACCGGGACCGGGCGGGTAGTGGCAGCTGAACGGATACGACCACTCGTTGAGCGGGTCCGAGGCGTAGGTGTGGACCTCGTCGCCGTCGGACCAGCCGTCGCCGTCCGTGTCGGGGTTGTTCGGATCGGTGCCCTCGGCGGCCTCCTGTTCGTTGGTCAGGCCGTCGCCGTCGGAGTCCTGGTTGCTCGAGACGTCGTCGTCGTCGCCCACCGCGTCGTCGTCGTCGCCCATCGCGTCGTCGTCGTCCCCGTGGACGTCGTCGTCGTCGCCGATGAAGTCGTCGTCGTCGCCGTGGACGTCGTCGTCCCCCTGGGGTCCGGGCGGGTTGCGGTCGTTGTCCTCGGGTGCGCAGCCCCCCATCAGGAAGGCCAGCAGCCCGAGCAGGGCCAGGTTCCAGGAGATCAGGCGCATACCGAACCTCGTTTCTCGTGCAGTGGAGAGGACTCGCTGACCGAAATCGTATCGGAAACGCCCGCAATCCCATGTCAATTGAGGGTCAATCGTGGGTCTTGCCTGGGGCTCGCGTGTGGGGCGTGTGAGGGCGCGAGACAGGGGGAAGGGGCATGCTGGGATCGTGCGGTTCGACTATCCTTGAAGTGTGGGAGGACGTTCCATGAAACGCTTGCTCGGGCTGTTTTGGCTGGCCTCGCTGGTCGCCGTCGGGTGTGAGAATTCTCACCTGTTCGACTACGACGGCGACGGCACGGTGGACGACGAGGACTGCGCGCCGGAGAACCCCGAGATCTACCCCGGACACGGCGAGACAGGTGACGAATGCTCCGACGGCGTGGACAACGACTGCGACATGCTCGTCGATGGCGCGGACTCCGACTGCGACGACGCGGACGGCGACGGCTTCCCTGCGGCCGTGGACTGCGACGACACCGATCCGGACATCTACCCCAACGCCGCCGAGGTGTGCGACGACGACCAGGACAACGACTGCGACGAGCTGGTCGACGAAAAGGA
>CAZLEO010000482.1:0-4171 GCA_964558555.1 uncultured Rickettsiales bacterium | reverse complement strand
AGCGAGAGGATCGGAGGCGTGGGGCGCGGGAACGGCCTTTTTGGGTCGGGGACTATTTATCGCAAGATCGGTGTCTCGTCCGTTCGGATGAACAACGACGGACTCGAGGTTTCGCAGCTGTTCAGCAGAATACCCACCGCTTCGACTTGGGGCTTCCACTCCGTAGGTACCGAGTTGGACTTTCCTTTCATCACTCCGTGGATCGCGTTGGAACACGGGCACTGGGTCACACTGGGCTTCTGTGATTCCCGATTCCACGAGGATATCTACGTCAGTACCGACGAGTGGATCTACTGGTTCCCGCATGCCGGAACGAGCCAGACTTCGTTGGGTTTCATCGTGGGCAGCAACCCGACCGATCTAGGCGTCCAGGCGCAGGAGGCTTTCGACGGCTGTTCGGAGTTCGGACCGCTCTACATCAAACTCGGCGAGCAGCATTTCGGTGCTCGCTATGTCGGTCACTCGCCGCTACCGAACCAGAGCATGCAAATGCCACGAATGGCGATTCGGAGCTACGCGTCCGTAGCCAGGAGAGCCTTCGAACTCCTAATCGGCTCGTCCAACAATGGCGCTGTCCCAGCGTATTTCGAGTTGTGGGGCGAACCCGACCACAAGTACAAGGGCCCGTACTATGGCAAGGATGAGAACGGGCAAGTGCAGTACGACCAATGGGGCCGGGACTTCGCCGAAATGCACAGGGCCCTGTACGAGTCCGTGAGTGATCTGGGGCAAGCGGGGGGCTGCGGCTTCACTCGCGACGGGTGGATGGACTTCGTCGAGATCGTGGAGCACACACTAGCCAGTCCGGACCCGGATCAGCCTCCCGACGACATGCACTCGCGCAAGATATTCGCCATGCTCGAGCACTCTTCCAAGGACTACTGGGACTTCTTCTCGGTCCATCGATACATGAAGGGAACGGAGTTCGTGGACCGAGACGAAACCACGGGCGTGACCACACCACGCACGATGGACCAGATCACCGACGCGATGCTTGAGTACCCAAGCGATCTGCTGAGGCTCCGTCATTGCTTGGATGCCTATACAGGGCGGAGAGCACGGGGCGGCTCTCCGACTTCCGCCTGGGGCTGGGACAGGCTACTCCCACTACCCCTACACGTAACGGAGTGGAACGTCACCACGCAGGCGGTCAGTGCAGAATACGAAGACCTGTACGAAGCCTACTACGGCACGGAATTCAAGGTCTTCGGCTCAGATAACCCGTGCGACTCCTCCTGGGGAGCGGCATTCACCTCGGCAGCCTTGACGTGGATGCAGATTCCGGAACTGGGTGTCGTTCGTGCCAACTATTGGCCGGGCAAGCTCGAGTCCAACGGCATGATCCGTGTGCCGCGCCGAGATCAATGGGCGAACGAGAACTACGTCACCATCAACGCGCCAGCGTACTCGTTCTCCCTGCATACGGACCTTGCCGGCCGCGATCGCGTACCTGTGAGCATCTGGCCATCAGCCGCTGGGGAGGCTTCCGGCCTAGACGAGTTGGAGGCAGCCACGGCCAAATGCCGGATCACAGCTCTCGCTTCAAGAGGTCGACTCGGATGGCAGGAGCAGATGACCGTGATCGTCAGCAACATCGAGAATCCCCACCTGGACAAGGTGTACACCATCAACCTCCGGATACAGGGCTTGGTCGTCGGCGAAACTTATCGGCTAAGGGCGCGGAGGGTTGAAAACGGATTCGGCCGGGACACCGAATTCACCGATCCAACTCAAGATGGCCGGTGGGCGGTGGAGTTCAACGACGCCACTGTGCGCCCCGGAATTCCACCGGAACAATGGACTTCGGCTGAACGGGTGCAGATTCTGGACGAGTCCCACATGGAAAGCGCCTGGGACAACCTTGAGGACACGACCTACTTCAGCGACTCGGTGGTGGCCGAGGACGAGACCTGGATTGCATTTCCGTTCCACCACTGTGGTGTCGTGCGGGTGGACCTATCGCGTGTCTTGATCGAGGCAAGCCCATCGTAGCAGTTCAATGTGAGGTGTAGCTTGCGTTGGCGTCCGCGTTTGGATCAGGGTAACGGGGCAAACTGCGCAGTGAACAATCTGCTTGTGTAGAAGAGAAACACGTCATCAGAGCCCTCGGCCCCGATCAGGACGTCCAACGTACCATCTCCGTCAACGTCTCCGCCTCCAGCTACTGTAAGCGAGCCTAGACCTGAGTCGGAGTAGAAGATCTGCGATTCCTCGCCGAGGATTACCGACCCACTATCGATCGGTCCCGAGACCAAGTACGCCAGGTTTCCCCCATTCCATCTTGGAGTCGAAAGCAGGATTTCGTCGAAGCCGTCGCCACCCAGGTCACCTGCTGTCGCCAGATCCTCTATGCCTCCGTAGCTCGGATCGACTGACAGCACGCTGTTCGCTTCGCTGGCCAACCGGAGTCCGAGAACAGGTCCCAGGAAGAGATACACACTGCCACGATCAGATCCCACCATCACATCGTCGTACCCATCACCATTGACATCTCCTGCTCCAGCCGTGCTGTACCCGAGCCAGCCGTTGAAGTCTTCGCCGACGACAGTGGCGTCCGCGTTTGCTAGGTCGTAGTCACCTAGTACAGGGCCATAGGCAAGGTAGGCTGCACCAGCCCAACTCTCGCCCGCGTCTGTGTGTGGCGCGCCGATCAAGTAGTCGACATCTCCATCAGCATTCACGTCCCCAGCGTTGGCCACAGACTTCCCAGCCCAGTCTGAGTACACATCTCCGATAAACGTCGCATCTGCCATACCTGCGTCCACGACTCCCGCGAGAGGTCCAGTGAACAACACGACGGCGACCGACTCATTACCGCTCATGAGTACATCGTCGTACCCATCCCCGTTTGTGTCCCCCATAGCCGCGAATGCCCCTCCGATGGAGTCGAAGAAGGCGTCCCCATCGGACGAGTCATGTTCGCCCTCGGGCACGGGGCCAAGGAACAGACTGGAGCCGAGATCCGCGGTGATCAGGATGTCGTCGTATCCGTCGGCGTTGGTGTCACCCGCTGCAGCAACGGCCACGCCAGTGCTCCCGTCCGTGATCCTCTCACCACGGAAGACGACGTCCGCTTCCTCGAAGGGGATTTCGCCTTCGCACGGGCCGTAGTACAGCATGGAGTGCCCGTACCCCTCGTGGTGCAAGTCGTCCTCGGGCGCACCAATGAGCACGTCGTCGTATCCATCGGCGTTCACGTCACCGGCAAAGGCTACGGAGTACCCAGCTTGGTCCCAGTCGGTTTCACCTCGGAAAATCGCATCGGCAGTGTCCAGCGGCCTGGGATTGCAGTGCTGCTCGGCCGGTGTGTCCGCGTCGCAGTCGTTGTCCACCAGGTCGCAGACCTCCTCGGCCCCTGGGTACACGGCCGCATTCTCATCGTCACACTCGCCTCCGCACAGTGGCCACCCGTCCCCGTCTGAATCTTGCTCGTCCTCTGGCAGAACTCCGTCGCAGTCGCTGTCCTTTCCGTCGCACCCTTCCTCGGCGCCGGGATGGACAGCTGCATCGCCGTCGTCGCAGTCGTCGTCTGCGCTCCAGCCGTCCCCGTCGCTGTCTGTGGCCGCCGAGTCGTCGTCACTCGCATCGTCATCGGCGTTGTCGTCGTCCGCCGTGTCGTCATCGGCTTCCTCGTCTGGACAGCCCGCCCACGCCAGTAGGCTGAAGCAGACGAGTAATTGCAGGTGCTTGGACATGATTTCCCCTACTGGTGTTCTAGTCCCCGCCCGCCTCACACTGTGGCAGGCAGTGGTTGGCGTCGCGTGGGGCGGGCGACATTGGTATGTGCTATCGCCCCGCATCTTGCATGCTTACAGAACTACAGTTCCATAAACTCCTGCTTCATGCGTTGAATTCTCAGAATCTTCTCTATCGCATAAGTAGATTCCTCAAGACTTCGGTTTCCAAACAATTCTCTGTTGACGCTGTAGTAGTCCTCAATGTCTTTATGGGAAATGTCGAACTCACGCATTCGGTCGTGAATGTACTCCTGCATGCTGTCGATGTCTTGTTCGTCCCCCCAGGACGTCGCCCGATCGGAAGTGTCCATCAGGCGAAGTAGTTCTTCCTCTCCAGCATCGTGGCGGAGATCCTGCATGTGGGCCAACCTCATCCGTCGTTTCACCCCTGTTTGACAGGTGCTACGCACATGGATCCGAAAAACGCAGGTAGA
>CAZLEO010000481.1:0-4224 GCA_964558555.1 uncultured Rickettsiales bacterium | reverse complement strand
GGTCGCAGTCGTCGTCCTTGCCGTTGCAGACCTCGGGCAGGCCGGGGTTCACCTGGTCGTCCCCGTCGTCGCAGTCGCCCGCGCACTCGGCGTAGCCGTCGCCGTCGTTGTCGATCTCGGTCTCGGCCAGGTCGCCCTCGCAGTCCGAGTCCACCTCGTCGAGGCAGTCCTCTGCCGCGCCGGGGTAGGTGGTGGGCTCGCCGTCGTCGCAGTCGTCGCACTGGCGGTACCAGTCGCCGTCGGTGTCCTCCTCGTCGTTGCCCACCGAGCCGTCGCAGCCGTTGTCGCCTCCGTCGCACTGCTCGGGCGCGCCGGGCCAAGTGTACGGGTTGAGGTCGTCGCAGTCGCCGGCGCACACGGACCAGCCGTCCCCGTCCTGGTCGGCGATCTCGTCCACGGTCCCGTCGCAGTCGTCGTCCACGCCGTTGCAGTCCTCGGGGACGCCGGGGAAGACCGCGGGATCGGCGTCGTCGCAGTCCCCTGCGCACGTGGTCCAGCCGTCCAGATCCGCGTCGAAGTCCTCGTCGATGCGGCCGTCGCAGTCGTTGTCCGCGCCGTCGCAGACCTCCACCCCCCCGGGGTAGGCCGCCGCGTCGCCGTCGTCGCAGTCGCCGTCGCAGTTGGTGTAGCCGTCGCCGTCGTCGTCTGCCTCCTCGGCGGCCTGGCCGTCGCAGTTGGAGTCGACGCCGTCGTTGCAGGCCTCGGCCGCGCCGGGGTGGATGTCGGGATCGGCGTCGTCGCAGTCGGGGGGTGCGGTGCCGTCGCCGCAGTCGGTCCACCCGTCGCCGTCCGCGTCGTGGTCCAGGCAGGGCGTGAAGGCCTCGATCCAGTCGAGGGTGTTGGTCAGCAGCAGCCCCATCTCGGTGTCGTCCCGCCAGCCCTCCTCCCAGTTGAGGGTGGTGGCCACGAGCGCCCCCGCGCCCTGGCGCAGCAGGTAGAACGTGGCCTTGCCGTTGGTGCCATGGACGGCCAGCACCTCGGCGCCCGCGGCCGGGGCCTCGACGCAGGAGTCGCTGGCATAGATCGCGTGGAGGTTGGGGGGCATGCCGGCCATGATCGGGTGGTGAGGCGCCACGTTGGCGTTGGTGGACGCCGGATCCACGTCGTTGGCGCCGCCGAAGGGGGGATCGGGGTAGGGGGACTGGGACTCGGTGCGGGAGCCGGACCAGACGAGCACGCCGCCGTCGTCCACGAAGTCCATCAGCGCCACGGCCGCCGCGGTCAGGGCATCGTTGTACTCCGCGCCCTGGTACGAGGTGGTGATCACGAGATCGTAGGCGGTCAGATCCGTCGCGGTGAGGGCGTCGCTGGTGATCTCGTCGGGTTCGAGCCCGCGGGATTCCAGCTCGGGCAGCCACACAGGGGTGCCGGCCGGGTAGCTGTCCCGCACCACCAGGGTGTCCAGCGCGTACGCGGGAAGGCAGGGCGCCGCGACCAGGGCGGCGAGGATCCATCCGGTCCAGGGGGCTCGGCTCATCGATACCTCACGGCTACAGGCTCCTGGCCTGGATACAACTCTATCGCAGATCCTGATAACTTGGCCGCTCGCAGGAGGGTAACTTGCGACCTAGACCGGCGATCATCCTCTTTCTCGTGGCATCGGCAGCGGGCCTGCTGTTCGCGGCGGTGTCCACCTACGACTTCATCCAGCACCTGGACCGGCAGCTGCACGGCATCCATTGCTCGTTCATCCCGGGCCTGGGCGCCCTGGACGCGTCGGGCTCCTCGGGCTGCTCCGCGGCGCTGATGAGTCCCTACTCGTCCGTGCTGCGGTCGGTGATCTGGGGCGGCATCCCCGTCTCACTGGCGGGCATGGCCGTCTTCGCGTTCCTCTTCTATCGGGGCGCGGCGATCATCGTGACCCGGGAGCAGGGGTCGAAGACGACGACCCTGTTGCTCGTCCTCATCGCCGCCATCCCGGTGCTCACCTCGGTGGTCATGGGCGTCATCGCCATCGTCGAGCTCGGCGAGCTGTGCAAGATGTGCGTGGGGATCTACATCTCCAGCTTCGTGGCCCTGGGCGCGGCGGTGTGGGCTTGGATGTCCGCGGGCCGTCCGTCCAGCGCCCTCGACGACGACCTGGCCGACGATCCCGAAGACGACGACCTGGCCGACGCGGTGGCGTCTCCGGCGATCCCCTTCCTCGTGGCCGGGGCCGAGGCCGCGGCCTTCGTGATCGTGCCGCTGGCCGTGTACGCGCTGATGGTGCCCGACTACTCGACCTTCGTGGGGAGCTGCGGCGAGCTCGTTCGCGTGGACGACCCCTACGACGTGCTCGTCCCCCTGGACGGCAACGCCGGGACTCCCGTGATCGAGGTCATGGATCCCCTGTGCCCCGCGTGTCGCGGATTCGAACGTCGGTTCAGCGCGTCCGGCCTCAGCGAGAAGGTGCACCGCAAGGCGCTGCTGTTCCCCCTCGACGACACCTGCAACTGGATGGTCAACTCCGCGCTGCACCCCGGCGCCTGTGACGTCAGCGCCGCGGTGTTGTGCGCGGATGGGCGCGCTCCCGAGGTCCTCGATTGGGCGTTCGAGAACCAGGACGAACTCCGGGCCGCGGCTGCCACCGACCCCGAGGGGCCCAAGATGATGGTCTCGGTGGCGTTCCCCGAGCTCTCGGATTGTCTCGGCTCGGCCAGGGCGCGCTCGGAGCTCAACCGCTCCATGCGCTGGGCCGTGTCCAATCAGCTGCCGGTGATGATGCCGCAGGTGTTCGTGGACGGCGTCAAGCTGTGCGACGAGGACACGGATCTGGGGCTGGACTACGCGCTGGGGCGCATGCTGGATGGAGCCCCTGTCGCCGCGGTGAGCGGCGGCGGTGAGGGCGGCCGCGTGGAGGTGGGACGATGAACATGGTTCCGCGCTTCGTCATCCTCGGCTTCTGCCTGCTGCTTCCCGTGGTGCTGGCCGTGGCCTGGGTCCAGGCCGCCAAGAGTCGCCTCGCCGCGGCCGATCCCGACGCCGAGCCCAGCGTGGCCCTGGCCGCTGCGGCGGACGAGGACTACTGCACCGTGGACCTGCGCAAGGTCCTGCGCCGCGTTCTGCAGAGTTGCGGTCTCCAGGCCACCGGAGAGGTGCGCGGGTGCCAGCCGCTCGAGGCCAAGTCGGTGGCGACCATCAGCGGATCGGACTTCAACGCGCTGTTCGTGCCCCTGGCCGATCGGGCCGGCATCATCCAGTTCGACAACAACTCCGCCGATCTGGACTTCGACGACGAGGCGCTGCTGGACCAGCTGTTCGCCGATCAGCGCGGGGCCAGCTACTTCCTGGTGGTGGCGCGTGCCTCTCCCGAGGGATCGGCGACCCACAACCGCGACCTGTCCCAGCGCCGCGGCGAGGCGGTGTTGAACCACCTGCGGACCACGTTCGACGATCCGGACCTCGACCGCGAGGTGGGTCTGCTGTGGCTGGGCGAGGAGTTCGCCCAGCTGGACAAGCAATTCTGTTCCTGGCGGCGCAGCGGCGACGCGGAGAACTGCCGGTCGTCGGATCTCAACCGATCGGCGTTCATCGCCTGGATCGACTGTCACATCTGATCCTGGACGCGGCGTCCCCGCGGCCGGAGGTGGTATGCACGAGCGGATTCTGATCGGGATGGCGCTGGGATTCGTGGCGCTGGGCTGCGGTGGCGGTGGCGGGGGTGAGGCCCCGACGCCCTCGCGGTCGCGCGTCGACGTGGTCGTCGCCGCGGAGGACTCCGGACCGGACCTCAACGCCTTCTGCGAGGTCGTCTATCCCGTCGGCCAGGGCCGCACGGTCACCTGGCCCGAGTTCGCGGGGAAGGCCCACCCCGACGTGGAGGGCTGGGCCTGGACCAGCCTCTGGGCCACCTGGTGCGTGCCGTGCCTCGAGGAGATGCCGCGCATGGACCGCTTCGAGAAGAAGCTGAACGACAAGGGGCACCTCGTCACCGTCCAGCACGTGTCCGTGGACGCCACGGCCGCCGATCTGGACAAGTACCGCGCCGAACACCCCGACGCCCCCGGCGGTCCCCGCGTCGCCGATCAGGCCACCGTGGACCCCTGGCTCACCGAGCAGGGACTCGACGCCGGCGCCTCCATCCCCATCCACATCTTCGCCGACCCCGAGGACCGCATCCGCTGCATCCGCATGGGCGCGGTCTCCGAGCACGACTACGCGGCCGTGGAGAAGATCGTGTCGGGGAAGTAGTTTCACCCCTGTTTGACAGGTGCTACGCACATGGATCCGAAAAACGCAGGTAGA
>CAZLEO010000480.1:0-4225 GCA_964558555.1 uncultured Rickettsiales bacterium | reverse complement strand
CGAGCTGTTCGCCTCGGAGATGTTCGTCCACGTCAAGGGCGCCTTCACCGGCGCGGTCAAGGACCACGCGGGCCTGTTCGAGCGCTGTAACAAGGGCACCCTGTTCCTCGACGAGGTGGGCGATCTGAGCGTGCCCAACCAGGTCAAGCTGCTGCGCGTGCTCCAGGACAGCACCTTCACCCGCGTGGGCGAGGTCACACCCCGCACGTCGAACTTCCGCATCATCTGCGCCACCAACCGCGACCTGGTGACCATGGTCCAGCAGATGCGGTTCCGTGAGGACCTGTACTACCGGCTCAACGTGTTCCCCCTGCGGGTTCCGTCCCTGCGCGAGCGTCCCGCGGATCTGGCCCACCTGGCCAACGAGCTGCTGGCCGGCAAGCTGCGCAAGCTCTCCGAGGGCGAGGAGTCTCCGGCGCTCACCGAACGCGCCGTACACGCCCTGAGCGCCCACTCGTGGCCCGGCAACGTGCGCGAGCTCGAGAACGTGCTCACCCGGGCGCTGATCATGGCCGGCGACGGTCCCATCGACGCACACCACCTGCCCCGTCTCACCGGGGCGTTCGCCGAGCTCGCGCGCACGGACGAGGTCACCCCCATGGGCTTCGCCGACACGGGCACGCACCCCCCGATGCCCATGGGCTTCGCCGACACGGGCAGCCACGGGGTCGTCGCGCCACCCCTGGGCGCCGCCCAGCCCCAGGGCAACCCCCACGTGGACATGCAGACCGGCGCGCTGAAGTCCATGGCGGACGTGGAGCGCGAGCACATCGCGTTCGTGCTCTCGGCCCAGTCCGGCAACATCTCCGCCTCGGCCTCGACGCTGGGGATGTCGCGCACGACCCTGTACAAGAAGATGCGGGACTACGGCCTGAGCGGGTAGGGGGGATCGGTCGCGGCTAGTTGTCCAGCGCGCCTTCGTTGATCCACTGCGTGATGGTGTCGATCTCGGCCTGGCCCAGGTAGGGGCCCGTCGGCGGCATCTGGTCGCCGGCCGGGGGAGAGGCCTCGCGGACCTTCAGCAGCAAGAAGCTGTTTTCGGGATCACCCGGCTCCACGCGGTCCATCGAGCCGTGGAGGGTGGACGCGACGTCGACCATGTTCGCGTACGCCGCGTTGGCCTCGAGGCTGAACGCGGCGGACGGGTTGCCGGTCATGTGGCAGCCGCAGCCCGCGAAAAGGGGCATGACGTCGCTGGTGAAGCTCGCCGGTGGTGTGGCGGCGTCGTCGTCGTCGGCTGCGGTGGCGTCGTCGTCGTCCCCTGCCGAGCTGTCGTCGTCGTCACCTCCGGGGCAACCCGGCAGGACGAAGGCCAGCAGCGCCACCGCCAGCAGGCTCACGCCCAGGGTTCGCATCCACGTCGCGCTCGTCGTCCACTTCAGCATCTCCACGTCTTTCCTCCTGCTTGGGATCGGTTCGAGTCGCCCAGATGGGTACGACTCCGCAGTAGTCTCGAACCTCTTCGGGGCTTTGACAAGGGGCCGTCGCAGGGGCGGTTGTCCGACACGGGACGAGACGGTAGCCTGTCCGTCCGGAACCAGCGCGGAGGGACGACGATGGCCGAACGGTACACCTGTGACGTGTGTGGGTACGTCCACGTGGGCGCTGCGCCGCCCGACCACTGTACGGTCTGTGGCGTGGGTGGCGAGCACTTCAGCCCCATGGAGTCGGCAGCGCCGGCGACGCCCGTGGCCGCAGTGGCGAGCTGGAAGTGCTCCGTTTGTGGCTACGTCCACACCGGCGACGCTCCTCCCTCGAGCTGTCCGGTCTGCTCGGTGGACGCCACGCTGTTCGACGCCATGGCCGGGCCGGAAGGGGACGTGTCGTCCGACGCCACCGGCCCCCTGGTCGTGCTCGGCGCCGGCGTGGCGGGGGTGACCGCCGCCCAGGCCGCCCGCCGTACGGCGCCCAACCGACCCATCACGCTGGTCTCCGGCGAGGAGGTCCTGCCCTACTACCGCCTCAACCTCACCCGCTACCTCGCCGAGGAGGTGGGGGAGGCCGATCTGGTCATGACCACGGCCGAGGAGCTGTCCGACCAGGCCATCGACTGGGTGGTCGCCGACGCGCTGGGCATCCACCGCGCCGGGAAGAGGGTGGACCTCTCCGACGGCCGCTCGCTGGACTACGACGCGCTGATCCTCGCCCTCGGGTCGCATCCCTTCGTGCCGCCCGTACCTGGCTTCGACAAGCGCGGCGTGTGCGTGTTGCGCTGGATCGGCGACGCCCGGGAGATCCTGCAACGATCCCGCACCGCCCGTCGATGCGTGTGCATCGGCGGCGGCTTGCTGGGGCTCGAGGCCGCCGGCGCGCTCGCCGCCCGCGGCCTGGACGTGACCGTGCTCGAGGGCCACGGATGGCTGCTACCCCGCCAGCTCGCCGAGCCCGCCGGGCGCCTGCTCCAGCGCCACCTCGAGACGCTCGGCGTGAAGGTCCGCAACCACGCCCGCGCCGTGGAGCTGACCGGCGGCGATGACGTCACCGGCGTGCAGCTCCGCGACGGCACCTCCCTCGACGCCGACCTCGTGGTGGTGGCCACCGGCGTCCGGCCCAGCACCTGGCTCGCCCGCCAGGCCGGCCTCGAGGTGGACCACGGCATCCTCGTCGACGACCGCATGGCCACGTCCGATCCCGCCATCTTCGCCGCGGGCGACGTGGCCGAGCACCGCGGCACCCTGTACAGCATCTGGCCCACCGCCTTCGCCCAGGGTGAGGTCGCCGGCATCAACGCCGCCGGCGGCGCCGCCGAGCACCGCGGCATGCCCCCCTCCAACCGCCTCAAGGTGGTCGGCGCCGACGTGTACAGCATCGGCCGGTTCCAGGCTCCCGACGGCAGCTACGACGTCGTGGAGGAGGAGGGGGACGGCTCCTACCTGCGCCTCGTGATGCGCGACGGTCGCCTCCTCGGCGCCAACCTCGTCGGCCGCACCCACCTCATCGACGTGGTCCGCGAGGCCGTCGAGGAGGGCAAGCCCCTGGTCGCCGTACCCGGGCTGAGCCGTTACGCTTAGAATCACAAGATCCACCCAGGGGACGACCATGCGACACCTCGCCCTCACCATCCTCATCGCCACCCTAGCCACCCCAGCCCTCGCCGAGGAGGTCACCATGGCCGCCGCCATGGGCGTCGCCCGCGACGACCTGCCGGGGTGGATCCTCGCCGCGAACGCCGACGAAGGCCGGACCTCCTTCGATGTCGCGGTCGTGGGCGCCAACGGCGACGTGGTGGCCTACAAGATCTCCATCGACGGGGAGATCCTCAGCAAACAGCCCCTCGACCGCCCGCCCATGCGCGACGCCGCCGACAAGGTCCGCGACGCCGCCGGCAAGGTCGTCCCCGACCTCGTCGCCCTCGTCGAGCGCATGGAGCACATGACCGAAGGCTGTGACCTCGTCGAGGCCGAGCTCGAGATCGAGGGCGAAGGCCTCGTCATGGAGGTCGAGTGCCAGCGCGGCGACATCGAGGTCGAGCTCGCCTTCACCCCCGGCGAGGGCCGCCTCGTCGAGCTCGAGGTGGAGAAGGAGGGGGAGCACGACCACGACGATGAGGGCGGGGGCGAGCAGGAGCCTGACAACGGCGGGGACGACTGACCGAGTTCCACGACTCCTTTTGAGTCGCCAACCCGCTGGACTCCACCTCTCACCACGGCCAGGTCAGATGTTTGAGTTGGCGGATCTGCGCGTCTGAGCGCCATTTTGGCCAGGTCAGATGCTTGAGTTGGCGGATCTGTTCGTCTGAGCGACGTTTGGGCTGGGTCAGGTGTTTGAGTGGGGGGATTTGTTCGTCTGACGGGGTAGCGCTTGCCTGGGTAGGGTGAAGTGGGCCCAGCTGGATTCGAACCAGCAACCGTCCGGTTATGAGCCGGATGCACTGACCATTGTGCTATAGGCCCGAAAAAAGGCGGAATTCTGCTGCGAACGCGCAGCGTTCGTCAGCAGCAATTCTGCCGGTCAACGCTGCCAAAGGCCAGCGTTGACCCGGTTATGAGCCGGATGCACTGACCATTGTGCTATGGGCCCACGAGGGCAGGATTGCTGCCGGCGATCGCTGCGCGCTCGCGGCAGAATCCCAGCTAATGCTCCACGAAGCTCCGCAGCCGCTTCGCACGGCTCGGGTGCCGGAGCTTGCGCAGTGCCTTGGCCTCGATCTGGCGGATGCGCTCCCTCGTCACCTCGAAGTCCTGGCCGACCTCCTCGAGGGTGTGGTCGGACTTCTCGCCGATGC
>CAZLEO010000479.1:0-4263 GCA_964558555.1 uncultured Rickettsiales bacterium | reverse complement strand
TCGAGCTGTTCGAGCGCGACGCCGTTTTGCCGCCCGCGCTCGAGCAGGGTCCGCTGTCCGAGGAAGAGGATGCGTGGGTCCGGGACTACGGGAAGCAGGTTCGGGCGAAGAAGAAGTACCCGTTCATGTAGATCGGTCGGCTACCGCCGGCGTCGCCACCGCAGGCCGACGATGACCAGCACCCCCGCGGCTACGACCGCTCCGATCCCCCGCCGATCCCCCCCAGCGCTGCACTCACAACCGTCCTCACCCCCCTGACGGCCCCCGGGCGCGTCGTCGTCTCCGACGTCGTCGTCGTCCGCCGCGTCGTCATCGTCGTCGTCCCCTTCCACACCACCGAAGAAGGCGATCGTCGCAGGGGATCCCAGGGCCTCGTACTCCAGCTCGGCAGCCTTGCCCAGCACGGTCAGCTCTTGCCCTTCGAGGCTGCCCGCCGACGTGGGCTCGAACGTCACCACGATCAGGTCGGACGTCTCTCCGCCCGGCAGTTCGGCGTCGATCTCCCCCGTCACCGTGATCCGCGGGTCCGTCAACGCGTCGAGATCCAGCTCCGCGACGAGGTCGTCGCCGTTGGGCGAGCCCTCGTTGGCCACCTCGAACACCAGCGAGATCTGGCAGCTGCCGAGCTCCCTCGTCCCGTAGTCGAGGGTGTACGTCGGAACCTCGTCCGCTGGCCCCGACCCCTTCGCGTCGAGCAGCTGGTCCACCGGGACCACGCCCCGACAGATGCGGACCTCGTCGATCTCGGCGTCCAGCGTGCCCTCGATGCTGCCCTGCGCGTTGGGGTGCCCACCGATGATCAGCGGCCCGTCGTTGCTCGCGTACCCCAGGTCCTCGAAGCGGAAGTCGTCCACCTCGCCGTCGAGGGTGAACCGCGCCTCGTCGCTGTTGCGGTCCACGGCCACGCTCACGTGGTGCCAGCCGTGATCCGTGATCTCGAGGTTGCTGATCAGCACCCACTGCTGGTCGCTCCCGTCGTCCCCCAGGATCACCCCCAGCTCGCTGCCCGTATGGTTCGACGACTTGCCATACGCCCGGTCCGAGTGCACCGCCGCGCCCATCTGCACCAGGAACGCGTAGGTGATGCTCTCGTCCCCCAGCCCCAGCTCCTTGCGCACCATCAGCCAGCCCCGGTCCGACGTGCTCGTGCCGTGGGCCAGCGTGTCCAGCTTCACCCACGCCTCCAGCGTGAACGCGTCGTGGTCGAACGCCAGCGAGGGGTGGTGGGACACCGACAGGTACTGTCCGTCGTCCGCCTCGAGGTCCAGCGCCAGGGTGTTGTCCTCCCCGGTCTGCGGCACCGTCCCCCCGAACGTCGTCGCGATGTACTCGGGATCGCCGGCCGCAGCCGCGTGGTTCCCCGCCGGGCTCCCCTCGTCCACGGCGATGCTGGCTGCGTCCCCTTGCACGGCGCCGTCGTTGTCGAAACGCAGGTACAGCGCCTCGACGTAGTCGGGGTCCTCGGCCGGGAGTTCCCCTTCGGCGACGACGTCACCGTCCAGGACGAGGCGCGGTGGCATCCAGCCCGCGGTGGCGAGCGCCAGCCCCGCCGTCAGCATCACTCGGATCCAGATGGCTGCTCCTGCCCTCTTCAACCGCACGGCCGGACCTCCCCGTCGAGGTCACGAGGATACCACTAGAGGTGGGGTGGGAATGGGATGTCGCCCCTGGGATCGGGGCCAATGGGTGTACTCAGCAGCCGGATCCCGGATACACGGTCGGGTCCTCGTCGTCGCAGTCGTACGAGCCGCCAGGGTAGGGGCCGGGCTGGTACCAGTTGCGCGATCCGTCGTGGTCGAGATCCCACCAGGCGCCGTTGATCCCACCGAACATGCCGATGTCGCTGCGTCCACCGTCGGGGCCGTCCATCGTGGGACACCCCTGGTCGATCAGCGCGGAGTCCGTCCGCAGGTGGAAGTCCCACGTCGAAGCATCCTGTGCCGGGTCGCGGTCGAGCCACCCCGGATCGACGCGGATCATGCCCTCGACCCCCGTCGGATCATCCATGCCGTGGTAGTCGTCGGGCAGGTTTTCCCAGACGTTGCTGTACTTCATGCTGACCAGATCGAGTTCCTCGGCGTAGATCGCCCCGCCCCCCATCCATGCGACGTTGTGGGACAGGTTGGAGTTGTACAGGACGATCGAAGCCCCCTCGACCAGGTAGAGCCCGGCGCCGAACTCCTCGGCGCGGTTGTCCGACACCACGACGTTGTTCAGATCGAGCCGGTCCATCGCGTTGACGTACGCCGCTCCACCGAGCGCCGAATCGTTGTCCACGATCAGCGAGTCCTGCACCGTCAAGTGGCTGGGCTCCACCACGTTGCCGGGATCGATCCCACAGTCCAGGCAGATCGCTCCGCCCATCTCGGCCGCGTGGTTGCCCCGGATCACCGCGTTGTTGAAGATCGGCGTCGCCCCTGCGGTCAGGAAGATCGCCCCCCCCCAGCGAGCTGCTTCGTTGTCCTCGATCAACACGTCGCTCATCCCGATGGTCGTGCCCACCAGAGCCATGGCCCCGGCGTCCTCTTGCTCGGCGCGGTTGCCGATGAACTGCACGTAGCTGAAGAACCCTTCCGTCCCGTAGTCCAGGAACGCGCCAGCGCCCGCCCCGCTGGTCACGTTCCCGGACACGAGCACGTCCGTGGCGTCGATTCGCGACGGTGATGGATAGGATGCGCAGGAGTAGATCCCGCCCCCGTGGACGGCGGTGTTGGCCGAGATGGTCAGTTCAGACAGCATCACGCTCGCCTGGTTGCCCACGTAGAGGCCGCCGCCGTCGGATGCGGCGTGGTTTGCCGTCAGCGTGCTGCCGTGGATGGTCGGCGAGCCCTCCTCGACGTAGATCCCACCTCCGAAGTCGTCGGCGTGGTTCCCGTCGATGACCAGGTCCAGCAGCGTGGGCGAGGCGCCGCTGACGTACACGCCCCCGCCGGCCTGTGCGCTACCGTTCGAGATCGTGAATCCCTCCAGGTTCGCAGCGGCGGTCTCGTTCGTCTGGAACGTGATCACCGATCCCGTCCCCATCCCATCCAGGAAGGTCACCGAAGGCCCCTCGAGCCCCAGCAGGTGGATGTCCTTGCCCAGGAAGTCGATGTTCTCCCAGTAGGTACCCGGCTCGACGCAGATCACGTCGCCCGACGCGGCCTCGTCGATCACCCACTGGATCAGGGTGGTGTACGGCTCGACCGTGTACGTGCAGTCCCCGCAATCCTCGTCGGTCTCGCCGTCGCAGTCGTTGTCCATCCCGTCGCAGTCGTCCGTCGCGTCGGGATTCACCGCGGGATCACCGTCGTCGCAGTCCCCGTCGTTGTCCGCGTACCCGGCCAGCCCCGCGCACGACGTCATGCCGTCTCCCGGCTCGCCGTGTCCGTCGCCATCGTCGTCCACGTACAGCGTCCGCAGCCCCCCGCACGTCGTGTCCATGCAGTCGTGGGCGCAGGCCCCGCCGACGTCGCCGTTGTCAAAGCCCTCGTCACATTCCTCTCCGGTGTCCGCGACCCCATCGCCGCAGCTGGCGATCTGGCAGGACTCGCGACACGCATCCGGCTCCCCGTCGTCGTTGTCCAGGCCGTCGTCGCATTGCTCGTAGCCCTCCACACGGCCGTTGCCGCACCCGAGGACGCACTTGTCCAGCAGGCAGCCATCGCAACGGTTCTTGTAGTAGGCGCCGGTCCGGCAGGTGTCTCCCACGACCGCACCCTGCGCCGCACACCAGTCGTGCAGGCAGATGCCGTATGGCGTGAAGTCCGGATCACCCTCGATGGCGCAGTAGGGATCACAGTCCCCACATCCGGGAAGGTTCCGGCACCCGTCTCCGTACCCCGCCTTGGCCATGTCGCCGCACCAGGGGTTGTTGCACTCGAATACCTCCTCGGCCTCGTCCTCGGCACAGCGCGGGTTTTCGCATCCCCCGCAGTAGTGCCACCACCACACGCTGCAGTAGTCACCGTAGGCCATGCCCAGCGCGCTGCACTGTGGCTGGATGCACAGGCCGCCATAGGCGGACGCCCGGGACGGCGCGATGACGACGACAGCGACCGCCAGCGCCGTACCAAGAAAAAGGTTCACAAAGGAGTACTTCGTGCGCAATCCCGCCTTTGACATGGGTGATGTCCTCCATTCATCACCCCATCCAGTGTCGCGAAAAAAGATACCGTGACGGTTGTTCTTTTAGGGCCTCGGTGAGGCCCTACCAGTCCCCTCCGGCGCCGCCGTATGGGTCATTGACGCAATACACCGTGGAAGTCGCTGCCCCGTTGGTCC
>CAZLEO010000478.1:0-4271 GCA_964558555.1 uncultured Rickettsiales bacterium | reverse complement strand
CGTCGCCGTCGTCGTCCACCTCGTAGGGGTGCAGGGCGCCGTCGCAGTCGTCGTCCACGCGGTTGCACTCGATCTCCGGCGCGCCGAGGTAGATGGTGTCCACCGTGTCGTCGCAGTCGCCCTCACACTCGGACTGGCCGTCCCCGTCGTCGTCCACCTCCTCCTCGTGCTGGTCGCCGTCGCAGTCGTTGTCCACGTAGTCGCAGGCGATCTCGTACGCGTCGGGGTTGATCTCCTCGTCGGTGTCGTCGCAGTCGTCGCCGCCGCAGGCCTGGTCGTAGTAGCCGTCGCCGTCCAGATCGTCGCAGGCAGCGGGGGTGTAGTGGACGGTACCGTTCCAGGTGCGGGGGCTGAACCATCCGCCGAAGGGGTACGCCAGGCCGTACCCGTCGAGAATCTGGATGTTATCGTCCTCGGCCGCCACGTCGCCCCAGGCGCCGGGGTCGGTTGTGTAGTTGAGGTACGCGTTACCGCCGGTGGTGGTGACGTAGAAGCTGTAGGTCTCGCCCGCCGAGATCTCCAGATCGATATCGATGTTCACAGGCATCGGGCTGCCGGGCACACCCGTGGCCGAGGCCGAGCCGATCAGGGTCCAGGCGCCGGCGTTGTTGTGGTAGCCGTACCCCGATCCCTCCTTGTAGTAGATCTCGATCTGGTACGTACCGCTCGCCGCGGCGTGCGCGTCGAAGTTCTCGATGATCACCGGGTTGAGCGCGACGATGTCGAAGATGTTGCCGTTCTGGCTGTTCCCGCCCGCGTAGGTCGTGTCCAGGCTGAGGGCCGAGGCCGACGTGGACGCGACCAGCGCCAGGGCGAAGGCGAGAAGGATGGAAGGACGAACTCGAGTCAGCATGCTGCCTCCGGGGAAAGATCCGGAAGCAAGTATGGCACCGGGCAGGGTGGATCTGCCAGCAGGCGTCCACGCGCGTGGTCCTCGTCGTGGTTTCGTGCCGCTCGCGACTTAACCTCCCGGCGCACGTCGGGTCCGCCCCGCCTGCGGTCAGAAGACACTTCAACGAGGAGATCCACACGATGACGACCCGTGCGCTACCCCGATACCTCCGGCTGCTCACCCTCCTGGCACTACCGGCCTTCCTCGTCACTGCATGCGACGATTCCGGCACCGGCGGGAACGATGACGACGACACGACGAGCGGCGACGACGACGACGCCGGCGACGACGACATGTGGGCCGACGACGATGACGCGGCCGACGACGACACGGCCGACGACGACGACGCAGCCGCCGGAGACGCTTGCACCGTGGTGGTGGGGCCGGAGGGCATGACCATCGAGCTGACCGGCACCTGCGGGGAGGACCCCGCGGGGTGTGACGGCGGGTACGACATGATGAACCCCACCGGCTCGTGCGAGGGCGGCCTGACCTGCTGCATCCACGACGACCAGTGCGAGACGGCGATGATGGGGACCTGCGCGGAGACCGAGGACGAGTGCGAGGGTGAACCCCCGCCCGACGCCCCGGGATTCCCGATGATGGGCTGCCCGTCCGAGACGCCGGTGTGCTGCATCCCGGAGCCGCCCCGATGAGTCGCTCCACACGCCTGCTGCCGGGGCTGGCCCCCTGGCTCGCCCTGGTCCTGCTCGGCGGCCTCCCGGCCTGCAGCGACACCGCCGGAGACGACGACGACTCCGCACCCGCGGGCGACGGCACCTTCGAGGTCGTGGCCGAGGTCAGCGAGGCGATCGCCACGGTGATCACGGTGGAGTGGTCCGTGGACCTGGACGACGTCGACGACGCCTGGATCGAGTTCGGCCCGGAGGGTTCCGCCACCTCCATCGCGCCGGCCGACCTCTCCGGCGGCCCTCCCTACGAGACCGTGTTGCTGGGCAACAAGCCGGCCACCGACGTGGTGTTCCGCGTGTTCGCGTCAGCGGGCGGCGAGACTGTGTCCAGCGACGAGTACGCTGCCACCACGGGTAGCCCACCCACCGACCTGCCGGGGATGTCCGCCGAGACCTTCGGCGCCGTGGACGACGGCTTCGTCGTCACGTCCCTGTTCGCCGTGGCGCCGGGCGCGGTGATCCTGGACCGCGACGGCGACTACGTGTGGTGGCACCTCGCCGACCGCGACGACTTCCAGGTCAGCCGCGCGCAGCTCAGCGCCGACCGCCAGCACGTGCTCCTGTGGAGCGTCAACTTCACGCCGGAGCCGGGCGCCGAACCCGCGGCCCAGGAGCTGATCCGCGTCAGCCTCGACGGGACCCAGGTGGACGACCGCTCGATACCCGAGGGCCACCACGACTTCACCGTCATGCCCGACGGCGGGGTCACCGTCATCGAGTACGACGAGCGCGACGGCATCGACGGAGACCGCCTCGTCGAGATCGGTCCCGACGGCAGCGAGCGCGAGATCTGGTCGGTGTGGGACGACTTCACCCTCGGCGGCGGTCCCGGGGGCTCCTCCCATTTCAACGCCATCGACTACTACGCCGACGAGGACGCTTTCTACGTCTCGTCCCTGGGCATGGACTGCCTGTTCAAGGTGGACCGCGCCAGCGGCGATCTGCTGTGGACCCTGGGCGGCGACGACAGCGACTTCACCCTCTCCGGCGGCTCCTCCGACCTGTTCGACAAGAACCACCAGTTCCAGCGCCTCGACGACTCCATCGTCGTGTTCGTCAACGGCGACGAGGACACCATGTGCTCCGAGGTGCGCGAGTACGCGTACGAGGACGACGGCAGCGACGCCGAGCTGGTGTGGTCCTACTCTCCCTCTCCCTGCGTGTACTCGTTCACCCTCGGCGACGTGTCCCGCCTCGACTCGGGCAACACCCTGGTGACGTTCTCCAACCAGGGGCAAGTCGAGGAGGTCGACGCCGACGGCGAGGTGCTCTGGCGCCTCAACGCCAGCCTGGGCGGGGCCGTGGGGTACGCGACGTTCGTGGCGGACCTGCACACGACCGACTAGCAGCCTACGGGAAAGTCGAACCTCCCTGGTTCCCACCCATCAAGGACCTGTCGCTGCGCCTCGACGGCGGGAGAGCCGTGGCTGCGAGATCGTTTGTTCGCGCAGCAGGCTTGCTGTTCGAGGAGCCAAGCCAGGTGTGGACGCTCCAGCTGGGAGAAACACGCCACGACGCCACGACGCCACGGTCGCAACGTAAGGCAAAGGTCAATGGGCGGGCTGGGTTGGGTCAGGGACGTCCAACGAATGTGGTCGTTCCCTTCCCCCCCTTGAGATCACAATCCGCTGGAAGCGCAAACACACACCCGCCCAACCTCTCTCCTGTCCGGCGTGGCGTCGTGGCGTCGTGGCGTCGTGGCGTGCTTCCCCTTTCAGGGTCCCTCGCCTCACCTGTACAGCCACGGATAGGCCTCGACTCGGTGACATTGAAGGTCTCTCCCGAATTCTGCTAGCTCTCCGGCGTCGCGGCGTCGCCTCGTTGCGCCGTTGCGCGCCTCTTCTCTCTCCCGCTCTTGAAGGTACGGACGGAGGTGGAGGTAGAGGTGGAGGTGGTGGTGGAGGTGGAAGTGGAAGAGAAGGCGAGGAGGGGGAGGTGGCGGGGGGCTAGATGCGGCGGCGGATCAGGCCGAGGGCGAGCAGCAGGGCGACGATTGCCGAGCTCTTCGAACCGGAACCCGAAGCGTCGCACTCGCAGTCGTCGTCGCCGGAGTCGTCGTCGTCATCGTCGTCGCCGGGAGCCGAGTCGTCATCGTCGCCGATGTCGCCGCACTCCTCGTCGTCGCCGTCCACGTCGCCGTCGCAGTCATTGTCGATGCCGTCCTCGCAGTCCTCGAAGGCGCCGGGGTGGACGTCGGCGTCGGTGTCGTCGCAGTCCTCGCCGCCGCACTCGACGGGCATGTAGCCGTCCATGTCGTCGTCCACGTCGTCGCCCACGCCGTCACAGTTGTTGTCCTCGCCGTCGCAGATCTCCTCGGCGCCGGGGTAGGTGTCGGCGTTGTCGTCGTCGCAGTCGCCGTCGCACGACGTGACGCCGTCGCCGTCGGCGTCGTCGAGGTTGAGCGCGGCGTCGGTGTCGTCGCAGTCGTCCTCGCACACGAGCCAGCCGTCGCCGTCCTCGTCCACCTCGCCCTCGGGCAGGACCTCGTCGCAGTCGTTGTCGAAGCCGTCGCAGATCTCGACGGCGCCGGGGTAGGTGTCGGCGTTGTTGTCGTCGCAGTCCCCCTGGCAGGCGTTGAAGCCGTCGCCGTCGAGGTCGGCGTCGGTGTCCTCGTCGATGGTGCCGTCGCAGTCGTTGTAGATGCCGTCGCACAGCTCGGGCGCGTCGGGGTAGGTGGTGGCGTCGAG
>CAZLEO010000477.1:0-4281 GCA_964558555.1 uncultured Rickettsiales bacterium | reverse complement strand
GCACCCTCGATTCCCGCACACAGCCGGGGCAAAGCAGGGCGGCCATGAGGCTGGCGGCCAGGATTGAAACAGGTAGGTTCATTCGCCCCTCCCTCTCGTCGTCGGGCACCGGGCAACGGGTGCGCGGGTCAACGAGCGGCCTGATCGGTGGAAAACCGCTGAGATAGTAGCAGCAGCGCATCTGCCAACAGCAAGAGGTAATCCTTCCCCTTGTGGCTGTTTTCCAGACCATCGATCCAGCGTGAGGGGATGGCCTCGAGTCCGAGGTGCGCCCCAAGCGCGCTGCCGAGCATGGATGCCTTGGTGTCTGTATCGCCGTCAGAGTTGACCTGTGCCAGCACCGGCCCGGCCCATGACCCCGGGCGGGAGAGGAAGGCGCCGACCACCGGCGGCACGGTGTCCGCCACCGCGCATCCTCGCCCCCGTGCCCGCCAGTCCTCCAGGCTGCCGAGTAGATCGGCGAAGCCGGCGTCGACTGGTCTGACAAACTCCAGCAGGTCTCGCCTCAGCCGGGTCGCATCGAATTGCTCGGGTGAAATGCCGATCCTCGAGGCGATGAGGAACGCCTGCGCACAGGCGCCTGCGATGGACACGGGGTGGCGGTGCGTTGCGCGGGTGGCCTTGATGACCTCGCCCCGGAGCCTGTCAGGGGCGTGGTGGAACAGCAGCGCCACCGGCGCGATCCGCATGGCGCCGCCGTTGGTGGGGCTGCCGCTGGCCAACTCTCCGCTTAGCAACTCCTGCAGTTGACCGGCGGCCAGCGCGTTCAGCACGCGGATGGTCGAGGGGCCGACGCCTCTCATCTTCGCCCTTACCGCAGCAGAGAGCCGCCGGTAGAAGCGCTCCGGCTCAAACTGCCCGTCGCCTTCCAGGCAGGTCTCCGCCAGGCAGATGGTCTGCTGCGTGTCGTCGGTGTACTGGCCGGCCCCGAGGAAGTCCGGGTTGGGGCTGTCCATGTACTCATCGATTCGCTCGACGCCAAAGGTCTCCAGGATGCTGCGGCCAGGCTGGCGGGACGGACCCTCCTCCGTGGGCATGCCGAGGGCATCGCCCACCGCGCCGCCCAGCAGACAGCCCCTGAACTGAGAGCGCAGGTGCGCCAGGTTCACGGGGCCCTCCTCACGGCATTGGACCTGCAGCAAGCGGCCTCGAGCTGTTGAATGGACCCAGGGCTGGATTGCCGGGCCGCCTTCATGGCTTGCCTTCCTCTGGCGCCGGTACGGTCAGCCCGCCCATACCTTCGAAGGCCTTCTCGACGGAGGCGCCTGGATCGCCGCTCTCGAGCAGCGACCGGTCGGCTTCACGCGCGGGATTATCGGGACGGATGCCCAGGGTGCCGATCACGCGCTCCTCGTCGCGGTGTCGCGCCCGTCTGGCGCGGTCTCGCTCCTCGTCTTCCGCGGAGGCCGGCAAGGGTCCCGCCTTCGCGCCGGGTTTGTCCGGCTGCGGCTTCTTCTTGTCTTCGCACCCGGAGAGCTGGGCCCCGCCGAGCACCAACGCAGCGACTGCGGACGACTTGCCGAGGAAGGCGCGGCGCTCGAGGTCCACCAGGTTATCCGCCAGACCCGCGATCATGCCGGCGAGCAGCGGTTCGTCCAGGGACGCGAGCACCACCCACTCGGTCCGCGTCAGCGCGACCCCGCACCCCTCCAGCGCGGCGTGGCGGTCTGCCAGCAAACCACGGGCAAATGTAGGGTCCGCGGCTGCCCGCGCCACCACCTGCTCTATGCCCAGAGGGAGTGCCCTGTACCCCTTGCCCATCGCCTGCCTCCTTCTTCCAGTAGACTGCGACGCTTCGCTACCGCCCCTTCCAGCGTAGCACCGCGGTGACGCGGCCCATGCCGAACCCGGAGACGACATTGGGCTCGTGGAACAGCGTGTGGACCACCTGGTCCCCGTCGTCCAGGCGGCCGTTGCCGTTTTCAGTGTAGAGCATGCCCACGTGACGACGCGTATAGAGGATGTCGCCCGGGCGCACCGCGGCGGTGGGCGGCAGCTTGAGGAACCGTCGGCGGTCGCTGAGCATCCCCTTGGACCAGGTGTACTTGATCTTCTTCCCGCTGCGGCGCAGGGCGTAGACCATCAGGTCGGCGCAGTCCACGGCGATCTGCCCCTCCACCTGGCCCTTGGTGCTGCCCCAGGCGTAGGGCATGTTGAACAGCTCGAACAGGTAGTCGGTCATGGCCCCGGTGTTCGGCCGGAAGGTCACCCGGTGCACGGCCGCGCTGGCCCCGACGCCGCCGCCCGCGTCCGCGCCGGGGGTGGTCAGCTGTCGGGCGCCGACGGCCAGGGATGCCTTGTAGCGCATCACCCCCAGCCCGGCCTTCAGCTGCCTGAACCGGTCGCCCAGCAGGGTGGGGTGGACGTCCGCCTCCACTGTCCACCCCCGGGCGAAGTGCGCCTCGGCATATCGCACGCGGTTCCGGCGCGAGAGCCTGGCGTAGTCCCCCTCGGTGGGCTCCACCTTGTACCAGTCGATCACGGGCTGGCAGGGCAGGGGCCATGCCTTGACGCGCCTCGCCGGGATGAGCCGCCGCCCGAGCCTCAGGCCGCGTGCCTCGCTGTAGTAGAACTTTCGACCCTGCCGCCTGGCCTCCAGCACCGCGTGCAGCGACACCACCTGCCCGGTCACGGCAAACTTGGGCCGCTGGTCCGAAAGCGCGCCGCCAATGCGCGAGACGATGTGCAGGCGCCCGAGCCGGATGCCGTCCTCGCTCAGCGCATCCGCGCTGCACAGTTCGACCGCTGGCGCGGTGGGTTGTGCTACCTGCTCGACCTTCCGTTCAGGTCCACCGTCAGGTCGAGATGCCGCGTCCGGGGCGCTTGCTTCACCCGGACGACAACCTGCCCCGAAGGTGGCCGCGACCAGCGCCAGGAAAATGACTCCCCCCAGGTGTGTCGTTGACTTGCGAAGGTGATCTTCCATGGCTCCCCCTTTGCTACAAGCAGGTGACTCCAGGATAGACACCAGTTGACCGGCGTAGTTCCCTCACCAGCACTCGCGCAGGGGCGAACGACCCTCCGTAGAAACCGAGGCGATTCACAGTGTCCCCGATGGGACCAAATTGACGCATGTTCGTATATCAGGTTCCATTTGCATATGAAGGTTCCGATCATACTGGACATGGAGACTGGCGATCCGGACGATTGCCTGACGCTGCTGCTGTTGATTGGGCACCCCGAGGTTGACCTCCAGGCGGTAACTGTCACGCCGGGCAGCGCGGCCCAGGTCGGCATCGTGCGCCATATCGTGTGTGACCGGTTCAGCCTGGACATCCCCATCGGCGCGCATAACATCCACCACCCCAACGACTCCGTGTCGAGCTGGCACTATCGTTTGTTCGGCGCGATTCCCCGCAGCCGGGATGCCGTGCCAGCGGGGGAGCTGCTGCTCAATCTTTGCAGCGAGGAGATGACGCTTGTCACAGGGGCGCCGCTGAAAAATCTCGGCAGCGCCATCGCGCTATCGGGCAAGGATGGTCGCCCTGGCTTCTCCCTCGGCCGGTGGGTGGGGCAGGGCGGATTCGCTGGCGAAGGTGTTGTGCCACCCGAACTGCAGCTCAAGAAGTTCCGGGGCATGGCGACCTGCCCCACTTACAACTTCAACGGCGCCCTGAGCGCTGCCCAAGCAGCGCTCGCCTCACGGGAGATCAAGCGCAGGCTCCTGGTCGCCAAGAATGTCTGCCACGGCGTGGTCTACGATGCGGACCTGCACGAGCAGGTCGCTGAGGTCATGTCTGCGAGCCCAACGCTGCAGCTCATACACCGCGGCATGTCGATTCATTTGCAGCGCAAGCCCTCAGGCAAGAAGCTGCACGACCCGCTGGCTGCCTGCTGCGCAATCGATGAGGGGGTCGGTAGCTGGGCTAAGGTGGAGATGTACCGCGAGGGTGGCGGCTGGGGTGCGCGTCCCGCGGACGGGACAAGTACCAGCATCATCATCGACTATGACCGTGATCGGTTCATCCGAACGCTGCTCGCACCGGCTCAACCGCAAGTAAGAGATGACGGTCCGCCTCTGCCCTCCCTCGACGCCCCTCTGCCCGCGATTCAGCCGCAGAAATCGCTCACGCCCCTGGAGGATGCTAAAAAACTGGCGCGCAAAGTCCACGGCAGGTCCGATGAGATCGCGTCGCTCCGGAGCTGGTTGAAGACGCGATGTTCCAGAGATGACACCTGCGCAAGGATAGGCTGGATCATCGGCCCGCGTGGTGTCGGGAGGTCCACCCTGCTGGCGGTGGTGGCCAGAGATTACAATCAGCCGAAGCGCCGCCTGCTGGT
>CAZLEO010000476.1:0-4289 GCA_964558555.1 uncultured Rickettsiales bacterium | reverse complement strand
GAGGGTTCGAGGATGGATGGGGCTCGCGGCGATGGAGGATTTTCCTACCGCCTCCTGGTGGGGTAGCTCGTAGTGCCCCTCGTCGTCGGCGAAGTGCCCAGTGTGGACCCAGGTGTTCTCGTTGGCCCTGTGCTTCGGCGTCTCCAGGGAGATGATCTCGGCCCCGGCAGCCGGAGAGCTGTCAGACCACCGGACAAATCCGTGGGAGCGACACGGCGGCGGGGGGTAGGTTCGGAGCCTCCACGGGATCTCTGTTTCCGCGGGTGCATTGGCCTGCCGTGCCGCGAGAGCCCGTACCCACCTCGAAAGGGGTTGCCGGGTCGAGGTCGTTCGACTCGTCCCTGGTTCCGGTTCGCTGTCGGTGGGAGCTACAGGTAGGAGGAAGAACACGAGGGCGAGCAGGATGAGAAGCGAGGCGGCTGCCGCTAGCAACCATGCACGGTGACGTTGTGACTTCGAGGTGCTTGGAGCTTGTCGTTGGTCGTCCCCCATGGAGATCAGTCTACCACCGAGAGGTGAGAGACCCCGCCGGGTGTGGCTGACCTACTCTGCTGGGGGCACATCTCCACCGTTCTCGATGTAGATGACGGTGGTGGGCGAGCCATCGAGGACGGTGACCAGGGCAGTCGAGTAGATCCCTTGACCCTGGCCAGCAGAGACCATCAGCGTCGCTCCCAGCATGCCTGTCGTGTCAATCTCAGTAGTCGTGGAACCGCTGATGGAGTCGTCGAAGAAAGCCAGCGTGATATCGCTCTGGTCGAGTGTGCCGTTGCAGATGCCCTCGATGCCCGCATCGGGCAGAAGCTCGAACCCGGTCACCGAGAGGTTGGTGAGGTCTGCGGGGTCTATGGGATTCCCGTCCGTGTCCTCGGTGAACCCCGACCAGTCCACGGTGACCTCCGGAGACGCCGCGACCTCTTGGAGCATCGCCTCCATGGCCTCTTCGCAGCTTGGTGCTGCCGTGTCGTCGTCCTGGATGGAGGTGTCGTCATCGTCGTCGGTCCCGTTGCCGGGGCATCCCGTCAGGGCCAGAACCAGACAGGGCATGATGGCGGCTGCGGTACGCATAGGTTCCCCCTCGGATACGGTGTTCGTGAGTAGACCCTGGATGGTGGAGAAGGTTACAGGCCGACAGACAGGGCTCCGTCCACGGGAAGTCCATCAGCACCCATTCCCTGGATACACCCCTCCATCCTGGTCGTCGCAGTCCATGCCCGGCGACGTGGCCGGATCGTAGGGGCCGGGGAGCCACCACCCACGTTTCCGGGGGCTGCCCAACGACTGACGGGCCCGGTGCCCGACCTCATCATCAGGGTCCCCGCGTCCGTCACCTCGCCCATCCGTACGGCCTTGCGATGCAAAGTCGCAGTGGACCGGGACCAACTGTACCCGTGCTAGGCTCATGGGGACGACCTCCTCCATTGTCCATTGGACGCGCGGGAAGAGGGCGAGGCTGGTGAACGGGGGAGGATCGTGGAGCATCTTCGACAGCTCTACCTGACTAACGGCGACCTTCCGGTCTGGGTCTACATGGGCACGCTGCTTCTGCCCGCGGCCCTGGTACTGGCGATGATATCCCTCGTCAGAAGGAGATTGCCGGTCCTGGCTTGGCTCGTTCCACCACTCTTCGTCATGACCCAGGGATCCGCCACGTCAGCAGCTCTGGCGGTGAGGCAATTCTCCTACGTCCAGGGTACCGGCGGGTACGTGGTGGGCTCCTCCCACCTCCAGTTCGACCAGGCTGCATTGCTCCATACATCGCTGCTGCTGGTCCTGGCGGCCCATGCAACGTTTCTGGCGGTTCTGGTGCTGGTTGGTCGCCACCACCGCACCTGGACGCCACGTCCCGCCAAAATCACCGCCCTGACGGTCTCGATCGGGAGCGTCGCGGTCTGGACCGCGATCAAGCTCGCAGGCGGTGCATTCCCCCTCCTCCTCATTCCCTACACGTTGCTGGCCGCCGGAAGCGCGTTGGCGCTCGTCTCCCTGTTCGAGGGCACCTCGGAGGACACCGCGTGGGTTTCTGCCGCAGGCCGCGTGCTGATCTCGATCTACGCCCTCGGTGCCGTCGTCACGTCGGCCGCCGGGATCTGCCGCTACGGACAGGTCTGGCCGTTCCTGGCCTCCAGACTCGAATGGCCCGGCACCTTCGCCGACCACCAGGCCATCGGTGAGGCTGCGAGACGGTTGGCTGTCCTGCATGGGGTGCTGTGTGCGTCGATCCTGACGGCGTGTGTTGTTGTTGTGGTCGGTCCAGGGATCTCCCTCCTGGTCCGCAAGCGAGGACGCTGGTTCTGGCTGGCCCTGGGCGTGCCGCTCACCCTGCTGGCGTTCGTCCGGTTCATCCACGACGGTGTGTTCACGGAATTGGAGGAGCGCCAGGCCACATGGGACGTCCCGCTGAGGCAATGCGTCAGAGGCCCGCTCCCTGCTCCGGTCGTTCCGGGGGCTATAGGTGACCTCCACGTCACGACAGGGAACGATCTTCCGCTCTTCGCTGGCCACGGCGGAGACCTGGTCCACTTCGCCGAGTGCGGGTTCGATCGGCAATCAACGCTTGGCTTCACCATCTTTGACCTGCTGACGCGCCGGGCTTACAGCCGAGACTGGCCTCCCGCCGCCTCGATGGACCACGCCGTCTTCCCCGACTTCGCCCAGCACGGGACGGTAGCGGTTCCAGGGGCGGATCCCGCCCGGTCCCTCCTGCCACACCTCCGCGGCTGGGGGGCCCGACTGGCACTTCCTCTAGACTTCATGCTCCTCCTCGACGGGTGTGCCGGGATCCGTAGCAGCCAGCGTACAGGTCCCTCTCTCTTCCAGATCTGCAAGGTCGCGTTCCGCTGGGTTCCGGCGGACGGCGAGCTGCCGGTCAAGCTGGGAGGCAATCGCCGGGCCAGGGTCGCGGCTGAGACTGACGTCGGGGAGTTTTGGGCGGGCCTCGTCTACCGGAACCACCCCGCCCTGACCCTGGTTGACACCGAACAGGGAACGGTGCTGTGGGTCCCCGGAGAGCATCCCGCCCTGATCGGCTTTGGGAGCGATGCCCATCGTGCCGTGGCGGAACACGTCCATGCGAGGACACCATCGATGGTCGTGCTCGTCCCCGCCGCCAGCTGGACGGTCCAGGATCTGGTCTCGTTCTGCCTGGCTTCGTGGAGCACGACGGAGTCCTCTCTCCATCCTTTCCGAGGGGAGTTCGCCTGCTACGTGACCGACACGCCCCCGCTTCTTCCGACCGAGTTCGATCAAGAGCAGGCCCTGGCCCCCGTGAGTGACCCGGTTTGGACCTGGGAGCCGGACCGCTTCGTGCAGGATGAGTGGTTCCTGTTCGGGAGGCGGGTGAAGAGAGACCAGCAATGCCATCGCAAGGCCCTGGTGATGGACCCTCGTGAGGCAGGCAGCTTGGCCGTGACCCTCGATTTCTCACCAGACGATGGCGCACTGTTCCCGTCGCTGGCCGCCAGCACTTTCGACAACCGGGAGTTGGAGGCGTGCATCCTGGAGTGGCTGGCGTCTCGTCGCCTTCGGCCGCAGGACACGTACCTCGGACCCGTGGCCCTGACGATGCACTTCCCACCACCAGAGGAGCCGATCTACTCCATGAAGGACAGGTGGGAGATCATGGGCGTCACCGTCGAGCGTGCCAGCTTCCAGACCTGCTACGAGGAAGCACGGCAGAGAAGGCCGGACCTTCGGGGGGGGATCGAACTCCGCATCCGGGTTGACGCCGAGGGGATACCCCATGACACGGAGGTTCTGCTCAGCTCCCTGGACGATCCTGTCATGGAACGCTGCGTGATCCAGCGGCTCGAACGATACAGGTTCGGGAAGAGGCCCAGTGGGGGCACGGGCGGGGTAGTGATGCCGATCTCTTTCGACCGCTGAGTTGGCCGGGCGGCGCCGTTCACATGCAATGCCCCCACGGGCAGAGATCATCCAGAGCGTGGTTTCTGTCCTCTACGACCTCACCCGTTGTCGTGTCGTGTCCACCCAGTCGGGCAGCGGCTTTGCGGCGACAGGCTTCTCCGTGTTGTCCATCGGGGATGGTGCTGATCGAAGTTTGATGGCCGCGTGCTCAAGCGCGTTGGCGAGCTCGTCGAGGAGGTCAGCGAGGGTCTTCCGCTCCAGGTTGTTCATGGTCCATGCCTCTCGTTGGTTGGCACCCCCCGATTGAACACTACCACCCCCTGAGCCCGACGAGTTTCCCGAGATCAACAGGTCTTCCATCGAAGCGCACCATCCCAAAGCGCATCCGTCCCTTCTTCCGCCACGATCCCGCACTGCTCGGC
>CAZLEO010000475.1:0-4290 GCA_964558555.1 uncultured Rickettsiales bacterium | reverse complement strand
GGCGACTCGACCGGAGGGGGTATCCGAGGACCGCATGGAGGCCGGCCCCACGGGACACAGCAGACTTCCCCAAGCGATCCGGATTTCGGATCGAATCAGGCGGTCAGGATAGAAGACCCGGTCAATTGATCCGGAAAGCGGATCGTTTGCAGGGATTTTTTTGGGGGGGGAGAGGCCAGGGTAGATGTGGACGCTCGAGCTGGGAGTGGAAATCCCCCCCAACCATCCTCTCTGCTGTCCGGCGTGGCGTCGTGGCGTCGTGGCGTCGTGGCGTGCTTCCCCTATTCGGATTCCTGGCCATACCTGCCCGTGCAAACGCAGGTATCCACCGGATTGGCGTCGTTGAAAGTGCGTGGGAGGGAGAGGAGTCGGGGTTCGATCTGGGGGTCGGCGCTAGCGCCTAGTTCTCGATCTCGCCCATCACCATCGTGGAGGTACGGCCCATGGTGCGCAGCCAGTAGCCGTTGGGCAGCTGCGTCATGTCCGTGGTCACGCGGGTGATCATCATGGCGGCGTCGCCGGAGCCCAGCTGGGACGTCACGTCCGCGGGGATGTCCATGGCGCCGTCGTCGTTGAAGCGGCACATGCAGCCGACGTCGGTGCCGTTGTCCGGCATGATCAGGGCCATGGTGCCCCAGCTGTCGTCGGAGCTGTTGGACGTGACCTGGTGCTGGTCGCCGCGCTTGATGCGGAAGCCGTTGCTCATCACGTCGTTGCTCAGCTCGACCTCGGAGCCCATGGGCAGGGAGCTGGCCAGGTCCGTGGGCGGCAGGCCCCACTGGTCGCCGACCGCGTAGACGTCCACGGCGGAGTCGAAGGGCACGTCCACCTCGTCGGACTGGGCGATGCCCTCGTAGTACACGTCGCCGGGCTCACGCTCCTCGGGGTCGAGGAACAGCTCGTCGCCGGTCTCGGTGACCAGCTCGACGTCGGTGCCGGCATCCAGGGGCGCCTGGCCCCAGAAGAAGTCCATCACCTCGTCGTCGAGGTCGGTGGTGTCCACGATCTCGCAGGTGTCCACGGGGATGACCGTGGGCTCGATGTTGATGCAGGTCTCGGGGGTCCCGTCGGGCTCGAAGAAGTACGCCTTGCCCGCGACGGAGTCGCCGATGATGTCCGGCATCGCCGAGTTGTGGACGCGCTGACGCTCCAGGTCCACCACGCCGCCGACCACGCAGGTCGGGACCTCGATGGTGGGCACGCGGACGCAAGCGGCCGGGTCGGTGCCGTCGGCCGCGGGGCCGTTGGCGGTGAAGGCGCCGTCGGTGACGCTGTACTGGCGGCCGCCGACGACCACGTCCACCATGACGTCCACGGTGGCGCCCACCTGGATGGGCCACAGCAGGTACTCGCCGTTGTCGTCGGTGGTGTCGGTGACGGTGCCGAACAGGGTGACGTTACCGGCGAGCACGTCCGCGCCGATGATCTCGTTGTTGCCCACGTCGTCCACGTCGCCGACGATGCAGGTCACGGGCGTGCCCAGGCAGGCCGCCATCGCGGCGGGGTCCATGTCCGGGGTCACGAAGCAGTCGTCCACGTTCCAGGCGCTGAAGTAGGGCGCCTCGAACACGGCGGCCAGGCGGCCAGGCACCGTGGTGGACTCGATGACGGTGGCGAGGTCCTCTTCGACCCACTTGACCAGCTCTTCGTCGAAGTGCCAGGTGGGGATGATGTCGCCGACCTGGATCTCCTGCATGTCCGGCATGTCCTCGGGCAGCAGCAGCTCGACGCCCGCAGAGGCGTCGCCAGCCAGCTCCACTTCCTCGCCGTCGGGCGTGGTCATGGACACGTCGATCATCGCGTAGGACATGAGGCCCGCCTCGTAGCCGGCCTCGTTGTACGCGGTGAAGTCGTTGGGCGCGGCGAGGATCTCGTCACCGGACGGGTCGATGTGCGTCACGGCAATCTCGACGTCGGCGCTGATGGGATTCCCCTGCTTGTCGACGAACGCGTTCGCCGGCAGGTCCACCCGCAGCTCGGAGGTCTCGATGCGACCGCCGGCGGCGCCGATGGTCTCGATGAGGTCCACGGGCAGCAGGCGGGCGTTGACGCTCTGGGTCTCCCAGCCCATCACCTCCACCGTGCGCACGTTGGTGGTGTAGCCCCGCTTGGTGAACCTCACGTTCATCACGCCCTGGGGCTCCACGCCGGTCAGCACGAACAGGCCGTCCTCGTCGGTGAGCGCCGAGGTGACGCCGACCAGGTCCACGGTCACGCCCGGGATGGCGTCTCCCTGCGGAGTGGTCACGAAGCCGGTCACGCGGCCCTGCACCGTCATGGCGCCGGGGTCATCGACGACGTCATCGCCTCCCCCACCTCCTCCGGTGTAGTCAGGTCCCGTGCCTGTGGCACATCCCACTCCGACCAACAGGGCGAAACAGGTCAAGATGCCGAGGATTCTGGCGCTGTTCATGTCGTGACCTCCTCTGTCTTTTCCGGGGCCCTTGGGCCCACGACGCACTTCCGTGACATCCAATGTACCAGAACGTTCTCGCCACAAGGCAAGATTTACATGCCCTTGTCAGTATGAGTTTCATCATTTGCGTGGGGCTTTTGTGCAGGATGATGAGTGTGGTTCACTTGTCCGTAGCAGCACCGGTGAAGAACCGGTCTGCAAACGAGGGAGGATTCCCCATGTCTCGCACGCGCGTTCTTCTTCTCGCCCTCACGGGCGCGATCTTCGCCGCCACCCCGGCGGCGGCCCTGGAGCCGGACGTCTCGTTCCCGGGGGTGCCCACCTGGGTGTTCTTCTCCGACAAGGGGGTCGAGGGGCAGGAGCTGGTCCAGGCCCTGCTGGAGCGCCGGGCCGAGCTGCCCCAGCGCGCGCTCGACCGTCGTGAGCGAATGCGGCCGGGCCAGGCCGTGGACGTGGACGACCTCGACGTGAGCCCGGCGTATGTCGACGCGGTGCTGGACACGGGGGTGACCCACCGCGCCACGTCGCGCTGGCTCAACGCCGTGTCCGTGTACGCCGACGCGGCGCAGCTGCAAAAGATCGAGGCCCTGCCCTTCGTGGCCAGCACCCGGCCGGTGGCGGCGAGCCTGCGCAGCCCCGATCGGTCCGAGCCGCCGGACGCCTCGCGCGACTACGGCGTGGCCCAGGAGCAGCTGGACTTCATCGGCGTGTCGCTGATGCACGAGTGTGGCTACACCGGCCAGGGCATCATCATCGGCGTGCAGGACACCGGCTTCGATCGCGACCACGAGTCGTTGCAGCACATCACGGTCATCGACGAGTACGACTTCGTCAACGACGACACCAACACCGCTGACGAGGGCGACGACATGGAGGAGCACGAGTACCACGGTACCGGCGTGCTGTCCCTGATCGTCGGTCTGGACGACGACGACTTCTCGGGGGTGGTGCCGGACGCGGGCGTGATCCTGTCCAAGACCGAGGACCTGACCCAGGAGGAACCCATCGAGGAGGACTACTACGTCGAGGGCCTGGAGTGGATCGAGGGGCTCGGCGCGGACATCTTCTCGTCGTCCCTGGGCTACACCGACTGGTACACGCCCCAGGACCAGGACGGCCAGACCGCCCCCACGTCCATCGCCGCGACCCTGGCGGTGGACCGCGGGCTGATCATGATCATCGCCGTGGGCAACGTGGGCCCCGACCCGCGCACCCTGGCGCCGCCCGCCGATGCCGAGGGGGTGATCACGGTGGGCTCGGTGAACATGAAGGGCGAGATCTCGGAGTTCTCGTCCCGCGGCCCCACCGCCGACGGCCGCACCAAGCCCGACGTGGTCGGCCCGGGCGATCCCGCGTGGATGGCCGATTCCGCCTGGGCCTCCGCCTACATCCCCGAGTACGGCACCAGCTTCGCCACCCCCCTGGTGGCCGGCGTGGCCGCCCTGGTGCTCGAATCCAACCCCGGCATGACGCCGCTGGAGATGTGGAGCCGCCTGACCTCTACCGCGTCCCAGTGGGACTCCCCCGACGACGACTACGGCTGGGGCCTGGTCGCGGCCATGGACGCCGCGGGCGACGTGTGCCCCTGCGACGACGTCGACGGCGACGGATACAACGACGAGGACTGCGGCGGCACCGACTGCGACGACTCCCTGCCCAGCGTCAATCCCGGCTCCACCGAGATCTGCGACGGCATCGACACCGACTGCGACGGCGTGCCCATGGAGGGCGAGGAGGACGTGGACGGCGACGGCTTCATGGCCTGCGCCAACGACTGCGACGACAACAACCCCGACGCCTACCCCGGCGCCGAGGAGATCCCCTACGACGGCCTCGACCAGGACTGCTACGGCGACGCCCTCCCCGACGCCGAC
>CAZLEO010000474.1:0-4297 GCA_964558555.1 uncultured Rickettsiales bacterium | reverse complement strand
CCACGGGATACCGCCTAGAAGTCACGTCCGAGCGGGACTAATGACGAACGCTGCTAGAACCTCGGCGGCCAGCCGAAGACGTAGACGAACACACCGACCGCCATCAGCGCCATGTACAACGCCAGGTAGGCTGCGAACGGGAGCAGGCCGGCGGTCCCGCGCAGGGTCCTGAACAGCTCGTTCATCCACGAGTCGGTGATGTCCTCGCCGGTCGGCGGGGGTTCGCTGGAGCGCAGCCGAGCCCGCACGCTCGTGCCCAGGGCGATCAGGGAGAAGGCCAGCATGGCGTGGGCCAGCGCGACGATGGCGGCCACGGGCGTGCGGAGGCGCTCGAGCAATGCGGCGGCCAGGTGGGGGGCAGCCTCGTCCACCAGGTAGTGGCCGATGGCCATCCCGCCGACCACCGCGATCCCTCCGGCGAGCACGCACCCCCAGAACACCAGGCTGCCCAGCGTCCTGCGGCGGGCAATCCTCCGCACCTCGAGCAGATCGTCTCGGGTGATGTCGTCGGCGGTCCGCCCGGTGGTCACCGAGCCCTCCCTCCTACTTCGTCCTGCGGTCGACCGGCGCGCCCACGTTGCGCCTGACGTTGTACACGCACCGGCCGTCGGCGATGGCCTGGGCCGGATCCCCCTGGTGGACGACCACGCGTACCACGCACACCCGGTTGCCCATCCGCACCACCTCGGCGTCGGCGATCACGGTCGCCTCGGCGCCGGGCCGCAGGTAGTCCACCCGCATGTCCACGGTCGAGATCCGGTCCACCGGATCGATGAGGGTGAAGCCGGCGGCGCCGCCGGTGGCGTCGATGAGCGTGGAGACGACCCCGCCATGGATGGCGGGGCGGAAGATGTCGCCGATGAGATCCCGCCGGAACGGGACCTCGCACACGGCCCGGCCCTTCGACAGCCTGGTGACCTTCATCCCCAGCAGCCGGTTGAAGGGGATCCGGTCCTCGATGAACCGGATGAAGCGTTCGCGATGGGACTCGATCTCGGTCATGAGCGTCACTCCAGCCGTTACCACTCCCCGTAGCGGTGGGCCATCACCCCGTACCAGGCCACCCCGATCAGCCCCAGTATCCCGTGCATGATCCGCGTCCACGTGGGGTCGTCGGGCGCCGGAGACGCGTACCCGGCCAGCGCCAGGAACGCCACCAACCCCAGCGCCATGCCCTGGTCGAAGATCCGCACGTCGTCGCGCATCATCACCCAGGCCGCGCCCACCAGCGTCCACGCCACCAGGGGGAACAGCAAGAACCCGTGGAACTTGCGCAGCCCCGTCGACCGCGTGAACCACACGCCCAGGCCCACCGCACAGGTGAACGCGACGCCGGCCATGCCGTAGGTCCAGGGCTGCCACATGGGCAGCAGTCTAGCAGGGGGCTAGAACGAGTACTTGATCTCGGCGAAGACCCGGGACTGGTCTCGGATCTGGCCGAAGCGGGACTCGTCGGGGCCGCCGAAGAGCAGGACGCCCGCCAGCACGGTGAGGCCGTCGGCGGCGCGCCAGGACACGTAGCCCAGCACGAAGTAGTCCTTGCCGGGCAGGCCCTGGGTGCCCACGGCGCTGATGCTGACCACGTCGCGGATGTCCACGGAGATGCGTTCGACGATGCCCCAGGTGGTGCGGGGGTCGGCGGTGGGATCGGGCATTCCGAGCTGGGCCAGGGCGGCCTCCTCGGCGTCGGGATCGTAGTGGGACAGGCGGTTGGCGGTGCCCTGGACGGTGAAGTTGAGCCAGTGGATGGGCACGACGGTGAGGCCCAGGACCGCCGCGAGCTCGGGGTTGCGCACGACGGGATCGTCGCCGTCGAGGTCCTCGGTCCAGTAGTAGGCGGTCTCACCCTTGAGCAGGATCGGCCCGGCGCCCCAGGAGAGATCGCCGCCCACGGCGCCCATCATGCCGTGGGTGGGGGTGATGGTGATCACCGGCGGGGGCGGCGGCATCGTGGAGGTGTCGATGTCCACGTCCATGGCCATGCCGGGGCGCTTGTCCAGGCCGTAGAAGCCCATGACCGCGGCGTCGATACCGGCGAAGCGGGTCGCGATGCGGGTGCCGATGTCCGAGTGGGCGATGGTCCGGCGGGGCAGGTCGGGATCGGCCACCTCGAAGCCGGCCTCGGCCATGGGGGTCAGGTCCATCAGGTGGGGCATGGGCCAGGGAACCCAGACCAGGTCGAAGGAGGTCGCGCGGTGGTATGCGGTGGCGCGCACGGCCCAGGGGGCGACGCGGTAGTCCTCGAGCTCGGACGAGATGTTCACGTAGTCCCACGGCGTGAACAGGTCGGTGGGGTTGACCCAGTCGGTCTGGCCCCAGAACACGTACTGCTTGCCCACGGTCAGGTCCACGGGCCCGGCGTGGATGTCCACGCGGCACTCCACCGGGATCACCGAGACCTCGGCGCCTCGCTCGTCGAGGCTTTCGTCGGGCATGGACGTCACGTCCAGGTCCAGGTCGAACATGGCGCGGAAACGCACCACGTCGATGCCGCCGGACAGATCGGCCTGCAGTCGGGCCTTGCCGCCCACCGGGTAGGGATCGGCCAGGGTCAGATCGGCCAGCGCCTTGGCGTAGCCGTGCAGGTCGATGGGCAGGTCCTCGAGGGTCGCCGCGCCGCAGGGGGCGGCGACGGCCAGCGCGACGGCGGGGACCAGGGCGCGCAGCAGCATCTCAGAAGCCGTTTTGCAGGGTGCGGTGGGTGAACCACGCGGGATCCACGCCGGCGTCCACGTCCAGGTCCTCCATGAGCATGCGCGAGGAGTGGCCGGTGCCCAGGTCCTTCATGGTCATGTCCGTGGCAAAGGGCACGCCGTTGAGCTCCTCGATCGCGGCCACGTCCATTCGCTTGAACCGCACGCCTTGGCGGTCGTAGTAGTCCGCAGCCCGCGACGTCTTCAGCGCCTCGTCCACGTACCACACCACCTTGGTGTAGCCGGTCTCGCGGGCCACCTTGTCGGAGATGGGCGTGGCCTCCACCTTGCGGCAGGCGTGGCCGTTCACCTCCTCCTCGCCGGCAAAGGTCCACACCCACTCGTCGAGTTCTGGCCGGCCGATGTCGTCGATGGAGAAGTCCGACGACATGAACGCGCCGCCGCGGCCCGCGCCGACGATCTTGTTCACCCGCCGCAGGGCGGGCACGTAGATGTAGCGGTCGTCGTCCCGGCCCGCGTGGCCGAGCATCAAGAAGCCGTTGCCGCGCATGTCGGCGGGGGACTCCATGAACAGGATCATGTCGCTCTCGCCCTCGTCGTTGCGGCGCGAGGCCATCTTGAAGACGCGCACCTTGGTGCCGCCGTTGGCCGAGACGAGGGTGAGGGTGGACTGGCCGACCATGTCGTCGAAGCCGGCGCGGTCGTGGATCTCGGCCATGAATTCCCGCGCATCGCCGGATTCGGCCGACGCCGCGTTGGGTACGGCCGCGGCGATCCCCAGGGCCAGCAGCAGGCCGGTGGTGGAGTAGAACCAGCGGCGGTCCTCCACGGCGCGGGGCCGCAGCCCGGTGAACAGCAGCGGCAGGATGGTCAGCGCTCCGATGGCCGAGAACGCCATGATCAGGCTGATGAGCAGTCCCATGGTCATCACTCCCTTGAACGACGCGAGCAGCAGGGTGAGGAAGCCGCCGGCCACGGCGACCATGTTCATCAGGATCGCCACGCCTGCCTCCTCCATGGTCAGCTGCAGGGCGGCCCGCGGGGTGCCTGCAGCGCCGAAGGACATGCGGTATCGGTGGACGAAGTGGATGGCGAAGTCCACACCCACGCCGATGGCCATGGAGGCCACCCCCATGGTCATCAGGTTCAGATCGAGGCCGGCAAGCCCCATCACGCCGAAGTTGAAGAACACCGCCCCGAACAGGGGTACGGTGGCGCACAGCCCCAGCACGGTGGAGCGGAACATGATCGAGGTGACGAGGAACACCAGCACCAGCGACACGGCGATGGAGATCCCCTGGCCGCGGGTGATCAGGTCGTTGACGGCCAGCATGAGCACGGCCATGCCGGTGGTCTCCACCTGCACGCCGGACAGGTGCTCGTCCATGTAGGCGTTCACCGCCTCGGTCACCCGGTCCATGTCCTTCTTGCGGTCGCTGGTGAGGAACACGGTGACCTTGGCCGCGCTGTAGTCGTCGGTGACGAAGTTGGCCAGATCACCGGGCTTGCCGCTCATCTCCAGCAGCGAGAAGTAGCCCGCGAGCACCTCGCGCCCGGCCACCTCGCGGGTGATCGGCACCGCGATCTCGTTGCCTTCTTCGTCCAGGCGGTAGTCGAATCCGTGCTCCACTTCCATGTCACCG
>CAZLEO010000473.1:0-4373 GCA_964558555.1 uncultured Rickettsiales bacterium | reverse complement strand
CCACTACCGCAACTTACAATCCGCCCAGCGTTTGAAACTCGTTCGGAGCGGGGAGCTTACGCCGTACGCTATTATGAATAAGTAGCTTACGGCGTTTTTCTGTTACGGGCCGAGCCGAACGAGTCTGTTAACCGGAAACCGCGACACAGCAAAACGTTGTGTGCTGGTGGTGTAAACGGGGCGGCCGACATTTCTGCTAACACTCCCGCCCCGCGGGTTTACAGAACCAGAGAATCGCGGGAACACAATGACTGAAACTCTCAGACTCTCGGCCCACCCGGGCAGTTCCGGTTAACTGATAGGAAATTTGATTCCGCGTGACCGTGCGTCGGTGGCCCCTGCGTCGCTCTGCGAGCTATGCAGGCCAGGCCGGGGGTGAGGGGTTCCAAGGGCTGATCCCGGCTCCACACTATTTGCTATTTCAAGGGCCGACCCCGGCTCCACAATCTGAGCGTTATAGCTTCCAAAATGATAATCACCGCTTGCTCCCCCATCGCCTTGCTTGCTCCATGTTCCTATATTGATAAGTTCGCCTGTTTGAATGGTGTCGTTTACACGGTTTAACGAACCGAAACCCAGGTCGTTGTCACCGGTCAGTTGAAAGAGAGTACAGTCGGTCAAAGCGCCGTCAGGTTTAATGATTCCCAGGTTATCCACGAGTTTGCCATCACCCATGGTACGAAGATGTAGGTCATGGGAGTTTTTGATCCATGTCGCATAGGGTTCTTCCAAAAACGGCATGACGCCGTATTCTGAACCGAAACTGTTTTGACCCCAATAGGCATACCAGTCCATCCCTTCATACAAACCGTCCCAGTCACGCTTGTACAAAAAGTTGATGCTAAGCATCCGGGCAGAAGGCGCAATGGTTTCAAAAGCGTCTTCAATCAACTCAAGACGTTTGATATCGCCTGTGCCTTCAACGTGCTTGCCCTTATAAGACTTGTCAACTTTCAAAACTCTTGTAAATTTGTCGGGATATTTTGCAGAACGGAACAGGCCGTTTGTACCCAAGACCCACCAGTATTTAACAGAGGTTTTGGGCGTTATGCAATCGGCATCAATGGCGATGATGCCGCCGATTTTGTCTGGGGATGCATATTTCTGTTCTGTCCACCGCTCAGCAGCAATGTGACTTACAAGCAATTCCGATTTAGTCTTAGGTTCCAGTGCCTGGCTAAAACATCGCGACCAGGGCTTATTCCCCCATTTACCTGCCGCCATTGCAAGGATTGGTCGGTCGTTACTCAGCGCAGGCCACTGCCTTAGCCAGAAGCTATCTCGCCCGGAGTTGATGGTATGGACAAGACCATGAGTTGTGGCGTATGAGAATATATGCATGTTTGCGTTGTCGAAGCTGAAGTTTAGGTATCCAAGATCACCACGCTCAGTTTCAATGCGGAAATGTCGCCCATTATCATATGACAGATAAGCACGCGTCTTGTTCTGCGTGGTTTTGATTGTTGGTTCACCTAATCCCAGCACGTTCATCATATCGTCCGGGCAGGTTACCGCATGCATATAGGCGTTGCCGTTATGCTGGGAATGCCATTTATCGGTTTTTACGGCTGTGAACCGCTGGTTATCGGCAATGATCTGTTTCCAGGTACTGCCGCCGTCTTCGCTTCTATACAGCCCCTTGCTTTCGCAGCCGACCAGCATTATTTTCGGCTTGTTGGGCACAAACGCAATAATCTCACCGCACAGACTCGACGGCCCTGCTCCGTCAAAGTCGCCCGGGAAGTCCAGCTTTTTCCAGGATTGACCGGCATTGTCGCTGCGGTATAACCCGCCTGCAAATACGCCGTTTCTATTGGCTTTTCCGGCGGCGCGATAGAGTATGTCCGAATTCTGAGGATGTATGGCGAGACTGCGCACGCAGTTTGCCGCACCACTCAATTTGCCATTGATCTTCTTCCATGTCTGACCGGCATCTGTGGTGCGGAGCAGTCCCTGTGTCGGCGAACGCAGGACAACGATATCCGCGTTCGATGGCGCCACAGCAATACCGGTATATTGGAGGCCTTTAGTATTCTCCGCTGTTTTGGCTTTAGGGTATGCGAAGTCTTCGGGAACACCTTCCACCAGGCTGAGATTCGACACTTTTGCCTGGAAATACATATTCGCATTCTGCGGTACGGCGCGGAATGCAATACCAGCAGTTACGTTATCGCGAATATTCTTGTAGTGAGTAGTGCCATATTCCCATGTCTTGCCGTCTGCCGAAGTTAAAGCAGAGAATAGACGTCCGCGGCGAACGACCCGTAACCATTTATGTCCTTTCTTGGTCAAAGGGTGATGAGATATCCGCCCAGCTCCTAGATCAAGATGATCTGGTGTTGTCCTCAACCCGTATTTCGCCGTCTGCATAATTCCAAACTCGGGTCCCCACTTATAGTTGTTCTTGGAGGCATCCGTTCGTACAGTCAATCCAACCCATGATGCCGGGTTCACCGCTTCATTGTTTTGCCCCAGATAATCATCAATACGACAGGTTAGGGTGAAATCGCCTTTGATATTCTTGTAGATAGCATATTCACCTTCACCTACAAAACTGAAGACATCGAGCTGTGTCTGAATAACATTTCTCGGCACCTTGGACTCGCCGGCGACACCCAGTTCCCAGCCTTCAATCGGTTTGGATGTGACGTTCACAAAGCCGCCTTCCGTATCGATCGTATGATTGCCGTCATAAAACAGACGTGCCCAGATCTTCTGTTTCCCCGCCGGAAGGCTAAGATCAGCCATACTGATAACAGGATCAGTTCCTTTCATTTCTTCTCCGGCAAAAGATGCTATTTGCATATTACCTGAAAACACCTGGATCTTATTAAGGGTATGCCCTCGGGAGGTGATCTTAGCGACAGCGGAGACCGTATCTGCGTCCTGCACGGTCAATGTTACCTGAGGGTCATCGGCATTGGCTTTATGCAACATGGATGACGTAGGAATGTCCTGCAATTCAATCCCCGGACCTTCCCACTGGAAACTGAAATACGGTCTTACTTTATCGAAGAAATATTTGATACCGATCTCATGGTCACCTTTGGCCAGGTTAAGCAGGAATACCTTTTCCTCCGGGCCATGCAATCCATCCCAATCAAGCGCTTCCCGGCCGTCAACCTCCACCCGGTAACCATCTGCGGCTTTCATATGGAACAGGTACAGACCGGTTCTTGGAACCCGCAATATCCCTTCATAGATAAACCCATAACCGTGTTTCCGGTTGCCAAGAAGTGAGGTGTCAAATCCTCGCGAAATGCCCTGCTGCACCACTTTATCATCGGTCAATTCATTGTATGACACCCAGAAATGAGTTTCAGATTTGCTATGGTGCGCCTTGTCCTGGGCTGGATAGCGAACATTGACGTGCCGTGCTGCATTATTGAAGAACATCTTGTATTCAAGCCCCGGCGACGTTTTGAATGTCGACGCCTTTTGCGGAGCAGCGGCTTCAGCCGCCTTAACGACAACAGGCGCGGCCTCTTGGTCAAACGTATCTGTCAGAGTAACACGGACCGTAGGATCGGCTACTTTGGCTCTAATCAATAGATCGCTGATATGAGGCATCCTGGCTTGACGCACGACAACCGGCTCGCCATCACAACCGGCATTATCAAAAACTTCCACTTTATAAGCGAACTGGGGCGATGATGAATCAGTCATCCGCCAGGAGACCAGCACCTGCTCGCCATTGGATGTCGCCTTTACGGTCTTCACTTCAGGCGTGTCCAATGTCGGTAAGTCCGGCTGGTCAACGGTAATCTCATGCTTCTTGCCCATCTCCAGGTATTTCTTCTGTGCCCCTGTGGGTTTCAACTTGGGATTAGCGGTTCGCTCCATGCTGAGGACCTGATTGTTTTCGATGGTCCCGACGTAGAAATACGTATCCAGAGCAGTGCCTCCTTTAGGCGGGATCTGAAACTTCACAGTATTCGTCTTGTGCCATTTGCCATCTTTGCGGGCATATCCCAGTCGCCTGTGCAAGGCGCGAAGCGACCTGCCTGCGCCCCCTGCATCCTCAAGAAAACCGCCGCCACCATTGAGTGTCGTGCCCGCCACGGGCATTCTGACAACGCCATAGAGATGCCAGCGATTGTTTTCAACATCTTTAGTCCAGCGGCCCATATAAGAGTAATCCGGATTCTCCACACCCAAAGGCGACCATACACGCAGCATCATGGTATACCAGCGCCCCGCCTTCATGTAAGAAAAGGCCGGACCGCCTATTGCTCCGCTGGCGCCCTCGCCAATGTACTGAGCCGGATAGTTATATTCCGAACAGGCTATTGGGCGAACCGGTTCTCCTTCTTTATTATGAAACTATGAAGCAAGCCCCCCCTCCGGTAAATTCGGGGTCCATGGGAATGGCC
>CAZLEO010000472.1:0-4392 GCA_964558555.1 uncultured Rickettsiales bacterium | reverse complement strand
GTGGCGGTGAACTCCGTGACGCCATCCTTACTGACCAGGATCAAGCGGTTATTGCTGCCGTAAACGGCGTTGTTGTCGAGGGCCGTCATGACCGACCGTGCGTCGTCGTTGGTGTAGGTCCAGTTGCTGTCGTTGCTGAGGATCAAGGTGTCGAAGGGATTGCCTTCATCGCCCGACGTGCCGTCGTGAGAGATGGCCAATAGCTCTGCCGCCTGGGCCGAGGTGGTCATGGCGAAGCATGCCATCGCCACGACGGCGAGGGTCAAAAAAGTTCTGTTTCTTGTAGTCATAAGAAGCTCCTTGAATACTGAATGTTGCTGGGTCCGGGTCTGGGGACACGATCCCAAATTCGTGCGTTCCGCTACGCTCCACTTTCGACGAATTTCGGTCATGTCCCCAACCCTACGCACATTCGCGAGTCCGCGCCGGTGGGTTGGGGGTGAGGGGTTTGGGGAGAGGCCGGAGCGTTCGTCGCTCGCTTGATCCTCTGCATGAGTCTCTCTCATCTCCTGAAACATCCGTTTGCCTCATCTCGCGAAATCGTTGCCGCCCAGAGACCATCCCTGAGCCGTTAAGAACTAATTGTAACTTGTAACCGTTATGCTCTATCCTCCGACCAGGCTCAGGCCCTACGGCGGCGACGACGTGCCAGCACGCTAATGCCGCCCAACACCAGCAGACTCATCGTCGCCGGTTCGGGCGCCTGGGACATATCCGGACTCGCGGGGGACAGATTGTAGTTGTTACCGAAGCTCTCACGCAGCATTACAAAGTCGTCCAGGTCGGCGTCGCCATCGTCGTCGAAGTCCGGATCGAACGCGAATCCCTCGGCGGTCAGGTCAGCTCCGCCCAGGCCGAAGGCCAACTGGAAGTTCGCCATGTCCGTAGCGTCGATGATCCTGTCGCCGTTGGTGTCACCGGGCACGGCTCCGATCAGGGTCCCGCCCGACAGGCCCGTCAGGTAGATCAACCCGTCTTCATCGTCGATCAGCGACAGCTCGCCCACGGTCCAGGTCTCATCCAGCCCCGTGGTGTCGAAATCATTGGCGAAACCGGTCAGGTCCACCGTCGTGGTATCCGGATCGTAGGTGAACACCGGTAATTTGTCCGAGCTGTTGGCTACGTAACCGTCGGCGTCCAGGATCATGAGTACGAAGTTGTCCAGGTCCACCGCGCCATCGGAGATGTTAATGGTGTCGGTCTGTCCGGGCTGGCCGACTTCCCACTCGTAGATCGATGCGGTCACCAGTGCCAGGTCGCCTTCGACGTTCAGCGTTCCGATGCTGTTGCCCGGCGTGACGGTTGCGTTTACGATAAGGCTTCCGTCGACCGTTCCGCTTCCGCCCAGCGACCCTTCATTCACTTCGATCGATCCGCCGCCGAGGATCAAGACGTTATTGACGCTCATCAGTCCGTCGCCAACTTTTTGCAGCGTGAATCCGTCCAGATTCAGGGCGTTGTTGAAGATCAATTCGTCGCCGCCGTTAACGACATCAACTTCGGCGTTGCTGCCCAGCGTGACGGGCAGTTGGAACTCGTGCGTTCCCTGGAGCACCTGGATCGTCGCCACGGCGTCGTCGGCGTCTTCCAGGGTCAAGCTGCCGGCGCCAGAAACCACATAGCGGTTGGCGTTGTCGAATGTTATGGCGTTGACGGTCACGGGCGTGTCGGTGACAACCGTGCTAGCCGCGGTGATGGCGCTGCCGAAGAGCACAGACGACTCGACGCCAGTGTTGCCATTGGGCGCCGAAGAGGTATTCCAGTTGGCCGTATTGTTCCAGAAGCCCCCGCCGCTTGCCGTCCAGGCCGGCTCCGGGGCGACGATGGGACCGAAGTAGACCTCGTCAATCACGTAGTCAGACAGGCCGGGTGTGGACAAAAAGATGCCAAAGCCCAGGTCGCTTCCCAGGTCGAAATTGAAGTCGGTGTAGTTCCGCGTATCCAGAAGGACGTCATCGAGGTAGAAGCCGACCTTCATCGCGCCCTCATCGTGGAACTTGACCACTCGATAGTTGTGCAGTTCGCCATCATCGAGCGCGTTGCCATCGATTGCGGTGAACAGGTCCTCACCCATCTGGCTTGTATCGCTGCCGACGTAGAACAGGTCGCCGTCGGCGTTGTGAGCGAACATGATGAACCGCCCGTCGCCACCCTCGTCGCGTACGCCGAAGACCGCGTTGTTACCGGCCACCTCGGTGAAACTCATGGTGAACTGGTATTCCCACTCGACGCGCTCGGGCTCACTGATGAGGTTCGTGTCGGTGAAGGCCTGGCTCATCTGGATCCGGCCGCTGCTGCTGTCGTTGAATATCGCCAGCCCGGTGCCGGCATTGTGATCGATGGTAAGTCCGTCAGTCGTCACAACGGTCCAGGTGGATTGCCCTGCGGGCGGGGTCGCGCTGTCGGGCGTGTAGGTTCCGTCGTAGAACATCTGCTGGGTCAGCGCGAGGGTATCAATACCGCCGAACTCGGCGAAGCCTGCGCGGTAGTTACCGACCAGATCAGTCGTCATCAGCGCGGTGTCATAGAAACGGAACTCGTTAACCGTTCCATCGACGCTGTCGGCGATGGTCAGGTCGCTCTCGCCGTTGACGTCGCCGAGGCTGCTGTTGATCCGGCCCCAGCCGAAATCGCGCTCGCTGCCGCCGTCGAGGAGCTGGCCGTTAACGACCCAGGTGATGATGTTGGCTTGGCCGTCGACGACCAGGCCGATGTGCTGACCGGCGTGTGCCATGATCGCACCCAGATCGGTGTTCCATGACGAGGTAGTGCTACCGTCGTTGAGCAAGACTTCCAGGCGCTCGTCGGCGGTGGTCTGGACGACGAAGCCTTTGCCGGCGCCGTCGCGGTTGTCGGCGATGGTCTGGCCGGCGTCCAGGTCGTTGAGGTTGACCCAGAAGTCCATCGAGAACCCGCCGGCCGAGGCACCCGAGAGGCTGTCGATCGCGCCGATGGCTTGGGCCATGCTGCCGCCTACGGGCTTGACGTCGATCGTCTTGTTGGCGGAACGGACCGTGCCAACGGTATCCCACGTGAACAGCGTATTGAGATAGTCTCCGTCGATCGGATGAACGCGAGCGATCGACTTCTGCGTTTCGGTCACCCAAAACTGTCCGCCGACTTCGACCAGATCGGGGTAGCTGATTCGGTTGGAGGTCGCCGGATCGTAGAGCAGGACCTCCGGCTGCGACCAGTGAAGCTTACCGTCACCGTCCTCGACCCCAGCCGACAACCAGACCGGGTTTCGATTGTTGTAACTGGTCGTTCCGTTGAAATGGTGCCAGAGCAAGTACTTGCCCGCTTCCGTCCGCCATACCTTGATGTTGGCCCGGGGGTTCTTGATCACCCGCGATCCGTTCGGTTCATAGGTCAATGCCGCCGGTGGGGTCCACGACCGGCCGTCGTCGCGGCTGTAGGAGACGTCCGCAAAACCTTGCGATGTGCGGTTGACCATCACCAGCTCGCCCGCCTTCGCCAGCGGGGCGACAACGTGCTCTTCCTGGATCGAACCGTGCGATGGGTTACGCAGTCCGGTCCAGGTCGCCTCGGTCTGGGGCGGGGTGTTGGTGGTGTAAACGTTTGGGTTGGTGTCATTCGGGTCAGCCGCGAAGGTCCACGTGATCTTCGTCGGGTCCGGCTCGGTCAGGAGATTAGGGCTCGAGAACACCCATCCCTCGCCGCCGCTGACCAAGCCGGTGCGGACCTTCGTAAAGCCAATATGCACCTGACCGTCCTTGACGAACGGCTTGCTGACCCCCCAGCCCTTCATGTGTGGTGCGTCGGACCGGCCCGCCAGGTCGTTGTTCAGATCGATTTCGGTATACGGCGCCGGTACGCGATAACGGTCGTTGCTCCAGGTTTGCCCGCCGTCGTCGGAATACTTGAAGACGTACCATCCGACCGTGTCGCTGCGGCCTGTATCCACGTGATCACCGTTGTGCGTGTAGAAACCGTAGACGCGGCCCTTGTTCGGATCGCCCAGTGTCGGCACGTGCAGCGGCACGACCCACGACGACTCGGAGTGCTGACTGGTAACCGAGGGCTCGATGTCGACCAGCGACGTCCAGTTCTGTCCCTGGTCGCTGCTCCGACTGGAAACAACGTGCTGGGAGATACTTCCTTCAGCGCCGGGACCGGTCGTCAGCGTGGCAAGCCAGCTACCGTCGTTGAGGACGGCGACATACGGCTGGTCGGAGTAGCCCTCATCGGGAATGATCAAGCCGGTTGTGATGTCGCGCCAATCGGCGGCGGCCGCAGTTGCCAGCAGAAGAAGGACCGCGAAATTCGCCACGATCCGTACGGTGGAGTTGCTCCCGGTTGTTTTCATTCTTTTCATTCTTTCACCGCGCGATAATTGGCCACGGCCTCTGAGGTTCGTAGGTAGCGGTTGTA
>CAZLEO010000471.1:0-4428 GCA_964558555.1 uncultured Rickettsiales bacterium | reverse complement strand
CCAGGTAGCCGTGCAGCTCCATGTAGCGCAAGGCTGCAAAGCGGTTGAACCAGGTGTAGGCAATGGCCTCCATGGTGGCGTCGGAGCCCTGTGTCCGGACTCGGGCCACCAGAGCCTTGCGGGCCGGGGCGATGGCCTTGGGGAATGCCCGCCCCTGAACAAGCAGCACGTCGCCCTCTATCTGCTCCGAGGCGATTTCCTTGTCCGTGATGCCGAGCCTGGCAGCCTGGGCGCTGACCGCGGCGATAAATCCCTCGCGGGCCGCGGGAGCGTAATTCTTAAGTTGGGTTGTGTTCATCGATTCTGCCTCACTTGAGCTGCACCCGCTCTCCGGCTTGGAGGGCGTCTTCCAACTCGGTCCTGAGTTTGTTCAGGAAGGTCTCCACGTCCTCGGATGTCTCGATGAAGCCGCTGGACCAGAGTTTTTTGGCCTCCAGCATCCGGCGCTTTTTTGTTTTCGGCTTTGGAGGCGGCTGGGGACCGGGGCCACCGGGCTTTGTCGGAGGCGGAGCCTGTGCCGCCTCGATGGCCGTCATGGCACGATCGAAGGCTTCTTCGGCGGTCAGCCGGGCCTGGGCGATGTGGGCAATGCTGGCGGCCTGACCGGCCGTCGTGACCAGTTTGGCCAGTTCGGCCGTGGCCCTACCGCGCAGCGATTCGTTCGCCGAGACGCTATCAAGTTCCTGGGTCACTCCATCGAGAAGACCCTGGATCTCCGCCACCGCCGGACCGCGGGCTTCAGCGACAAGCTGGTCGTTGATTGTCCTGGCTGTATGGGTCAGGCCGGCCACTTCATGCAGCAAGCCATAGGGACGCGGAGTCGCGAGGATCTCTTCCATGCGGGCCAGGGCGCTGCCCGCTTCCTGGTGCGCTTCGAGTTGCAGTCGGTTTTGCGCGAGGTCATCCACCGCCGCCCGCAGCCCCTCCCAGGTGTTCTTCTGGTTGGTGTAGAAGTCCTCCAGGTCGCGGATATCATCAGACAGATCAAGCAGGTCTTCCTTGCTGGCAACGAAACGCTCCAGGAAACGAAGGCTGTCTGTTTCCTGCACAAACTTCCGCAGGCAGGCCAGGCCGTCATCGATCTCGCCCAGGCCCGGGTACTTGCGTGTGGTGGCCAGGGGCTTGTAGCGGTCCAGGTCGCTGTTCCACGCGCTGAGCTTTTCTTTGAGCGAGGCAAACAGGGCGTCCTCACCACTGGGCCCCTGCTGAGCAAAGAGCTCCTTGCCCAGCGCCTGGGCCTTTTTGATCAGTGCGCTGCCTGCAGACTGTCGCTGGCTGATGATCACCTTTCGCTGCTTGCTGGAGGCGATGAGGTGGTCGTAGGCATTCTCTGGCAAGAGCGGCGCCGCATTGACCACCAGGTTGATCTCCTTGAGCACGGCAAGACGCGCGACCAGGACCACGACCTCCAACTCGGGCCAGCCGTAGGGGCGTCCTCCGTAACGCTTATTGATCAGCTCATGCAGCACGATCTGCTTGTTCGCCAGGGCACTGAGCCGGATGTACTCGCGGAGATCGTCCAGCGCCTCGATGTTGGCCTCCGGAGTGTCCAGGGCCAGGCTGACCTGCTCCACATCGTCAGCGCGCAGGGTGCTCTGGATCTCCTGCCTGGGGCTCTTATGGAGGTGGTGGATGAAGCCCATCTTGGGAAAGGCGTTGTCGATCAAGTACTCCATGGCGTCACCCAGGGCGGCCCTGGGTTCGGTGCGGCGGATCTCCAGCTTGTTGCCGCTGGCAAAGTAGGTTGCGCCCTCCAGCATTGATTCGAGGCTCTTAATAATGCGGCCCCGGCGGTCGCGGTTGTCCGCGCTGCGATCGCGAAGGATTTGCTTGGTGGTGTCGGGAAGCGAGTCAGTATTCTTGGTCTTTACGTAGGTCTCGGTCTGGAGGTAGATGAGCAACTCTTTGCCCAGGCTGGTGTCATCGGGCAGGCGGATAAGCACGCGCGCTTGATCGGCGCCGGTGTGCAGAATACAGCGGCCGTCATCAATATACTCACCGTAGCTGTCGCCCAGGGGGCTCACTAAAGCCACCTCCAGGCTCCCCTCGATCTTGTGCCCTACTACGTGGTCGTCGCAGAGCCGCGTGAAGCTGAAGTCGCGACCCGTTACGCTGTAGGTGTGCTTGCGGACATCCTTCAGGATGTCCTCGAACAACAGCTTGCCCAGTTCGATTTCCTCGGCACCGGATGGGATCTTTGTGTTTTTGATCTCGCGTCCGATGTCTCGCTCTTCGTTGGTGAGGAAGAAGTAGAGGTCGCCGTTGCGGGAGATGAGTGTCTCGCCCTCCAGTTTCTCCAGTGATTTCTCGATCTTCTCGCGCAGAGCCAGCCGGTCCATGTCGATCTCGTCAACACAGAGGGTCACCAGGTTATCCACGCTGCCCGGCATTATGTCGATGTAGCGGATCAGGAAGAGGACCTTGAGCACCATGACGTCGAAGGCATCGAGGTTATGGTTGTCCAGAGCCTGGTCGATGGTGCGCTTCACTGTGGTGTCGAGGAAGCCCTCCACTGCCGGATAGAAGCGGTAAAAGGGCACCAGCGCGCCCACTTCCCGCTCACCGATCTGCTTGGCCGCGCCCTGAAAGGCGTCCAGGGTGGAGCGTTCCCCCTGGGAGAGGTGGAGCCCTGTGGCCCCAGCCTTGCGGATGGACTCAAAGACCTTCTGAACCAAAGTGAACTGGTAGGCAGCGAAGGGGTAGCAAGCCGCGAAGTCGTCCCCATCAGCGTAGGTTTTGAATGTCCTGCCCGCGTTGACGAACGAGAGCTGATTTTTCAGGATGTCGTGTTTGCCCTCGTAGGCCGTGGCCAGCGGTGCGGCAGCGTTTGTGTCTTTGTCGAGCAAGCGCCGCTTGATGACTTCGTCGACGTTGTTGCTGGACAGGGAGAGCCGTGTCTGAAAACGGCCCTGGATCTTGGAGAAATCCTGCCGCTTGACGCTCTTGAGGTCGCCGAGCACCGAGTCTAGGTCTTCCTGGGAGGTCACCACCACCCACGCCCGGCCCCGGCATATGGTCCCGAGCTGCTCGGTGATGGTCTGGAGGTTGAGCATCAAGTGGGTGTCGTTACCGATGAACTGCCCCACTTCGTCCACCAGGAACATGATCCGGTTATCTTGCCCGTCGCTATCCAGGTAGCGATTCACCCACCGGGCGAAGTTCTCAACGGTGAGGCTGAAGTGGTCGGCGGCCCCATCTACCCATTTTTCCACTGATGCCTCGCTTTGCCCCAGCGCCTCCTTGAGCGCAGCGATGACCTCATCACGGTGGAACTCCCAGGCGTCGCGTTCTACGAGCCAGGGCGAGCCGGACGCCTTCTCGAACGCCGCGTGGAAGGCCGCAAGCTGGCCCTTCTCGTCGAGATGGCGCTCCATGTGGGCAATGTGGGGATGGTCGCCGCTATAACCCTGCTTCTCGTTGAGTACCTTCAGAAACACCTGCAGCAACGCCATGCGCCCCGCGCTGTGGTCGGCCTTGCTGTCGATGTTAAACAAGATGGTATTGGTGGTGGCCGCCGCCACCTTCTTTAAGTCGGCAAAGAGGATGGGGTCGTCGAGCTTGTCCTCGAAAAACTCCACCGCCCGGCGGCGCTCGCCTTCATGTACGTGCTCGGCGTTCTCCAGCAGATACGAGAGCACTTTGATGAAGTGGGATTTTCCGCAACCGAACCAGCCTGAGACCCAGATGCCATTCTTGTTCGCTGCGTCGGCCGTGGACTCGATGGTAGAGAGCAGCACCGCCACCAGGTCGTTGATATGCCGGTTCAACTCCCGGGTGACCACGAACTCGTCCAGCTCCTGCCACACCGAGGAGGCGTCCAGTTGGTCTGCCTTGACCACGCCATTGATGGGACGGTGGATGCTGCGCTCAAAGAGGTCCTGGATCTTCATGGTTGTGTCCCTCCGGGGACCAAGATGAAGGCTCGGTAGTAGGGTTTCTTGCCAGGCTCGGATGGGTCGGTGGAGATTCGCCCGAATAGCCTTAGGGTTTTCTGGTCAAAGCTGCCCGGGTAGAACATCACCACCGGCGTCTGCCCCATCACCGTGTGCAGGCAGTTGAGCAGGCTGTGGGCACGAAGCATGGGCCACACGCTGCCCACACCCGAGAGCAGGAGCAGGCTGTGGTCCGCCAGGTGATGCTCGGAGGCGATGAAGTCGCGCAGCTTCTCCGCGGCCAGGGGGCCCCTGAGCGCGCGCAGGACCGCGGCATCACCCTTGGCGGCCTGCATCTTGAGCGTCTTGTCTAAGAGGTCACGTTTCTTGAGGTACTCGATGACGACATCGAGCAGGTCCAGGTGCAGGACATCTATTCCCCCGTGGTGGCTCGCAAAACGCCCCATCATCCAGCGGATATGCTCGCGGACCTGCAGCTCTTCGGAGGCCGGATAATCGAAGATGTAGCAGGCGATCTCGTTGCCGATGCCCTCGC
>CAZLEO010000470.1:0-4428 GCA_964558555.1 uncultured Rickettsiales bacterium | reverse complement strand
GGCGCCGCAGACGTGCGGCGCCGTCTCTCGTTTGGGTTGAAGGTTGAAGGTCTGCTCTCCTTTCAACCTTCAACCTTCAACCTCCGGAAATCCCACCTCGAAGATCTCCTTCTCCTCCACGTCCACCAGCAGCACCCCATCCACGTCGAACGCCAGCGAGTACTCCAGCAGCTGGCGGCGGGTGGGTGGGTAAGTGGGATCGGGGGCGCGGTCGCCGGTCTTGACCTCGGCGACGTAGGAGCGGCGGAAGCGAGAGACGAGGTAGTCGGCGCGGACGTGGACCTCCACATCGCGGCCGTCGACGATCATCCACCAGGACTCGCGGGGCTGGAACTCGTCCACGCGGAAGCCGGCGCGGCGCAGCACCCGGCGGGCGCGCTCCTCGCCGCGGCGAGCCCGCCGCTGACGCCGGACAGAGGCCCGCCCGGCCCTGCCGCGCGCCAGCCACAGCGCGGTCGCCAGCACCAGTACGGCCGAAGCCAGACCCAGGATCAGCACGTGCTCCACAGCCATGAGAGCAGGGTAGGGGAGTGACGCGTCAGCCTCTGTCGCAGCCTCTCGCGCACGCGGCGTGACTTCGCGCGCGCACGGCGCTATCCTTCGTCCTCCCGGGAAATCCGGGACCCTGTGGAACCACGCCGGCCGATCCGCCGGACGAAGATATTCGAGGAGACATCATGGGTAAGAAGGTCACGTTGCAGATCGGCTACAGCCAGGAACACATCCCCGTCGAGATCGACGAGGACCGCATCGCGGGCGTCTACTACCCCAACAAGGTGGAGATCGCCGACGAGGCCGAGACCATCCGCGGCGCACTGGCCAACCCCGTCGACTCTCCGGACTTCGCCAGGTTCCTCGAGGGCGAGGGCAAGGTGCTGGTCATCGTCAACGACGGCACGCGGCCGACCCCGACGGCCAAGGTGCTCGACGAGATCGGCGAGGACCTCGAGGCGGTCAACCCCGACTACATCATCGCCACCGGCGTGCACCGCGCGCCCACCGAGGACGAGCTGGACTTCATCTTCGGCGACTGGAAGGAGCGTATCCGCGAACGCCTGCACGTCCACGACAGCCGCGACGATTCGGTGATGGTCAAGCTGGGCACGTCCCGCGCCGGGACCGAGATGTGGGTCAACCGGCTCGGCGTCGAGGCGGACAAGATCGTCATCATCGGCTCGGTCGAGCCCCACTACTTCGCGGGCTTCACCGGCGGCCGCAAGGCCTTCCTGCCGGGCATCGCCTCGTTCAAGACCATCGAGCAGAATCACCAGTACGCGCTGCGTCCGGCGTCCCACTCCCTGGCCCTGGACGGCAACCCGGTGCACGACGACATGGTCGACGCCCTCAAGGAGGTCGTCGAGAAGCCCATCTTCTCCATCCAGACCGTGCTGGACCGCGATCGCAAGCTCTACGCCGTGACCGCGGGCCACATCCACGGCTCCTTCGACGCGGCCATCGACGCGGCCAACGAGGTGTTCTGCGTGAACATCCCCAGCCGCGAGGACATCGTGCTGTCCGTGGCGCCGTACCCGATGGAGATCGACCTGTACCAGTCCCAGAAGTGCCTGGACAACGGCAAGCTGGCGCTGGAGGACGACGGCATCCTCATCGCCATCATGCCGTGCCGCACCGGCATCGGTGAGGAGAGCTTCTTCAACCTGCTGTCGGGCCAGGAGACCCCCCAGCTGGTGCTCGAGGAGATCGACAAGGGCTTCAAGCTCGGCTACCACAAGGCCGCCAAGATGGCCGAGATCATGTGCCGCGCGAACATCTGGGCCATCTCCAACCTGGAGCCCGAGATGCTCGAGAAGATCTTCATCCGCCCGGTGCCCGCCATCCAGCAGGCCCTGGACGAGGCCCTCGCGGCCAGGCCCGACGGCAAGGTGGTCTTCCTCATGGAAGGCTCCATCACGGTGCCGAACATCACCGGCTGAGGCGCGGATGAGGCTGCGGATCAACGGCGAGGACCGGGAGTTCGACCGGGACCTCACGGCGGCGGACCTGCTCGCCGAGCTGAACATCGGTGAGCAGGGGACCGCGCTGATCCGCGACGGCAACGTCATCACGCCGGCGGACTACGCGACCACCTCCCTGCAAGACGGCGACGACCTCGACCTGGTCCGCATGGTCGGCGGGGGGTGAAGGGCATCCCATGACCGACGATCCGCTGGTCATCGCCGGCAGGACCTTCTCCAGCAGACTGCTCACCGGCACCGGCAAGTTCGGTGGCCCGGACGTGTTGCGCGAGGCCACCGTGGCTTCGGGGACCGAGATCGTCACCGTGGCGGTGCGCCGCGTGGACCTGAACGACCCCGAGGACCGCACCCTGGCGGCCCTGGATCCCGACAAGGTCCTGGTCCTGCCCAACACGTCGGGGGCCCGCGACGCGGACGAGGCGGTGCGTACCGCCACCGTGGCGTCGGTGATCGTCGGCCACAAGTGGGTCAAGCTCGAGGTCACCCCCGAGCCCGACTACCTGCTGCCCGACCCGGTGGAGACCCTCGAGGCGGCGCGTGTCCTCGTTCAGTGCGGCTTCACCGTGCTGCCCTACATCAACGCCGACCCCATCCTCGCGCTGCACCTGCAGGAGGCCGGCTGCGCCACGGTGATGCCCCTGGCCGCGCCCATCGGCTCGAACAAGGGCCTGCGCACCGCCGACCAGATCCGCATCATCGTGCAGCAGGCGCGCGTCCCCGTGGTGGTGGACGCCGGCCTCGGCGCTCCGTCCCACGCGGCGGCCTCCATGGAGCTGGGCGCGGACGCCTGCCTGGTCAACACGGCCATCGCCACGGCCGGCGATCCCGCGGGCATGGCCCGGGCGTTCGCCCAGGCGGTGGAGGCGGGCCGGACGGCGTACCTGGCGGGGCTGGCCGGAGGTGCGGCGCGGGCGCGCGCGTCGAGTCCGCTGACGGGGTTTCTGAGGGGTACCAACTAGGTGTCAGTGCCTGACACCATCTGGAGCGCCACCGACCTAGAGGATCCGGGTACCTGGGACTGCTTCGCCGACCTCGTCCACGCCACCACCGACGCCGACGTCGGACAGGCCCTCGCAGCCGAAGAACTCACCCCAAGAGATCTCGCCGCGCTGCTCTCACCAGCAGCCGCGGATCACCTCGACGAGATGGCTCGGAGGGCCCGCGAGACCACGCTGCGCAGGTTCGGAAGGGTGGTCGTCCTCTATGTCCCGTTCTACCTTTCAAATGAGTGCGTAAATCACTGCACATACTGCTATTTTGCGCATGATGTAGATCTCTCTCGAAGTACCCTCACCCCCTCCCAGATCGGCGCCGAGGTGGACCGCCTGAAGGACGCCCGGTTCGACCACGTGTTGCTACTCACGGGGGAGGATCGACGGGCCGCTCCGCCCGCCTACGTGCGCGACGCCGTGGCCACCTGCCACGGCCGCTTCAGCTCGGTCGGCGTCGAGATCTACCCCATGACCCGAGGGGAGTACGGGAGCCTCGTGGAGGCGGGCTGTGACGCCATCACGCTGTACCAGGAGACCTACCACCAGCCCACCTACGCCGCGGCCCACCCGCGCGGCCCCAAGCGGGACTTCGCCGCCCGCCTCGAAGCCCCGTCCCGCGCCGCCTCGGCAGGCATGCGATCGGTGGGCATCGGCGCCCTGCTCGGCCTGGCGGACTGGCGCGTCGAGGGCCTTTGCATGGCCGCCCACGGCAAGGCGCTGCGCCGCGACCACTGGCGATCGCGGCTGTCCATCGGATTCCCTCGCCTGAGGCAGGGACCGGGCGAGCTGCAATTGCAGCCGCTGACCGAGGCGGAACTGGCCCAGCTGCTGTGGGCCATGCGGATCACCTTCCCCGACGCCGACCTCGTGGTGTCCACCCGCGAACGCCCCGCCTTCCGCGACCACATGGTCGGCCTCGGCGTCACCCGCATGAGCGCCGGCAGCAAGACCCAGCCCGGCGGGTACGCGGGCGCGGCCGAGGCCGGGGAGCAGTTCGCGGTCACCGACGACCGATCTCCCGCGGAGATCGCCGCCATGATCGAGGCCCGCGGCTGCGAGGCCGTGTGGAAGGACTGGGACCGGGAGTTCCTGGCCTGATGACGACTGACTGAGGCTTCATTCATTAGGCTTGACGACCTGCGTTGGTCGACTTTCCTGGGGAACGCGCTCTCGCGCGCATGCGCCCGTTGACACCCACCCCCTACGGGGGTAAAACCGCCTTCCTTCGCCGGGATCCGGCTTAGTTGAAACAAAGGGGCGAAACGCCCTTGGAAGAATCGAAAAACGGAACTTTCAACCAACTCTAGGTGAGGTAATCAACATGGGCATGAACGTCGTCGAGAAGATCCTGCGGCCCCACGTGGTCGAGGGTGAGTACGTCATCGGCCAGGAGATCGGTATCCGTATCGATCAGACCCTGACCCAGGACGCCACGGGCACCATGGCCTACCTGCAGTTCG
>CAZLEO010000469.1:0-4476 GCA_964558555.1 uncultured Rickettsiales bacterium | reverse complement strand
GTCGACGGTCGACGGTCGACGGTCGACGGTTCTGGTCGACGGTTTGTGGGTCGACGGTTTGGGCCTTGTCTCTCGGAGTGAATCCAGAAGAACTGTCGACTGCCCCACTGTCGATCCAACCGTCGACGGTCGACGGTCAACCGTCGACCGCGGGGCGGAGCCCCGCGCTAGATGTACTGCCCCCCATCCACCTTGATCACCTCGCCGGTGATGTGGCGGGCGCGATCCGAGGCGAGGAAGGTCACGATACCGGCCACGTCCTCGGGATCACCGATCCGCCCGACGGCGGTCTCGTCCTCGGCGATCTTGATGAACTTCTCGGGGATGTTGGCGGCCATGGCGGTGCGGATCATGCCGGGGGCGACGACGTTGACGGTCACGCCGGCGCGGCCTAGCTCCTTGGCCACGGCCTTGGCAAAGCCGATGCCGCCGGCCTTGGCGGCGGCGTAGTTGGACTGACCGAACTTGCCGCGCAGGCCGTTGATGGACGAGATGATGATGACCCGCCCGTTCTTCTGCTCGCGGAACACCGGCGACGCCGCGCGGGTGTAGTTGAACACCCCCTTGAGGTCGGCGCCGAGCACCGCGTCCCACTGATCCTCGCCCATCTTCCACACCACGCCGTCGCGGTTGAGGCCCGCGTTGAGCACCAGGATGTCCAGGGAGCCCAGCTCGCTGCGGATCTCCTCGACGACCTCGAGGGCGCGGTCGTGGTCGGACACGTCCGCCTGCAGGGCCAGGGCCTTGCATCCCTCGGCCTCCACCACGGCCCGGAACTCCGCCTCGGCGTCGAGCCCGCGGCCGCAGGCCGCCACGTGGGCGCCGTGCTGCGCGAGATCCTGGGAGATCGCCAGGCCGATCCCCTTCATACCGCCGGTGACCAGGGCCACGCGGCCCTCAAGTAGCCTTCCACTCATCTTCGAACTCCTTTTTTTTCTCGCCGCCGCAACCGCGGCCGCGTCGTTTCTATCCGCCGTAGACCTCGTCCTGTTCGATGCTGGACAGGACCCAGCCGAATTCGCCGGTGACCACCTTGGTCCCGCAGTACTCGCACACCCCGGCCTGGCTGACCTGCACCGCCGCGCCGCAGCTCGGACAGGTCGCCGGGTCCGCGTCCGGATCCGTGTGCAGGCCGGCGCGCCGGATGAAGGTCCAGTACTCGGTGAAGACCCGCGGCTTGGTCTTCGAGCCGGAGAGCACCTTGCCGTCGCGGTCGGTGGTGTAGTCGAGCATCGCCGCGTGGATGCGCACGGTGAGCGCATCGTAGAACGCGTCCCGCTGCGCCTTGACCAGCTCCACCTTGCGCATGGAGATGTCGTCCAGCACGTTGCGCGTGCCGGTCGCCTTGAACCGGTCCATCCAGAAGCGATGGGTCGCATACAGGTGGTCCGTCTCGTGCGCCCGCGCCTGGTCCCAGGTCTGCTCGGTCCAGGCCTTCTGCAGCGCCATGAACACGTGCTCGACCTCGTCCTTGAACCCGGCGAGGGAGAACTCGGTGTCGCGCATCTGCAGGGCGCGCAGCTCGGCGGCGAGCTGGGGCTGGACCACGGACGGCAGGTGGGTGCCCACCTCCACGCCCCCGGACACGGGCAACTCGTGGATCTCCCGCGGCCGCCTCTCCACGACCTGTATCGAGGCCACCGTCCAGTGGAAGTCGCCTCGGTCCACCACGTCGTGACAGTACGGGCAGGCGCCGTCCGGCCCCAGCTCCACCGCCGCCCCGCAGCTCGGACAGCGCAGGTCGGTGATGGCGTCGGGCCCCTTGGACAGCACGCCCGCCTTGCGGCGGAAGACCCACCGCTCGCGAACGTACAGCGTCTGTGTCCGGTCGCGCTGCTCGCGGTAGTTCGCCTCGAACTCGACCTTGATGGCCCGGTGCGAGCCCCCCCAGCCGCCGACCTCCAGCACGCGGCTGGCGCCGACGACCACCTGATCCACCCCCTTGAGGGCTCCGCTACCGGGCAGCGACTGCAGCCCCGTCCGCACCCTGGCGGACAGGTAGGGTGCCAGGTGGTCCAGCTTGCCCGTCCCCCGGTGCTCGTGGGCGCGGGTGTACAGCAGCTGGATGAAGTCGAGCAGCAACGGCCGCGAGAAGTTGGGATCCTCCTCGCGCAGGCGCTCGAGGGCCTGGTTCACCACGCCGGACCGCGCCATCGCGTCCATGCGTGCAGCGCGGCGCGGCCTCGAGGACGGACGCGCCCCCTGACGGCCGGTACCGCGACGCTTGGCCCGAGCGCGGAAGATGAGGATCACCACCACGATGAAGATGATGTCGAGGGGGATGCCGATGACCGGGTGCTCGATGGTGAGGATGATCAGCAGCCGCGCGACCTCGAAGAGGATCACGAAGAGCAGGTCGTCGCCGCCGCCGCCCCCTCCTCCGCCGCCGCCGCCGCCGTAGCTGTCCCCGCCACCGACGCGCGCCAGGGCCTCGCCAGGATCCCCCAGCACCACCAGCGCGGCAGCCCCGGCCAGGACCGCCGCGGCCACGCCGCACCAGCGGGGTGGGAGCCGACCGAACCAGCTCGTCGCGCTCATGGCAGCACCCTCGGCCGGTTCGGAATCTCGTCGGGGTTGTCCTCGTGGGGCGGGAACTGCTCGGCCAGCACGGGGGCCGCGAGCTCGAGGACCTTGTCGAGCTGCTCCACCCAGTGACCGGCGCCCGCCTCCTCGCGGGCGCGCGCCACGATGCCGTTCCAGGTGCCCGCGGAGATGCGCGCGTCCAGCCCGTGGTCGGCGAGGACCTCGATGCGGTCCTCTGCCAGGGACGCGTAGATGAGCAGCCCCGTGCGTTCACGCGTCGCCGACACCGCCTCGTCCACGAAGGCGACGCGGGCGGCGTCCCGGACCTGCGCGCGACGCCGATCCTCCATGGCCAGCCGGCTCAGCAGTCCGCTCGCCCGGCCGAATATCAGCGCCCCCGCCACTCCGGCCAGGGCGGTCAGGGGGACCACGGTGGGGGCGGGGAAGTCCAGGGGCAGGTACAGCAGCAGCAGCAGCGCGACCAGCGCAGCGGCCGCGCCGCCGAGGATCGCCAGGTCGCGGTACGACCCCGACGTCCTCGCGATCACCGTCACGATCTCCGCCGTGGTGGTCTCCTCCACCTCGGCCACGCGGTGCTCGAGGCGATCCAGGGCGCTGGGGTCGACGGCTGGATTCATCGGTCCTCCCGGGTTCGACCAATCGGATCCGGACGGCGATCATACCTGCGCTTGATCTTTATGACGATACGTCGCTAAGGTCGCGACCATGTCGAAGACATGGACCTCCGCCGTCGTCGCGCTCCTCCCGGCCCTCTCGCTGCTCGTCGCCGCGTGCCACTGCGGCGCCGACAGGACACAGCCGGACGCAACAGAGCCCATCACCGAGGCGGTCACGGAGGCCCCGACCGAGGTCGAGCCCGGCCCCTCCGCCGAGGTGCAGGCGGTCATCGACGCGGGCGATGCGACCGCCATCGCCGCGGACATGGAGCGCCTCGCCGCCGCCCTGGCCGAGCGGGCGACGTCCGCGGGCGAGGCCGCGAAGTCCCTGGAGCAGGTGGCCGAGGGTATGACCGGTCGCGAAAAAACCCTCGATCCCCGCGACATCGAGGATGTAACAGCCCTGGCAGACTCCGCGGCAACCCTGCTCGAGGGCACGTCCGAGATGGAACAGGACATCGCCGAACTGCGCCAGCTGGTGCTGGATCTCAGGGCCGAGGCCGACGCCCTGTACGGCCGCCCGGCCGAGTAGTTCCGCGCCCCACCTCACCGTCTCACGCGCGCCCCCGGTTCGACTTGACAGGGATACCCCCGGGCCGTAGTTTTTCGTTCAACTGGATCCCCCCAGATTCTGAGACACAAAACGGAGGTCGTCGATGAACCCCTTGTCGCAAATGCTGCTGCGCCGCCTCCGCGACAGGCTCATCCCCACCATCCGCCGCACGGCCGAGGACGTGGTGTTCGAGGTCATCGAACGCAAGGGCATCCCCAGCCGAACCGAGTTCCGCCAGTCGCTGGCCGACGTGGAGGAGAAGGACCGCCTCCTCGAGTCGGCGCGCGAGGAACTCGACGCCCTGCAGCGGCGGTCGTGAGAACCCGAATCACCCTCCCCCAGGAGTAACGGACCATGAGCACCATCTCGAACTTCATGCTGGCCAACCTCGCCGAGCGGTTGACGCCCCTGCTGCAGACCCCGGTGGAGGACATCGTCTACGAGATCCTCGATCGCAAGGGCCTGCCGACGCGCTCCGAGATCCGCGATCTCAAGAACCGCCTCGAGCGCATCGACGAAGAGGTCAAGAAGCTCAACGAGCAGCTCGCCCAGGTCCGTGAGGCCGCGAAGGCGGCCGATGTGTCGGTCCAGCCCGCGCCTGCCGCCGAGGAGAAGCCGGCGCCGAAGGCCAAGGCCAAGCCGAAGGCCAAGCCCGCGGCCAAGCCGAAGGCCAAGCCGAAGGCCAAGCCGAAGGCCAAGCCGAAGGCCAAGCCGAAGGCCAAG
>CAZLEO010000468.1:0-4600 GCA_964558555.1 uncultured Rickettsiales bacterium | reverse complement strand
ACGGTTCCAGCCCACAGTGCTGGCGAAGTAAACCCCGGACCTCATGACTGCCAGTCACAAGGCCATGCGTGGACCTGATGACTTTCAGCGTTGAAGTAACCCCGTAAACTGATAATAATACGGTTGATTAGCGTTGAACGCGGTGCAAATGCCGTTGTTCTGCCCGTGCAAATCAGGTGCAAATGCGTGCAAATGTTCGCCCCGGTACAAATCAGGTGCAAATGTGGAGGTGGCCAGTGAGCCGGCAAAAACAGGTCAGGTCGCGGAAGAAAATCACCAAGCGGTTGGTTGACCGCCTGCCTCTCCCCGAGAGTGGGCAGGAGCGAGTGTACGACAACCAGATCCCTGGTTTCGGGGTCATCAAGTTCCCCACCGGCAAGGTGAGTTTCTTCCTGACCTACGGGGGGCGAAAGCAGCGGCGCCTCATCACCATCGGCCAGTACGGCCCGTGGACGGTAGAGCAAGCCAGGGAGGAAGCCCGCCGGCTGTTGGGGGACCTGGCCCGGGGTATTGACCCGGCTGAGCAGCGGGAGGCGGAGCGAAAGGTACCCACCTTCACCGAGTGGCTTGAAACCTACCTTGAGGATGTTGACCAGCGGAAGAAGTCAGCCGGAGATGACCGCCGGTTTCTCAAGTGGATCGAAAAGAGCTGGGGCAAAAAGCCGCTGGACAAGATCACCACCGATGACGTGACCCGCGCCTTCAAGTGGCGCCACAAGGACCACGGGAAGATCAGCGCCAACCGCTTCCTGGCGAGTGTCCGCGCCTGCCTCCAGGCTGCGTGGCGCGTTGAGAAGGTGCCAGAGAACGTGGCCGCACGGGTGCGACTGCTGCCCGAGAATCAGCCCCGGGACCGAGTGCTCTCCGATGAGGAGTTGGGCAAGGTCCTGGGCGAGCTGGACAAGCTGGAGGACCCGCATGTGCGCCTCGCCTTTGAGCTGCTGCTCTCCACTGGCGCCCGCAAGTCAGAGGTGCTCCGCGCTAGGTGGGAGGACGTTGACCTTGAAGCCGGGACCTGGCGCATCCCGTCGCCCAAGGCTGGTCACCCCCAGACCGTGCCCCTGCCCCGCACCACCGTCGCCATGCTGAAGAACACACCCGAGGTGGGTCCCTGGCTGGTCCCTGGCCGCTGGCCAGAGAGGCACCGGGAGGACATCCGCAACCCATGGAAGAAGATCAGAGAGGCCGCCGGCTGCGAGGACGTGACGATCCATGACCTCCGCCGCACCTATGGCCTTCATGTTGCGAGGACCGCCGGCCTTCATGTTGCAAGCCGGTTGCTCCGCCACTCCACAGTGAGGATCACCGAGCGGGTCTATGCGCCACTCGGAATTGATGAGCTACGCAAGGCTACCGAGATAGCGTCAAGGGGGCGGGGGAAGGTGCTCAAACTACAGCAGGAAAGGAAATAGAGGCTATGGCCACTCAGTACGAGACCGCTAAACAAATCGCCACCGAGGAAGCACGGATAAAAGGCAAACCAAGGGCAGAACCGGAAGACATTGCCAAAGCGTTCATGGACATTTGGCAGCGCGCATACGACCCAACGTGGACGCAGTCAGCGAACGTACCAATGCCAACCGTCAGCGGTTTTAGCATCCTTGGACAAAAACGCCGAAAGGGGGGGCAGGAAAACCCAGACGGTGAACTATGTCGCGGCCTACGGCAGGACTTTCCATGGCTGAGAATTGTTGACCTGACGAAAATCCTTAAAGACCTCGATAAGGTTTACGGTGAGGATCAAATCAGCAAATTCCTCGCCAGAAAATCGCGCAACTCGTAACTGACTTGCAGTGAATAGGGATTCGCTGCATTCAGCGCCGGACCGCTTGAGGCTACCTCTTCAACCAGGAGGTGCTCAATGCAGCCTGGAATCAACGCAACCGAATTTCTGACCACAGCTGAACTCGCCACCCTGACCCGCACCAGCCCACAAACGTGGCGCCGCCGCCGGTGGAACGGCAACAGCCCGCCCTTCATTAAGTTTGGAAATCGGGTGCTCTACCGTCGCGCCGATGTTCTGGAGTGGCTGGCTGATAGAACTGTAGCCAGCACCTCTGATCGTCAGTCTGCATAGGTCACCGGCCCGCGTAAGTGGCCGTGCTGGCCCCCATACCGGGGGCGGTGCTGCTGCCGTTACGTGCGCGCTCGCGTACCCTCGGCGCCCTGCTCCCCACCCTGCCGCCGCCCGAGCTGCGGCCGGCGCACTCGGTGCCTTGCGCTGTCATGGTGCTCCGGTGCATGGGCGGTGGACGCCGCGCCACCAAGACATGGCGCCGGAAAAAGCGCGGGTGGGAGTTGGCCGAGTCATACCAGGCCGGCAAGTACTTCGAGGCTGAAGAGCGCCCCGTCCACAACGTCTATGACTTGGCCCGGGTGCTCACCGACCTACAGAGCGATCCCCGCGCCTTCCTTGTCCGGGGGCGCCTGACAAAGGGGCGCACCGATGCCCGGCGGGTACGCCGACAATACCTCCCCGTCGAGGCAGCCTTCGCTCGAACTGACAGACAATGGCTCTTCATTGACCTTGATGATGCTCCGGCGCCGCTATGGCTCAACCCCGCGGAGCCCGAGTCATTGCATCAAGCGGTGTCATGGGCGGTGACGACCTATCTGCCAGCCGAGTTTCACGGCGCCGCCTGCTGGTATCAATGGAGCTCAAGCGCCGGGTGCAAGCCCTGGGGTGTGCTTCGCCTTCACCTGGCGTACTGGCTCAACCGCCCTGTCTGCTGCCCCTCTGTGAAAGCCTGGCTTGCTCCCCTTCCCTACTTAGACGGCGCTTTATACCAGCCTGTGCAGCCGCACTACGTAGCCGCACCTCGCTTTCTCGGTGGTGCCGTTGATCCTCTCGCCGGCTGCCGTTGTGGCTTGCTGCCGGGTCGCGCCGATCTGAGCCCGCCGTCCGAAGTGGTGGGGCTGAAGATCTGGGAAGCAGCCGAAGCCGAGGCCGAAGAAAAGCGCCGCCGCGTGGCCCTGAAACGCCTACGCAGCGTAGAGGCTGGCGAGCTACGCCTCATGCCCCGCGGGGACGCACAAGCCTATGGTGAGGCCGCCCTTGTCATGGCCTGTGCAGATATCGAGGACGCTGCCCCTGGCAAGCGAAACCAGACCACGTTTCAACGCGCGCGCCAGATTTTCGGAATGGTTCAAGCTGGCATTCTCGACGCTGATACTGCGTACCGAAAACTGGAAGCGGCAGCCTTGGCCGTCTTGAAAGCTGAACCCGAGGCCCGGCGCCGGGGTATACCCGGGATCCTCAAGTGGGCACAGGATCACGCCGAACCGTTTGACCTGGCCGACCTGGCGACAGTGCCATCTATCCCGCTGGCCGAGGCCGAAGAGCAGTTGTCAGCCCTCTTTGACGCGGCCATGTCCTACGCCGCTGGCGCCCCTGGACGTGTGGCTGTGCTGGTTTGCCCTCTCGGTTTGGGCAAGACACACGAAGCCCTGCGCCGCCTCGCTTTGGAACGTGGCCGGGGGACGTTCCTTGCTGTCTCGCATGGCGACCTTGACGAAAGAGAAGGGGACGCCGCAGAGCATGGGCTAATACACCGCCGCCGGTGGGGACTGACGACCGCGCCTGGCCCTGATGGCAATCCTATTTGCCGCCATGTCAGGGCAGTTGAAGCCGCGGGGCGCCGTGGTTACTCCCCCCGCAACGCCGTGTGCTCCGGCTGCCAGGACCGGGAGAACCATGACGGTACAGGGAAGCCTTGCCGCGCATACAATCCGCGCAAGTCTCGCAGACGGCAAACCCTACTCACCGTCCAGGCTATCGCGCCTTACCTCGGCAAGGAGCTGTGCCCGCCCGTCATAGTGGACGAACTGCCCGCCCTGCTCCTCAAGCGCACCCTGACGCCCGAGGACCTGGCTGCGGTTACAACGGAGCACACCGATCCACGCCTGGCCGAATGGTGCGAACCGCTGGCGCCGCTGGCCCGCTTGGTTGTGCGCGCATGCCGCTGCCTAGCAAGACTCCCCCGACGTTCCCGCTATGGGGACCGCGTTTCAGGCCGGGAACTGGCTGAGCTACTGCGTCTCGCGGCAGCCGAGGGGCAGCAACGCACCTTCGGCTCTGATCGGGACACCGAGGGGCGTGAGGAGCTCACAGCCGCCCTGCGCGCCCTACCCGCGGCACCCCGCGAGAAGGGACCGCCCTACCCGCGAAACCGAACGACAGCAGCGACCTGGGCGGAGACCCTCCGCGGCGATCTTGACGCCCTGTTGCTAGCCGTGGCCGAAGAGGTGCGCGCCGCAGAGCCTGACTTGATTCCCAGGCCAGACCGTCAACGGAGCGCCTGGGCTTCACTTGCTGCCAGGGGAGGGGCGGTGCGGCTGGAAGTTCAAACCCGCCCACTTGACGGGTGGAAGCTGCCAGACAAGCCGGCTGCCGATATCCCAGGCGAGAGAGCTGCCGATATCACACCGGTGCCAGGTTCCTATGTTCTCCTCGATGCAACCGGCGCCCGCACAGAGGCTGCGGCCCGAGGTGCTTTGCCGGGGCGCGAGGTGCGCTTGTTCACCATGCCGCCAGTTGCCGAAGCCGCGGGAGCGGTGAGCCGGCTTTTCGTGCGCACAGGAGCCCTTGTCAGACGCTCGC
>CAZLEO010000467.1:0-4686 GCA_964558555.1 uncultured Rickettsiales bacterium | reverse complement strand
GCCCCCTCGGTACGATGGTGGGACTGTACGAGACCGCCATCGACGCGCTGTGCGCCCAGTCCCCCAGCGGAGAGGGGGTGCGCCCCAAGATCGTGGCGTCCACGGCCACGGTGCGTCGGGCCGAGCGCCAGATCCGGGGCCTGTTCTGCCGCTCTGCGGTGGAGATCTTCCCGCCACCTGGGCCCGACCGCCGGGACTCCTTCTTCGCACTCACCGTCAGCCCAGAGCAAAAGAACCCACGCACCTACGTGGGCGTGGCGGCCCAGGGCAGGAACTTCAAGGTGGTGCTCCTGCGCACCTACCTGGCCCTGCTGGCGGGCGCTCAGAAGGCCTGGCGCGACAACGGCGGTCCCAAGAATGCCAAGAACCCTGCCGACCCCTACATGACCCTGCTCGGCTACTTCAACGCCCTGCGTGAGTTGGGTGGCAGTCGTCGCATTGTCGAGGACGAGGTCACGACCCGCCTGGTGGACTACGGTTTCCGCCGCCGGAGGGTCGGTGAGAAGGTCGGGCTGTTCGCGGATCGGCCTCGGCTGACCGAGCCTCGCGAACTCACCAGCCGTGTGAGCACCAACGAGGTGGCCGACACCAAGCGCCGCCTGGCCCTGAACTACGCGGAGAAGGAGCACGTGGACGTGGCCCTGGCCACCAACATGATCTCGGTCGGTCTGGACATCACCCGCTTGGGCCTGATGGTGGTGCTGGGGCAGCCCAAGACCGCCGCCGAGTACATTCAGGCCACCAGTCGCGTCGGGCGCGACGACGAGCGGCCGGGCCTGGTCGTGACGCTGCTCAACACCTACCGACCCCGCGACCGCAGCCACTACGAGCGCTTCGCGGCCTGGCACGAGAGCTTCTACCGAGCGGTGGAGGCCACCAGTGTCACGCCCTTCTCGCCCCGCGCCATCGATCGGGGTGTGGCCGGAGTCACCGTGGCCCTGGCCAGGCTCGGCCACGAGGGCATGACCCCGCCCAGGGGCGCGCTCGCCATCAACCAGCATCGCACCGAGCTGGACTTCGTGGCGGAGATCGTCTCTCAACGTGCCCAGAACCACGACACGCAGCTCCCCCGCGAAGAAGCCGAGGCGCTGCGAAGCAAGGTCAAGGCGCGTGTGCTCGGCCTGCTGGATGCCTGGGCCAACATCGCCACCCAGAAGGGGGATCTCCAGTACCAGCGAGAGATGGGCGTCGCGCCGCCGCTGCTCTTCGACCCCCTGGACCCACAGCTCGAACGACAGACCCTGGAGGCACGGCAGTTCAAGGCCGGACGTAGCCTGCGCGACGTGGAGCCCACGGTGAACCTGTGGCTGCGCAACCCCTCTGGTTTCCAGGTCGAGGAGGTGTCGTAATGGCCAAGCGTCGAATCCCGCCCACCGGCGAGCTGCGCCAGAGCCAGCTCCTCACCACCTTCGGTCCTGGGTCCATGGTGGACCTCCCGGACCATTCCGTGCTCATCGGCGGGCTGGAGTTCTGGAGCGGTGATCGTGAGCGCATCTACGAGGAGCGTCTCGAAGAGTACCTGCGAGAGCGCCTCAAGTGCCCCGAGCTCAAGCTCTACGCGCCGCCGGTGGACTCTGGCGATCCCACCGGGCCGCGCACCGGCATCGCGGCCTTCCAGTTCCCCACTTGGTTCCTGGGCCAGGTGGAGGAGACCTGGACCGCGCCCGATGGTCGCATCTACCGCACGCGCCCGCTCCTGCCCTGGGACCGGCTGGTCAAAGGGGGCTACCTGGACCGCAACCGCAAGGTCAAACCTGTCGTGCCCGTGCGCTTTGTACGCGCCTGTGTACGCGGCCACATCAGCGACATCGACTGGTACGGCTTCGTGCGCGGCGACTACAAGACTGAGCACACCGGGGATCTGTGGCTGGACGAGGGTGGCGCTGGCAACGACTTCGCCGAGATCTACGTGCGCGATGTCAAGAACAACAACCAGCGTCGTCCCCTGTCGGAGGCCATGGTCCGCGATGCGCCCGTGCTCGGAAAGTGCAACGGCCGCTCTCCCTGGCTCGGACCCCGCGTGTTCGAAACCTGCGACAAGCCCAGCCGCCTGCTGGTGCGCTCCGCGTCCAACGCCTACTTCTCCCAGACCATCGGCGTCATCGCCATTCCAGATGCCAACGAGGCCCTCAAGGAGGCCGTGGACCGGGTGTGGGAGGACCACCTGGAGTATTGCGAGTCCCTCGAAGAGGTGCGCCGCGAGCGCCGACGGGCCAAGGTGAAGGCCGCGCTGGAGGGCATCTCGGACGAGGACGTGTGGGCCGAGATCCAACGGCGCACGAGCGAAGCTCCCGCCCAGAGGAGGGGCATCAAGCAGGCGGAGATCGAGACCCTGCTCGCCCAGAGGCCCACCATCGGAGAGGATAAGCCCGAGGGTGACTTCTACGCTCGCGCCTACCCGCTGGGCGCACTGCCCACCGAGGCCCAGGGCAAGCTCGACAGGCTGGTGCTCGTCCATCGCCTACGCGAGGTCACGTCCCAGATCGGCTTCACCCGCTTCGAGGCCACGATGCCCGACATCGACGGCGAGCTGGATCTGGAGATCGAGCTGGCGCCGCTCGCCAGGGACGTCAGCTGGCTGCCGGCCTTCCAGAACCGGGGCGAGGGCATCTTCCTGTCCTTCGCGCCGGGGGCCATCGAGGCCTGGCTTGCGCGCCCAGGCGTGAAAGCACGTGCGAAGCAGCTCGTGCATGGCTTCGACGTCTGGCGCGAGCGCAAGGGGCAGGAGAAGGCGACCTTCCCCGGCCTTCCCTACATCATGCTCCAGTCCATGGCGCACCTGCTCATCACCTCGCTGTCGCTGGACTGCGGCTACTCCGCCAGCGCCATCCGCGAGCGCATCTACGCCGGGCGATCCGGCTACGGCATCCTGCTCTACACGGGCACCCCTGGCTCAGAAGGCACCCTCGGGGGCCTGGTTCAGATGGGGCGCAACATCGGCCGCCAGATCGAGCTGGCCCTGGAGCGCGGGCGGCTGTGCTCCAACGACCCGGTATGTGCCCAGCACGACCCCGCCGACCACCTGGAGGAGCGCTACCTGCACGGCGCAGCCTGCCACGGCTGCCTGCTCATCGCCGAGACGAGCTGCGAGCGCCGCAACGAGTTGCTCGACCGAGCCCTGGTGGTGCCCACCGTGGCCACCCCCGACGCCGCCTTCTTCGTCGGTGGCCCATGAGCCACCCGCTGCGCAAGCTGGGCCGCAGCTCCCTGGCATCCCTCGCGGATGCCTTGGCGTCCGGTCGACTGCGCCCGCCGCTCCATCGCTCCTCTGTCGCCCACCATGTCCCCGACGAGCACGTCGAGGCCATTCTGGCCGCCCTCCAGGTGCTGCTGGAAGACGGCATGGCTCCACGCCACATCGCCCGCAGCCTCTCATTGCTCGCCGAGGAGCGAGCAGCAGCCCAGCGCATGACGGACAGGGTGCAGCTCGTGCTCTCGCCGCCCGAGCTGGACCAGGTTGACGCCCGCGACACCGTCGTGGTGGTGCAGGATCTGCTGCGCAAGGCGAAGGAGCGCGTGCTCATCGTGAGCTTCGCCCTGGACGCGGGCCCGAAAGCCGAAGCGCTGTTCGGGGAGCTGGCCTCGCGCATGGACGAGCACCCGGAGCTGGAGGTCAGCGTCTGCGCCAACGTCCACCGCAAGCACAAGGACGAAACCCCCTCGACGGTGTTGCTCCGCGCCTTCGCCGAGCGCTTCCGCGACAAGGTCTGGCCTGGGGAGCGCCTGCCACGGGTCTACTACGACCCCCGTTCCCTGGACCAGGACACTCACCAGCACGCCGTGCTCCACGCCAAGTGCGTGGTCGTGGACGACTGCTGGACCCTCATCACCTCAGCCAACTTCACCCAGGCCGCTGGGCACCGGAACATCGAGGCGGGGGTGCTGCTCGATGACCGGAGGCTCGCCAAGAGAGTGCGGCGCCAGTTCGAGGGGCTGGTGGAGGCGGGGGTGTTGGTGCCAGTGCCGAGGCTGGACTGAGGCCGTGGGGACCACGATGGCCTCATGCTTCCACGTTGTCGCTGCCATCCAGACGCAGGACCGTTCGATCCCCTCCTCCGCCGATCGCTTGGCCAAGATCCTCTCCGATGGGGCTCTGTCGCCTCCCTGGAGGGAGCTTCGTACGAACATGCGAAGCGGTTCCCCCCAGCTTGAGCAGGCCAGGACTGAAGACCTGGCGTACTACCTGTCAGGCCTGCGGCACTTCGTGTTCTTCGCATACGGCAGGCCGTACTCGCTGGCGACAGCTCCAACGGTGGCGAGCTTCGAGATCGATGCCGAGACACTGGTGTTCCAGCTCGGCGCTCGGGTAGTACGAGAGGAGAGCATCATGCCCGAAGATGTCCTGGAGAGGCTGGAGGACGAGCTATGGTACTGCCGCGATCCTGACCTCGACACTATCGGCTTCGCGATCCGCGATTGGAGGGAGAACCCCACGAAGTGGGAGCACAGCATCTGGCCCCGATGCCTGGAGGTCATCGAGTCTGATCTCACGCTCGGAGGCGTGGAGGCGATGGCCTTCTTGGAGTCTCTCGATCCCAAGGACTGGGGCCTGTTCGACCTCCTCGTGCGCGGCCCCGTTCCGCTGAGGCTGGTCCAGCAGGCAGCCAGGGGACGGTGAGCACTGCGAGGAGCGAGCGATCTCTATAGGATGGGATGGAATCGGATGGGGTTGAACTGGTGCTTGAC
>CAZLEO010000466.1:0-4714 GCA_964558555.1 uncultured Rickettsiales bacterium | reverse complement strand
GCACCGAGTACGACCTGTCCGACGTGGAAGATCCGACACCTCCGGCCGACGACGACGACTCCATGCCGCCGGGCGACGACGACGACTCCGCCGGCCCCGACGAGGAGTGCGACGGCATCGACAACGACGGCGACGGCCAGGTGGACGAGGGGTACATGGACGCCGACCACGACGGCATCGCCGACTGCGTGGACGACGACTGCACCGTGGTGTACCCCCCCGAGGAGGAGATCGAGATCCTCGAGGAATGCCAGGGCGAGGGCGTGGTGGAGGTCCACGATCCGTGGAACGTGGCCGTGGAGTGGACCTGGGTGTCCGGCGGCCAGGGGGTCATCGTCATGCCGGCGGTGGGCAACCTCACCGACGACAACTTCGACGGGATCGTGGACGAGCTGGACATGCCGGACATCGCCTTCACGGTCTGGGGTTCGAACCACCTCGTCGCCCTGCACGGGGACGGGTCCGGCGTGATCTTCGACATCCCGGGCTACGACGGCCAGGCCGGCGTCTCCATCGCCGACGTGGACGTGGACGGCCGCCCCGAGATCGTGGCCTCCACCACCGACCACCGTGTGGCGGCCGTGGACGGATCCGGCACGCCCGAGTGGGTGTCCCAGCCCTTCTCGTGGTCCATGTACCCCCAGCCGGCCGTGGCCGATCTCGAAGGGGACGGGGACGTGGAGATCGTCATGGACATCGCCCTGGTCGAGGGGGCCAACGGCGCGACCATCTCCACGCTCAACGGCGTGAGCACGTCCTGGCGAACCCCGGTGATCGCCGACATCGACGCGGACGGCACATCCGAGATCATCCTCGGCGAGAAGGTCTTCGACCACTTCGGCGGCATCGAGTGGGGTATCCACGGCAGCGGCTCGGGTAACTTCGCCGCCGTGGCCGACATCGACGGCGACGCCGGCGGTGAGGTGTTCTTCGTCACCGGCTCCGCCCTGGTGATCCGGGACCACGACGGCTCGGCCATCGCCAACCTGGCCATCCCCGGTACCAACCCCGGCCCGCCGGCCGTGGCCGACTTCGACGGCGACGGCGAGGTGGAGATCGCCATCGCCGCCAACACGGCCATCTCCGTGTGGGAGATCACCGGGACACCCCTGTGGTCCTCCAGCATCACCGACAACTCCGGCCTCGCCGGCTGCTCGGGCTACGACGTGGACGGGGACGGCGCCTACGAGGTCCTGTACGCCGACGAGGATGTGTTCCGCATCTACGACGGCGCCACCGGCGCCGTCCACTTCGTCGACGGCACCCACGACTCGGGCACCCTGTGGGAGTACCCGGTCACCGCCGACGTGGACAACGACGGCTCCGCCGAGGTGGTGGTGGCCTCCAACATGGGCGCCTTCAACGGCATCGCCGTGTTCGGCCACGGCGGCAGCGGCTGGGCCAAGTCCGGCCCCACCTGGGGCACCCACGACTTTGCCGTGACCAACCTCGAACCCGACGGCACCGTGCCCGGCCCCTCCCCCACCTCGTGGTCCGTGCACAACGTGTTCCGCGCGCGCCCCATCATGGACAACCCCGGCGTGCCCGACCTGATCCCCGTGTTCGGCGAGTACTGCGTGGCCTCGTGCACCGACGGCCCGGTCAAGATCTCGTACAACATCGCCAACCAGGGGGGCACCCAGGTCAACGCGCCGGTGCCGGTGAGCCTGTTCACCGTGGACCAGGGCGGCGAGACGCTCATCGACACCCACTTCCACTGGCCGATACCCGCCGGCCAGTCCGTGTACGGCAACATCTTCGAGATGCACCCCGATCAGTGGGGCGGCGGGTTCATCATCCGCGTGGACGACAACGGCTTCGGCACCGGCGCCGTCGAGGAATGCGACGAGACCAACAACACCTACGAGTACTACGAGACCCTCTGCTACTGAGGAGTGCCCCATGCGACTCCCCTCCCCCCTCGCGATCGCGGCGGCGGCCCTGTGTCTCCTCGCCGGTTGCCCCGACGAGGTCGAACCCGACGGGCCCGGCCCCGGCCCCGAGCCCCCGGCCGAGCACGATCCCTGGCCCGGTGACGACGTCCGCCCCGCCCTCGACCACCCGTTCTTCGACGATCACCCGGCCCTGGCCGACCTGTCGCTGTACGCCACCCACGTGTCCGGGCCGGTGGACGACCGCCCCGATCCCCAGCACCGCGGCTCCCACGCCGTGGGCAACGGCCGCGTCTTCGCCCTGATGGGGATGACCGATCCCCTCAACACGCTGCATTCCATGGTGGGGCCGAAGTACGAGAAGGACGACTACTTCTTCTCCGACGTGGCCGCCGTCCTCGACGCCGACGGCGACGAGGCCCCCTTCGAGGAGGAGTGGATCGCGCGCGTCCGCGGCGCCGCCGTGATCGTCACGCGCGCCGACACGGCCGACCACAGCCTGTACACCGTGGACTTCGCGCCCACCCCCGCGAGCTTCGACCCGCTGGACGTCCCTCCGGCGGTGGTGCGCGTGCTGCTCGCCGAGGGCATCGGCGACGGCACGGCCGATCTGGACGTGCGCCTCGACTTCGCGTCCACCCCAGACGACGCGGACGGCCTCCCCCTCGAGGTCATCGAGACCGACGGCCGCTACCGCACCTACATCCCGTGGGGCTGTACCCTGGAGGAGGACGGCGGCGACTACCGCATCCCCCTCGGCGCCGTCGGCCCGGGCGACACCGCCATGGCGGTGATCGTCGTCGCCACCGGCGAGTCCACCGATCAGCTCCAGGACACCGCCGACGCCCTCACCGGCGCCGATCCGGAGGTCTGGCTCGACGACACCCTGGACACCTGGGCGGAGTTCAGCGGCCGCGGCCTGCAGGTCCACGTGGCCGACGAGCGCATCGAGGACCTCTACGACGGCATGCGCGTCAACGTGCGCGCCCAGCAGTCCGCCGCCGGCGCCGTCTGCCCCATGTCCCGCTACACCGGCGTGTGGCTCCGCGACACCATCGGCCCCGTCCGCTTCTTCCTGCGCGCCGGCCTGCACGACGAGGCGCGCGCCGCCATCGACTACCTCTACCTCTGCGCCTCGGTGGAGGGCGACTATTCCAACCAGTGCGCCAGCGGCCTGACCCCCGCAGACCTCACCGATCCGCCCGACTGGGACGCCCTCGGCAGCTGGTCCGGCCGCCTCGCCGCCGAGGGTCCCTCCTACGTCCCCTTGATGTACCGCGAGATCGCCGCGTTCACCGGCGACATGGACGTGGTCGAGGACCGCTGGCCCTACCTCCGCCGCGCCCTGGTCGCCCAGACCATCGACGACGAAGGTCGCCAGCCCCACTCCGGCGACGAGACCTACCGCGTCGCCATGAGCGCCTCGCTGGGCCACGACCTGAACACGCTGTACGAGGAGACCGCCTGGTCCTCCAACTCCTCGTTCCTCATGGCCGCCGCCGCCGAATGGATGGCCGCCGCCGCCGCAGACATCGGCGAGACCGCCGACGCCACCGAGTTCGCCTCCCTCGCCGACCTCGCCCACGGCGCCCTCTCCGACCACTTCAGGCTCGACGACGGCCACTACGCCCCCTTCATCTGGTACGACGCCGAGCAGCCCGAGCTCCGCCCCTACGAGGACGTCAACCTCAAGCCCCTCTGGACCGGCGCCCTCGCCCCCGACGACCCCGACGCCCTCGCCAACCTCGCCGGCCTCCGCGCCGCCGCCGGCCGCGGCGACGGCACCGTCCAGACCCCCCTCGACCCCGAGTACCACGAGTTCATGGGCTTCCCCGTCGACGACGGCATCTGCACCGGCATGGTCCCCGGCTACTACCTCTACAACCTCGCCCTCATCGGCGATCCCGAAGCCGAGGACGCCTTCAACGCCCTGCACCTCTACGCCGACGAGGGCGGCCAGTACGGCGAGTACATGGTCTACGACGACTTCTCGCCGTTGGCGCCGATCTACGACCCGCTCGGCGGGCTCGGGGACTACACCGCGCGCCATCGGCCCTGGGAGGGCGGGATCAACATCGACGCCTACCTGGTGTATCTGGTGGGACCGATGTTGATGCCCGAGGACGATACGGTGGTTCTGAGGCCGCACCTGCCCAACGGGTTGTCGTCGCTTGAGGTCGAGCAGATCCGGGCGGGGGCTGGGGAGGGGGACATGAGTGTGATCCGCGAGGCCGGGGGAATGGCCGTGACCTTCACATCGTCGGCCAGCGAGAGTTTCCTGTTACAGATGGACGTGCCGATTCCGCGCGGCGCGGTATGGGCCGGCGCCAGCCAGATGGATGGGGAGGACGCCGGCGAGCACGTGGTCATGCCCGGTGGAGAGGAAGTGCTTCGGTTCGACGGCCTGACCATGGGGTCCGGGGAGACCATGGAGTTCTGGGTGGGGATCCAGGAACCCTGAACGCCCCAGAAGCCGCGGACCGCCCCGTGTCGCCCCCAGATCCCCGACGGACAATCGGCGACAGCCGCCAACGACCTGATCCCCGATGGAGGGAGGGCGCTGGAGCGCCCAGGAGAACGTTCCGACGGGGACCGTGGGAACGAGGGCAGGGGAGGTGGCGGCGCCGATCTACGACGGGGTCCGGGTACGAGGTGGCTGGCGCTGGGTTGGAACGGGGTCTGGGGGCGACACGGGGTGGTCCGGCACACCGGCACGCGCAACTTGCTCAGGGGCTTTGGGGGCCGATCGAAGCTTCGGGGCGACCAAGTTGCGCATGTCCCCGTTTGGGGGGCTGCTCGGGGCGGGGCGAACGCAGCTCCGG
>CAZLEO010000465.1:0-4754 GCA_964558555.1 uncultured Rickettsiales bacterium | reverse complement strand
TCGATGGACGTCTCTGCATGCCTCGCGCGAGGGCGGTAAACTCGGGCTAGCGACCTGAACTACTTCCTGTACGACGCGACGAACGCCTCCACCTCGGGGAGCCCTCCCTGGTGGATCAGATACCCGTTGTGCGGCTCCCGATCGGTGATCTCGCCGGCGATGGGGGTGAGCATGCGCTGCTTGATCTCCTCGGGGTCGTCGGACGAGCCGAGGATCCAGCACAGCTTCATGAACGCCACCTCGGGCAGCATGTTGGCCGCCGGCACCACGCCGAGCTCCATGAGCTCGCGGCCGGTCTCGTACACGTACATCTGCGCGTAGCCCCACAGGGTCTGCACGGCCATGAACACCACGACGCCGGCGTCGCGGCACTGGTCCAGCGCCTCGTACAGGGGGCGGTTGACGTGGCCCAGCCCGGTGCCGGCGATGATGATGCCGCGGTAGCCGTTGTCGATCAGCGACGTGATCATGTCCGGCCTCATGCACGGGTAGTAATAGACGATGGCGACGCGGTCGTCGAAGGCCGCGTCGATGCGCACGCGCTTGTCCTCGCGCCGCGGTGCGAAGTCGGCGCGCAGGGGTGTCACGGTCTCTCGATCCACCTTGGCCAGCGGGATGTCGCCGATGGTGCGGAAGGTGGATCGGTAGGACGAGTGCATCTTGCGCACGCGCGTGCCGCGGTGCAGCAGCCCGTACAGGTCGGACGTGGGCCCGAAGAGGCAGACCATGACCTCGGCGATGTCGCCGTAGGCCGCGGCGTTGACCGCGTGGATCAGGTTCAACGCGGCGTCCGAGGAAGGCCGGTCGCTGGACCGCTGGCTGCCCACCATGACGATGGGGATGGGCGATCCCTGCACCATGAACGACAGCACGGCCGCGGTGTGGTGCATGGTGTCCGTGCCGTGGCCGATCATCACGCCGCGGTAACCCTGCTGGATCGCCTCGCCGATGGCCTCGGCCAGGGCGATGTACTGGGGGCCGGCCATGTTCTCGGAGAACACGCCGCAGATCTTGTTGGTGGTGAGGTTGCAGTAGTCGGCCAGCTCGGGCACCGAGCCGTACAGCTCGCCGGGGGTGAAGGCCGGGATCACCGCGCCGGTGCGGTAGTCCAGGCGCGACGCGATGGTGCCGCCCGTGCCCAGCAGCAGCACGTTGGGCTTGACCGGATCGCGGGGGAACTCGCTCTCCGGGATCTTGTACTGGGCCTCCTTGTAACCCAGCACCTCGAACCCGAGGATGGTGTCGTGGGCGAGGCCCACGTTGTAGCCGTTGCGCAGCTTCAGCACGACGTGGCGGTCGTCGGCGGTCTCCGACCGGGGCAGGATCAGGCCGACGAACGAGCCGCGGGTGGTCTCGCACTTGACGTCGCTCCACACCGGCACGTCGTGCTCCTCGAGCACCTTGCGGCCCGGGCCGCGGTAGCCCTTGTAGCGGTCGTCGCTCATCGCTCACCTCCCAGCCAGGCCTCGACCTGCGGGCGGACGACCGCCCCGGCCACCTTGCCGCGCAGCGCACCCATCACCATCCCCATCACGGCGGTGGTGGCCGCGTCGCCGTCGCTACGCACGGTGGCGCGATCCACGGCCGCCAGGGACGCCTCCACGGCCGCGGGCGCCTCGCGCGCGCCGATGGGCACCATGTCCAGCTCCACCATGGCCTCGAGCCGCGGCAAACCCTCGTCCATGCGGCGCAACACGGCGGGCACGGCGTCGATCAGCACGGCGCCGTCGCGCAGGGCGTTGAGCAGGTCGGCGAGCTGCGCGCCGTTGAGGGAGTCCGCGCCGCGGCGGACCAGGCCCGGGACGATGTTCGCCAGCACCGTCGCGGCGGTGGACGGCGCCACACCCGCGGCGACCGCGTCCTCGTAGGTCCCGGTCCAGGGGCCGTTGGTCAGCGCCCAGGCGACCCGCGGGGTGATCCCCGTCTCCTGGATGCGCTCCACCACCTGCCACGGCGGCTCGCCCAGCCGCGCCTCGATCGCCTCGATCCGCGCCGGCGGGACCTCCTTGGGGGGCAGGTCCGTGTCCGGGTACATGCGGTCCGCGCCGGGCAGGATGCGCTCGAACACCGTGGTGCCGTCCCAGTGGGATCGGCGCGTCTCGTTGGGGACGCCCTCGATGGCCTCGCGGGCGCGGATCTCGATCTCGGAGGCCGCGGTCTCGACGTCCAGCTGCGAACCCCAGACCAGCACCACCGCGTCGTCGGTGTCCGCCCGCAGCTCGCGGCGGATCGCGGCCCAGTTGCGCGATGCGATGGTTACGTCGGCGTGATCCGAGTGCACCAGGTTGGGCAGCTGGTCCAGGCAGGCGATGACCCGCACGCGGTCCGAGACCTCGTTGGCGAAGGTGAAGTCCGGCTGCAAGGGCCACCCCAGGGTGCCGCCGAAGCCGGGCAACCGCACCGCGTGGCACACGCCGCCGGCGGCGATGGCCTGGGACAGGGGTGTGTACAACGTCTTGCGCAGCAGCGACGTCACGTCGGCGGTGTCGGCGTGGAAGTCGTCGGCCCGGTGTCCCCGCCCGACGAGCTCGTCGCGCAGATCGAGCAGGCAGCGCTGTCGCAGCGCCTCGTAGTGGACCAGCCGGGGGATCATGCGGATGGAGGGCACCCCCTTGATCTCGCAGCGCGTGCCCCCTTCGACGCTGACGTTCACGTCCTGGCGGGTGGCGCCGTGACCGGTGCGCACCTTGCCGGTGGAGCGCGCGAGCCGCCGCAGCGACTCGGTCACCTCGGCCGTCTCGTGCGGCAGCACCATCTCCGGGTAGGTCACCATCTCGATCAGCGGCATGCCCAGGCGGTCGGTGCGGTAGACGCGCACGTGACCCTGGTCCGAGACCTGGCGGCACGCGTCCTCCTCCAGCCCCAGCTGGATGATGCCGATGCGTCGCCCGCAGGCGTGGATGTAGCCGTCCGTGCCGCAGATGGTGGTGCGCTGGAAGCCCGTGGGGATGGACCCGTCGAGGTACTGCTTGCGTGCGATGTGCAGCTCGCCGACGAGATTGCAGCGCAGCAGCATCGTCAGCTCCAGGGCGATGTCCAGCGCGGCCTCGTCGATCATGAACGGCGGTGTGTCGTCCATCTCGTAGGTGCACACGGTCTCGGAGTTCAGCTGGTAGATGATCTCCTTGCGCGTCTTGAACTCCATCAGCGCGGTGCCGTCGTACTCGCCGAGTTCGCTCAGCGTCGGGCGCATGTGGCGCAGCACCTCCGCGTCCACGCGGCTGCTGTAACGCCCCGCCGGGCAGCGACAGAACAGCTTGCGCACCGTGTCGAGCTGCTGGTGGATCTCCACCCCCGACTTCATGCCCAGCTCCTGGTAGAGCGCCGGCGTCGCCTCCTGCGGCGAGGGGATCGGTCTCATGGTCACCTCTTCGTCGAATCCGCACCCAGGCGGTCGCGGCGTAGTATCCTACAGGGGAACCTTGGGTGAGGTCATGCAGGACAAACCACGAACCCCCCTTGACGACAGCGACGAGATCTCCTCGGTACCGAGCGAATTCTCCACCATGGAGGAGCTCGACGCGGACGAGCTGCGCATGACCCTGCGGCGCTGCTGCTCGTACCGCCGCCCGGCCATCATCTCCTCGGTGGAGACACCGGCCGCGTTCCCGGCCTTCTTCTCGTCCCTCGACGGCCAGCGCCTGACCCTGACCATCGCCCTGCCCGGGTACGAGGCGTTCTTCAAGCCCGCGTCAAAATGTCTGGTCACGTTCCTGCACCGCAGCCGGTCGTGCGTGTTCGTGTCCTCGGTGCGCGGGCCCGGCCCCGAGAACCAGTCCGGCGATCTCGTGGTGGACCGTCCGGTGATGATCTCCCGTGTGGAGATGCGCCGCTTCTTCCGCGTGCCCGTGAGCAAGCGCAGCCACACATCGCTGCGCGTCATCACCGCCGACGAGGGTTCGTACGGCGCCCGCTGCGTGGACATCAGCCTCGCCGGCATGCTCGTGGAGCTGCCCGATCACGTGTACCCCTCGTTCAACGTGGGCGAGACCGTCCAGATCGAGGTCATCTTTCACGGCCAGCCCACCATCGTGGAGGCCGAGGTGCGCCGCCAGCACGGTCGCCGCGTGGGCGTGTTCTTCCCGGAGACCTACCGCGACGGCAAGCTCGAGCCCAATGAAGACGTGTACACGGTGGTGAAGTTCCTCGAGCGCGAGTGGCGCCGCCGCACCCACACGACATCCCTGGGCTGACGCCCCTTCAGGACGATCCCATGCACGACGACGAACGGTTCGACGGTCTACGCGGCCTCGCCGGCGGCCTGGCCCACGACTTCAACAACCTCTTCATGGCCATCTCGGGCAACGCCGAGCTCGCACGCATGGAGCTGCCCGAGGGCGCCATGGCCCGCGACTGCCTCGACGATATCGCCGAGGCCACGCGCCGCGGTGTCGCCCGCGCCAACGAGATGATGGTCTACGCCGGGCGGCGGCCGCAGGAGTCCGAGCCGCTCGACCTGGGCCAGATCGTCGCCCAGCGCGTCGAGGAGGCCCGCTCCAGGTGGTCCGATCCCCCCCGGATCGAGGTGCAGCTCGACGACGGCCTGCCCCAGGTCGAGGCCGATCCGCGCAACATCACCTGCTCGGTGGACGCCATCCTCGAGAGCGCCTTCGCCGCCCTGCCCCGCGGCGGCGCCGCCACCCTGTCCGTCCACGCGGACGAGGACGGGGTGCACGTGGACACACGGCTCACCTTCCCCTAGGGGTCAAGTCTGGTCTTGCATCATTCCCCGGCGCACAGCGCCGGCAAATGAT
>CAZLEO010000464.1:0-4813 GCA_964558555.1 uncultured Rickettsiales bacterium | reverse complement strand
GTCGGCTTCGACAGCGACTACAACCTTCTCCAAGTTACAGGCACGGGGAAGATCGGATCCTGGGCCGGTTCAGAGTTCGTCGGGCGCACCGAGTGGTATTACGAGGCCGGCCAGGATCCGCACAGCCGTCAGGATGATCCGCTGTTTGTCGATCCCGCCGGACCAGATGGTATTCTGGGTTATGATACGCTCGTGTCGGTCGACGGAGGCGCCGACGACGATTTCCACCTCCAGCCAGCCTCTCCGGGCATCGACAGCGGCGATCCCAGATCGTTCTATCTCTCCGAATCGGCCCCACACGGGAATCGGGTCAATGTTGGAGCATACGGTAATACAACTGAGGCGGCGGCTAGTCCCGCACAGATGATCCAGGTGCTTTCGCCAAACGGTCTTGAGAAACTCGTGGTCGGCCAGCCGGTCCCCGTCGAGTGGCATTCGTCGGGCCTGTCGGAATCTGGGATTCTGATGCAGATGAATTGCGGTGGGCCGAGAGTCGATGACTGGCTCGCCGACAACTACGGCGGACTCGACAATGATGACCGGTGGTTCACCGACGCAGTCGACACCAGCGGGTTGTCCGACCCGGCCCCCGAAGCAGTGTATCAGACCTATTCCAATGCGCCGTACGGCGACATCGATCGCGCATCCTACCTGTTCCCTGTACCGGACGGACAGTACACCATTCGGTTGCACTTTGCCGAGTTCTCATCAACTGCAAACGTGTTCGATATAGCTCTCCAGGGCATCACAGTCTTTGATGATTACAATATCGCTACGAAAGCGGGCGGGTTGTACAAAGCCGTCGCGCAGAGTTTTGGTGTGACGGCTTCCGGCGGCGAGGGGATCCTGCTGGAACTACTTAAAGAAGGTTACAGTGTCGCCCAAGTTGCGGGCGTAGAAATCATGGCCGTCAATCCCGGCGGCGTGTCAGCATCGACGCTGGATCTGGAACTGTCGACCGACAGCGGAGATTCGTGGACACCCATCGCCACGGACCTTGATATGGGCCTTTTCGGACGAGGCAGCTATATGTGGTCGCCGGAGCCGCTGACGGACGTCAACACGGCGCTGATTCGCGTGACGGCCAACCAAGGCGCCAATCCGCAGGACACCTCCGACCAGGCATTCCTGATCACCAATGCCGGTGCGGACTACTACGTTAATGATGCCGATACCGTCGGCGATGTGTTCACCACCGTCGAGGGCGACAACGACAACAGCGGAAAGAGCCCCGCGGCGCCGATGGCGAGTTTGTCGGCGTTGCTGACCGCATACGATCTCGGTCCGGGAGAGACTGTCCATGTTGACACCGGGACCTACACGTTGGCGCGAGACGTTGTAATTGAGGCCGACGACAGCGGTGTGAGAATTGAAGGTCCGGACTCGGCAGCGGCGGTTCTGGACCGCGGGAATACAAACGATGACGTCTACGCAGTGGAACTCCGCAATGCCGACGACGTAACGCTGGAGCATCTGAGCATTACCGGCGCCTACGTGGGAGTGTACGCCGGGGTCGACGGCGACAGCGATAACCTGGCGATCACCGCCTGCGATATATACGGCCTCGAATTAGGCGGCGTCTATCTCGGAGACGGAAATGACGATGCCGTCATTACTGGCAATCACGTGCATAACACCAGCTACGTTCCTTCAGGTTCCGGTCCATATCCGTCGCCCTTTGGAATTAGAACAGATGGTGATGGAGCGACTGTTGTAAACAACCGAGTCTACGACTGGAATGTCGGGATTCTGGCGTCGCTGCAATCCCACAGCGAGGATCCTGACGATACCGCCGTTGTCAGCAACAACATTGTACATGACAACTTGGGAGCGGGCATCTCCGCCAGCAGAAATGTAACGGTTACAGGAAACAGTGCCTATGGTAATTCTACCGGCATTAATGTCAGGGAAGGCGCTCGAGCTGCCGCCAATGTCGTATACGGCAACGATGTAGGCATTGATGGAGCCGGAGCCGAAATCAATGGAAACCGCGTCTACGGGAACTCCGAGATCGGCATCCACCAATGGGGAGCCGGGGATGTTTTCGGCAATACTGTTTATAACAGTGCAGTCGGAATTTTCGCCGGGCACGTAAGTGGCTACGGGCCACCCTATCGGGACATGGATGTGTTCAACAATCTTGTCTATGCAAACAGCGAGGCGGGCATACGGATATTGGACACTTCGTATTGGAATGCGGATTTTTCAAATGTGCGAATCACCAACAACACTGTTTACCAGGAGGTAGGAAGTGCTATTGACGTTAAAGACGGAAGTGTGATTCACCTTCGCAACAATATCCTGGCCATAGAAGTCGGGCACTGCATATACAGCACTGCCGACAGTTCCACCAAACTGGACAGCGATCACAATCTGTTCTCTCCCTCTGACTTGCCTGAGGCACACGCCGGTTTCTTCAATGCTCTCGATCAACATCTGTTGGTCGATTGGCAAGCCGCATCAGAGCAGGACCTGCAAAGCCTGACGGGCGATCCAGGGTTCGTCGATATTGACGGAGCTGACAATATTCTGGGCTACAGCACCGCAGGCGGCGGATTTGACGGCGGTCGGGACGATAACTTCCATCTCTCTGGCGGATCGCCCGCTATCGACAGCGCCGAACACTGGACATCTCCGCCAACGGACATTGACGGTCTGCCCAGGGCAAATGATCCGGGTATGCCCGACAGTACCGGTTTCTTATATACTGAAACAGTGCTTGGGGCCAGCGAATTTGACACCGTTGGAATCGCACAGAATTGGAAGTACGGCGATTTCGAAAACTGGACACTGGATTTCCCAGCGGGCTTCACTTTCGACTTCTACGGTTTGACTTATTCGTCGGTTGACGTCTCCATGCATGGGTATCTACAGTTCGGGGCCGCCAGTGATCCCGACGATGCCAACACCTTAGATGATCTCATCAACAACCGTCGGATCGCGCCTCTCTGGTATGATTTATCACCGATGAACTATGGAGATGACATTTATGTCGACATTTCCGTGCCCGACGAGGTTACCGTCCGGTGGCAGACGTCAAACGGGTGGCAGTCGCCGGGGTGGGGAGTTGTGAACGCAGCGGTCACGCTCTATTCGACCGGGCAGATTGCGATGCACTACGGGCCGGGGAACACGAACATGACCCCCACGGTGGGCATCTCCGCCGGTGACGGCCTGAACTACATCGTCTCGACATACGATGGACAGGCGTCGCTAACTGACGGCAATTCGATTCTTTACGATCTGACGCCAGCCGCTCGATGGTCTGACAAGGGCGCCTATGAATTTCGAGGCGACACCAACGATATAGACCCTCCAGTGGTCATAGCGACCAACCCGGTGGATATCCAAACCGGAAGCGTGGTCGCCAGTGTGGGTCCGACAATCGGAGTGACCTTCAGTGAGGTCGTAAACAATATCGACGCCAACGCGCTGGCTAACTACGATCTCCGTAGCCCCGGACCCAACGGAACATACGACGATGGTGACGACGTTGTCTTCGACATCGTGCCCCGCTATACCCCCGGTTCGGCAGAGGTATCGCTCGACATAGTCGCCGGGATGCTGCCGGAAGGGTCGTATCGCCTGACGGTTAACGGCAATACGAGCATTCATGATCTGACGGGCAACCATCTCGACGGTGACAGCAGCGGAACCGAGGGAGGCAACTATGTCCGATTCTTCACTGTCGCTCTGCTGCCGCCGAGCGTCACGGCTTCTGATATCAACGACTCACTTTCGCAACGATCGATGATCAATTCGCTGGCGATTGCGTTTGACCAGGATGTCTCGGCGAGCCTTGATCCCGAGGACCTGAGTATCGAAAACACCACAACCGGCGAAGCATCCAGCCTTGGCGGTGTGCCTGTTGCATACGATTTTGATACGGATACCGCCACCTGGGATACGTCTGCTCTCTTGTTGGCCGACGGCAACTACACCGCGGTGCTTTCGGCATCAGGAGTCGAGAACTCCAGCGGTAGCCAGATGGCTGAAGATTACACGTTCTTCTTCCACGTTCTGCGAGGCGACGGTGATGGTGACAGAGAGGTCGGCGACGGTGACTTAGATGGATTCGTCAACCAGTTTGGCCAGAGAGGAGACGCACTTACGACCGACTTTAACAACGACGGTAGGGTCAACTTGGCGGACTTTGTGATCTTGCGAAGGAATTTCGGCAATACGCTGCCGGCTCCGGCACCAGATCCGGCTCCGGCCCCAACGGTTGCTCCCGAAACATCTGTCTCATCTACTTCAGCTCATATTCCAGTGGAGATCAGTGTCGATGTCCTTGCCGAGCCTGCGGATACTAATGCGGAAAGGACCCTTGGTGTCCCCGATCAGAGAGTTGGAGACCCCGTGTTGGCATTCCGGCTTGGGCTGAGTACTGTGGAAGACGCATTTGCCTCTAAGGTTATTCCTGAGGCGTCCGATACTGTGCGAACTGAGCCATTTAGGGCCGCTACGACCGAACATGATCTCCGGCCTCTTAGTGACGACCTGGAGACCGGAGACGCCGATGATTTGCTGACAGATATACTGGCTGAATCCGCGCTGGCGCTTCCGCTGTAGACTACTGGAGTTCCAGGTGATCTATATCGGCCGGGAATTCATAGCCCATTGAATTAGGTGAGCCGCGACGATGTGCCTGGCTGCATCAATTGGCGAGTCCTGCGGCAGTCCCAGTCTTACAGCCTGTCAGCATATCTTCTGCTGTTTTGGGCCGGATCTGATCATCGAATAGAACGCAATGCTGTTTCGGGGAGTTGTCCATAGTTCGTGGGGAACCCACTTCTCAAACATAGACACCCGC